>JBDGTI010000043.1:0-13432 GCA_042216995.1 Halodesulfurarchaeum sp.
TGGTGGCCCGTCCAGCACCAGACTTGAGCCAGTGCTGGACAAGCCGCCACCCGATTCCGGGCGGCGTTATAATCGGCGTGGAGTTCTTTTCCACACGTCAGGCACTCGAACTCGTCACCATCACGGTTGTCCTTGTGCGTGAACCCCCACTCGCCATGACTGCACCGCTGCGACGTATGAAGTCCCCCTTCCCCGCCACCGGCAATAATCGTGGGCCACGATAACATCCGTGTCAGGAAGTGACACATAGGGAGGCGATAGAAATATATTTCATATACCAGTTCTCCAGGGCGTGATGTCGTGACCCCCATTCCCCGACTTGACGGCTTGTGTCACAGGCATCCATCCGATCCGGTACAAGGAGTGACATAAATTGTTCGGAACAGGCGTCCCGCTCGTCGGTCTCGCACTGCTGGTGATCCTCGGGTTCACGATCGCGACGATCGTTAACACCTTCGCGATGGAGGCAGCCGTGCTGTTCGTGCCGGCCTTCCTGTTCGTCTTCCCGGTCATTGTCCCTGGATTCCCCCACCTTACTGCCAATGCCGCGGTCGGCCTTGCGCTGTTCGTCGAACTGTTCGGGTACTCCTCGTCGGTCGCCGCCTACTGGTACCGCCATCAGATCGACTTCAACATCGTGGCGAAGATCCTCGTGATCACGGTCCCAGTTGCGATGATCGCCCGCGCAGGTTCGTACTACGTCCCGTCGAACGTATTGATGATCGGGTTCGGCGCGTTGCTACTCGCCCTGTCGATCATCCTGTACGAATCGCACGAATACGGCCCTTCGATCGCGGACACGGTGGCCGAAAAGCCCGAGATCTCGTTGGCCGCCGTCCTCCATGAGGACTACGAACCCCGGACCCGCGTGATGACAGATACGCACGACGCCGAGGAGACGCCGCCGAGCGACACGATGGGCGGCCCGGCGTCATCCGAATCGGAGATGGCAAACGGGAACGCCCTGATGGGCGACAGAGACGACACGACCGATTTCCACCTCGCAATCCCCGATGTGCTCATCTCGTTGGTTGGCGGGACGCTCGCGGGGCTCGTCGGGATAGCCATCGGGGAGTTGACCCAGACGATGCTCGTGTTACGACGGCGCGTCCCCCTGAAACTCTCGACGGGGACGAGTGCCATCGTCCTGCACGTGACGATCGTCGGTGCCCTGCTCGCAAACATCGCCCTGCTCAGGTACGCTCCCGCCGTGACGGGCGAGGGATTTACCGTCCCGTTCGTGATCGGGTCGTTCGTCGCGACGGGCTGTCTGTTCGGGGGCCAGGTCGGCGCATATCTCAACAACCGGCTGTCCGAGACGACGGTGATGCTGATGCTTATCGTGACGTACTTCCTCGTCGGCGTGGTCGTACTGATTCGAACGATCTTCCTGGGCGGCGCAGTGCACTGACACGGCCCCCTGAGACCATACAGTACACAAGCTCCCGGGAGGTGAACTGGCGTACACGACCGCCCCGGTTGCGATGCTCGTCGAATCCCCCGTGCAAGCAATTTCACCGGGCCGGGCCACTCCCGAGGATTCACGTGAGAGCCAGGCCCCTCACGTTTCATCTACCGTGAAGGAGTTCTTCGACACCTCGGAAGAAGACCAATCCGCGTGCGGTTGTGGTAGCGTTCGTTCGCGAGACGGGGCACCCGAACGAACGGCCGGCGGTGCTCGTGGTCCGGTGCCGGCCCCGCCCCGAAGACCGGGCGACACCGTAGTCGACGTCGGACTTTAAGTGTCCTGGAGGAGTTCACCCCGTATGTCAGATCGGGACGACCGCGAACTGTTCCACTACGAGAAGGATCCCGACCTCCCGAGCAACGAGGTCATTCAGGGCGTCGAGCGGGCCCCCCACCGGGCGATGTTTCGGGCCATGGATTACGACGACGAGGACCTCGCCTCGCCGATGGTCGGCATCGCGAACCCGGCGGCGGACATCACCCCCTGTAACGTGCACCTGGACGCGGTCGCCGAGAGCGCCCGCGAGGGAATCGACGGGGCGGGCGGAATGCCCATCGAGTTCGGCACCATCACCATCTCGGACGCCATCTCGATGGGGACCGAGGGCATGAAGGCGTCGCTGATCTCGCGGGAACTCATCGCCGACTCCGTCGAGCTGGTCGCCTTCGGCGAGCGGATGGACGGCCTGGTCACCCTGGGCGGCTGTGATAAGAACATGCCCGGGATGATGATGGCCGCGATCAGGACGGACCTGCCCGCGGTGTTTCTCTACGGCGGATCGATCATGCCGGGTGAACTCGACGGACGGGAGATCACCATCCAGAACATGTTCGAGGGGGTCGGCACGGTGACGACCGGCGGGATGGAGCCCGAGGAACTCGACCGGATGGAGCGGGTGGCCTGTCCGGGTCCGGGGGCCTGTGGCGGGATGTTCACGGCGAACACGATGGCCTCCATCGCGGAGACGATCGGGTTCGCGCCCCTCGGATCGGCCTCGCCCCCGGCCGAACGCGACTCCCGATATCGCGAGGCCGAACGGGCCGGGGAACTCGCCGTCGAGGTCGTCTCAGAGCGGCGCCGTCCCTCGGATTTCCTCACCCGGGAGTCCTTCGAGAACGCCATCGCGCTTCAGGTGGCCGTGGGCGGCTCGACCAACGCCGTGTTGCACCTGCTCGCGATGGCCGCCGAAGCCGACGTGGACCTCGATATCGAGACGTTCAACGAGGTGAGCGCTCGCACCCCGAAAATAGCCCACCTCCAACCGGGCGGCAGTCGCGTGATGAACGACTTGCACGAGGTCGGCGGCATCCCGGTCGTCCTGCGAGAACTCCAGGAGGGGGGGCTGCTCCACGGGGACGCCCTGACGGTCACGGGCCGGACCATCGCGGCGGAACTGGACCGGATCGATCCGCCGTCGATCGAAGAGCTGGACGCCCCCTTCCTCCACCCCGTGGCGGATCCGATCACCGAGCGTGGCGCGATACGGATCCTGACGGGCAACCTGGCCCCCGAGGGGGCCGTCATCAAGATAACCGGCGAGGACCACCTCTCACACGAGGGGCCGGTTCGCGTGTTCGAGTCCGAAGAGCCGGCGATGGAGTACGTCGAGGAGGGCCGCGTCGAGTCGGGGGACGTCATCTGTATCCGGAACGAGGGGCCCCGGGGCGGCCCCGGGATGCGCGAAATGCTTGGGGTCACCTCGGCGGTCGCCGGGCAGGGGCACGCCGAAGACGTGGCGCTTTTCACCGACGGCCGGTTCTCCGGGGCGACCCGGGGCTTTTCGATCGGGCACGTGGCCCCCGAGGCGTTCGTCGGCGGTCCGATCGCCGCCCTCGAAGACGGCGACCGGGTTCGGATCGACGTCGATGACCTCGAACTCTCGGTCGATCTCTCGGACGCGGAGATCGAACAGCGGCTCGCGGATCACGACCCGGAGCCGACCTACGAGAACGGCGTGCTGGCGAAGTACCACCGCGACTTCGGATCCGCGGCCAACGGGGCGGTCTCGAATCCCGGCGCGCAGCGGGAATAGCCTACTGGGGCCGCGTTTCTGCCACGAGCTTGAACGTGTCGTATCGCTTTTCGGCTCCGGTAACCTCGAAGAACTCGGAGACGGCTTCGGTGGCACTCGCTGCGGTGTGGAGTTTCTCGCGTGGCGGGACGTCATCGGTCTCGGCGTTCGCACTCCAGTCGATGACGAACAGGCCTCCGTCGGGTCCGAGCACGTCGCTGAACGTCCGCAGCGCGGGCTCCAGGTCGATCTCGTGCAGGGAGAGGATCGAGACGATCAGATCGGCGCGATCGATATCGACTGCTGCCGCTCGGGAGTGGACGAGTTCGACGTTCTCCGGCACGCCCTTCTCCCGGTAGAACGCGTGCATCCCCTCCTGGAAGTCCACGGCGTGGATCGTCCCGGCCCGGTTCGCCATGACGTCGGTGAAAAACCCGGTTCCCGATCCGACGTCGACGACCGTGTCTCCCTCCTCGATGGCCCCGAGGAGTTCCTCCCGAGAGACGATCTGAAACCGGCTCTCGTCCTCCAGCTGTGCGGCCTTCTCCGAATCGAGAATGTGCTCGTCCATCGCGGGGTACGTCCCGATACCGGTCTCGGGTATATGACCCTTGAGAAGTCGGCACGACCGGCACGACGATTCTCTCACCTGTCGAGGGCCGGGATACTCATCGCTGGGAGGGGGTCGGTCGTGAACGAGTGTCTTCGATGGAGTGCTCGGGCAACGGACCGTCGTACCCCGCCGGAACGTACGGACACAGCGGATCGCTCTCGAGGGGGTCACCGGTGTACGCGTGGGCTCGAGAACGACTTCCGCCACACACCTGGCGGAACTCGCACTCGCCGCACTTGCCCTCGAGGGAGTCCACGTCGCGAAGATCGGTGAACAGTTCGCCGTTCCGGTAGATGTCCACGATCGAACGGTTCCGGACCGAACCAGCCGCCTCCGGCAGGAATCCCGACGGGTAGACCTCGCCCCGGTGGCTCACGAACGCGAACCCGTTGCCCGCTCGGATCCCCGTTCGACGACCGATGGTGTCGGCGTCGGCGGGCTCGACGGCGTCGCCGGCCTGCCGTTGGAGGGCGACTCGGCGGTAGTGGGGCGCTTCGGTCGTCTTGACGCCGAACGACCGTTCCTGGGACTGTTCGAGTAACCACTCCATGACCCGGTCCGACCGCTCCGGCTCGATCGGTTCGAGTACCCGTCCCCGACCGATCGGAACGAGGAAGAACACCGACCAGAGGACCGCCCCGAGCTCCTCGACCAGCGCCGCGAGGGCGGGCAGTTCCCCGAGTGTCTCCCGCGAGACGGTCGTGTTGATCTGGAGGGGGATCCCCTGCTGGCTGGCGTACCGAGCGATAGAAACCGTGCCCTCGAAGCTTCCCGGCTCCCCCCGGAACTCGTCGTGTGCCGCCGCGGTCGCCCCGTCGATACTCAGTGCGAGTCGCCGAAGTCCGGCATCCGCCAACTCGTCGAGGACGTCTGGGGTCAGCGACTCCGTGCCACTCGGCGTGAGCGTCATCGAGAGGCCCTCGCGGGTTCCGTACTCGACGAGTTCGGGGAGATCGTCCCGGATGAGCGGGTCGCCGCCCGAGAGGACGACGAGTTGATCCTCGCCAAACGTGGCTGCCTCCGAAAGGAGTTGCTTGCCCTCTTCGGTCCCCAGCTCCCCGGGATGGCGGTCCGGTTGTGCGTCCGCCCGGCAGTGTTTGCACTCGAGATCACAGGCCTGTGTGACCTCCCAGACGAGAACGAACGGTCGGTCGGTCAGATCAATGTCCCGGGCGCGCATGGGCCATCATTGGCGTGCCGAGACCGAGTCGTTCCTCCCGAACATGTTTGTGTCGGACGGACCAACCGTGAACACGTTCGGGTGAAGGGTTACCCCAGATCGGCCCGAACGAGCGAGCATGGATCCCGAGACTGTTCTCGAAAGCGAGACCGTTCCGGACCGGGCCGACCACGATATCCTCGACGTCCGCGATTTGCCCCCGCCCCAACCCCTCCAGAAAACCCTCGAGGCGGTCGCCGAGCTCGACGATGGGATTTTGATTCAGATAAACGATCGAAAGCCACAGCACCTCTTTCCGAAACTGGACGAGCGGGGCGTGGCCTTCGAGTCGACCGGTGACGATCCCGTCTACACCGCTATCTGGAACCCGAGTGCGTGACATCCTCCCCGTCCTAACGGGCAGGGGCTTCCCGAGGTTCCGATATAATCCGGGGCGAAGATGGGGGCGGATATGGATACAGAAGGCAGTGCAAGATACAGAGGATGGGTTCAGATCGTAAAGAGTGGTGGAGGTCACTCCGCCGGCGTCGCAACGAGATACTGCTCGAGGCCAGATTCCTCCTCGAATACGCTGACTCGGTCAGGCAAATTCGATGGCCGATCGCTCGATCGTCTCGCCGAAGAGCCAATCGGCGTGTTCGAGGGCGTACTCGCGGTGATCCGCGTCAATGTACCCCAGTGCGTCCGCCACGACGACCGGACGGTAATCCCTGAGTCCGGCGCTCCCGGCCGTGTGAAGGACACAGACGTTCGCGAGGGTTCCACAGATCAGGAGGTCCGTGATACCGTGGGTGTCGAGGTGGCCCTCGAGGTCAGTTCGGTAGAACGCGTCGTAGGTGTGTTTGACGACGACGTGGTCCCCATCGCGGACGTCGAGGTCGTCGTGGAGTTCTGCATCCCACGTTCCCTCGAGGACGTGGGCTCCCCACCGCTCGAACTCGTCGTAATAGTGGGCGTCCTCGAACTGCTCGGGCGGATGCACGTCCCGAGTGAAGACGACCGACGCCCCGGCCTCGCGGCCCGCCTCGATGACCGCGTTGACCGGTTCGATCGCGTCCTCGCTCGCCGGGGCGTACAGGCTCCCGTCGGGGTGACAAAAGCCGTTTTGCATGTCCACGACGACGATCGCGGTGCGGTTCGGATCGAATGCCATACGCGACCGAAACGAGGCGGCCAGGAAAGACGTTTTGTAAGATATCTATCCCATCCGGGTCGGAGATGCGCACAAAAGGCGACTCGAGTCGGGTCACTCCGACTTGAAGAGGGTCAACTCCTCCGTCTCGTAGATGTTGATGAGTTCGTTGATGAGCTCGTCGTAGCTCTCATCCTCGATGCGGAGTGAGTCGAGTCGGTCGATCGTCTCCTGGTCGAGTGAGACCTCAGGCATCACCCGACCGTAACGGCCCGAAGTAGTAAACCCCTCGGATGCCGGCGGTGCGATTCGACAGCCCGATCCGGGAGGTCGGCTCGTGGCCGACGCCCCGCTCGCGGTCGGGCTCCTCACGTTCCGGTCCTCCAGACGAGCCGTATCACGTCTCAGCGGGCTCGATGGGAGCCAGAACGGGTCGAGAAAGAGCCGGAAAGGACACCCCCGCGAACGGGCTCGTTCGAGACGGACTCGGACTCGCGACCGATCACTCCAGGTCGAAGCGGTCGAGGGTCATCACCTTGTGCCACGTATCGACGAAGTCGGAGACGAACTTCTCCTCGCCGTCATCGCTCCCGTACACCTCCGCGATCGATCGCAACCGGGCGTTCGACCCGAATATCAAATCGACCCGCGATCCCGTCCACTCGACGTCGCCCGTCTCGCGGTCTCGAAGCTCGAACTCCTCGTTGTCCTCCGAAACTGACTCCCACTCGTAATCCATGCTGAGCAGGTTCACGAAGAAGTCATTGGTCAGCGTGCCCGGCTGGTCGGTGAAGACACCGAGATCGGAATCGCGATAGTTCGTCCCCAGCATACGCATTCCGCCGACCAGAACGGTCATCTCGTCGGCCGCCAGGTTCAGCAGGTCGGCCCTGTCCACCAGCAGCTCTTCTGGCTTTCGCTCGGCCTCGTCGCTGTGGTAGTTTCGGAACCCGTCGGCAACGGGTTTGAGGGCCTGGAAGGACTCGACGTCGGTCTGCTCCGGCAGGGCGTCGGTCCGACCCGGTTCGAACGGAACGGTGACGTCGTATCCTGCATTCGCCGCCGCCCGTTCGATGGCTGCGTTCCCCGCCAACACGATCAGGTCGGCGAGCGAGACCCGGACGTCCCCATCCCGCGAGTCGTTGAACTCCGACTGGACGGATTCGAGGGTTTCCAGGACCGACTCCAGCGCGTCCGGCTCGTTGACCTCCCAGCTCTTCTGGGGTTCGAGGCGGAGGCGAGCCCCGTTGGCCCCACCGCGCTTGTCGCTGTCACGATACGTCGAGGCCGACGCCCAGGCGGTCTTCACGAGCTGGGAGATCGAGAGGTCGGTGTCGAGGACCGCCGCCTTGAGTTCGGCGACGTCCGTCTCCCCGATCAGGTCGTAGTCGGCGTCGGGTATCGGATCCTGCCAGATCATCACCTCATCGGGGACCTCGGGCCCGAGGAACCGCTCCGGCGGCCCCATGTCCCGGTGAATGAGTTTGTACCACGCCTTCGCGAAGGCCTCCTGGAACGCCTCGGGATGCTCCTGGAAGCGTTCAAGAATCTGCCGGTACTCCGGGTCGTGCTTGAGGGCGACGTCCGTCGTCAGCATCATCACGTCCTCTTTCTCCGATGGGTCCTGGACGCCGGGAGCGGCGTCGTCGAGTTCGCCTTCTTCCGTGGTCCACTGCCACGCGCCGCCGGGCCCTTTCTCCGGCTCCCACTCGTGTTCGAGCAGGTTGTCGATGTAGCTCATATCCCACTGGGTCGGCGTGGTGTTCCACGGCCCCTCGATGCCGCTCGTGATCGTGTCCGGGCCTTTGCCCTCCCCGTAGTCGTTTTCCCAGCCGAGCCCCTGCTCTTCGATGGACGCTGCCGCGGGTTCGGGCCCGAGGTGTTCCTCGGGATCGGCGGCACCGTGGACCTTTCCGAAGGTGTGGCCACCGGCGATGAGCGCGACGGTCTCCTCGTCGTTCATCGCCATCTGACCGAAGGACTCCCGAATGTTCTTCGCGGAGCCCTCGAGGTCCGGTTCGCCCTTCGGTCCCTCGGGATTCACGTAGATGAGCCCCATCACGGTGTTTCCGAGCGGGCCTTTGAGGCTGCCGTCCTCGTCGAAGCGCTCCTCGGAGGTGGTTTCCCACTGGTCCTCGGGCCCCCAGTCGGCGGCCTCGTCCGGCAAGTAATCGTCCTCGCGACCGCCGGCGAATCCGAACGTCTCGAAGCCCATCGATTCGAGGGCGACGTTTCCCGCCAGGACGATCAGGTCGGCCCACGAGAGCTTGCGACCGTATTTTTGCTTGACGGGCCAGAGCAGGCGACGGGCCTTGTCGAGGTTGACGTTGTCCGGCCAGCTATCGACCGGCGGGAGCCGCTGCCGGCCACCGGACGCGCCGCCACGGCCGTCGGAGATGCGGTAGGTGCCGGCGCTGTGCCAGGCCATCCGGATGAAGAGTGGGCCATAGTGGCCATAATCCGCCGGCCACCACTCCCGTGAGGAGCGCATCACTGACTCGAGGTCCGCCTTCACGGCCTCGTAGTCCAGGTCTTCGAACGCCCCAGCGTAGTCGAAGTCCGCGCCATAGGGATCGGCCTGCTGTGCGTTCTGATCGAGGATTTCAAGTGATAACTGGTCGGGCCACCAGTTACTGGTTCCGAATTTGTGAGCGTCGTTTGCCATTGGAGACTCCATACGAAAATCCCATCCGCGCTACAAAAACCTACGTGTAGGAGCGACGATGGATGCCTCCACCGGACAACCGACGGGGAGGGCTTCGACCGGCAAGGCACGGCCCCCAATCACGGCGCCGGGAGGTGCCTCATCGGCGTCCGCCGGCAACGAGAGTTTTCGGCTCACGGTTCTCGTCTCCCAGCGCAGTGACCGATCCCAGCCGAACGGTTCCACCGTGACCTGCCCCGGCCGAATCCGACAGCGTTTGCCCCGCGTTCGAGGACGGTTGTCCCGAGCTGTTAAGGGGAGCCTTCCCGGACTGGGAGGTGATGAATCCCTTCCTCGGTTTGGCTGTCGCGCTGATGGCCCTCGGAGTCGTGGGGAGTTTTGCTCCGATGGTTCCGGGCGCGTTGGCGTCGATCGCCGGGATTCTGGTCTACTGGTGGAGCACGGGCTTCACTTCCCCCGGACTGGTCTTTCTGGCAGTGTTCGTGGCACTCGGGGGCATCGCCGTGGTGACCGATCAGTTCTCCGGAGCGATCGCGGCAAAGTACGCGGGCGCATCGGCCAGAAACAGCGTATTCGCGGGAATAGTCGGGATACTGCTCCTCTTCGTTCTCGGACCGATCGGAATAGTGATCGGGGTCGCCGGAACGGTATTCCTCCTCGAATTCCGGGAACACAGGGAGGGAGATCAGAGCCTGAAAGCGGCGGCGTACGCCTCGATCGGCGTGATCGGCTCCGGCGTCATTCAGTTCGTCCTCACTCTCTCACTGCTCCTTGCGTTCCTCATCGCGCTCGTGGTCTGAACTCAGTAGAAGTAATCGGTCGAGCCGTCGACAGCCGGTCCGTCGTCCCCGGTCACTTCATCGTCGTCCCCCTCGCTCACAGTACCCTCGGACTCGATAGCCTTGACGTACTCCCGGGTTTCAGCGGCCGTGGACGTGAGGGTCTCGAGTTCCTCGAACAGTTGATCAGTCTCATCGGGATCGATGGACTCGCCGCTTTGGATCGTGTCCCGAACCACGTATCCGGCGTGGGCCAGCAACGTTTCGGCCAACGTCAGCGCGTGGGAGGGCGGAACGCGAAACTCGCCGAGCGTGATGCCCTCTGATTTCACCTCACACTCCATCAGCGGGAGTTCCGCGTCGCTGTTATAATTCCGGGAAGTCGAAACGCGTGGATTGGGATTTCTGGCTCCGAGGCGCTTCTCGGTCCAGACGAGCCCGAACTCGTCACTGAGGGGGCCGTACGTGGTGCGGAAATCCTCCAGTGTCTCGAGAGTCCCTCCCGGAACCGACTCCTCCCGGACATCGTCGAAAAACTCCTCGACTCCCCTGGAGGTGAGAACGAGCCCCTGGAATATCGTCGGGTTCTGATCGCCGAACTCGCGGAGTCGCTCCCGAATCTCCCCTCGTTCCCCGGAGAGCTTTTTCACGACGAGCGGGTCGAGTATCTCTCGGATCGCCTGTTCGTGCCGGAAGAGCTCAGTCGCCATGGTTTTCGCGGCACTGTCCTGCTCATCCTCGGGAGCGGTGTCGCCGTTTGTCGCGTCTTCGGACATCATGTCCCCCGTATAGACGGGTTCAAAAATAAATACCCGGTACAACCGGTCTGATCGGACCGGCACCACGCTTCCCCCGGCACGATCGAACGAGGCTACAGCAGCACCACCAGGGCCAGTCCGACCAGCGCCACCGCCCCCAGAATCGATGTGACGAGTCGGCCCAACTTTCGGGTTCCCAGCACCCAGGTGATGCCGGCCTTGACCGCGGTGTTGGCGATGGCCGCGATCACGATCCCGGTGGTCGCGACCTCCTCGTTGATCACTCCCTCGGCCGAGAGCGTGCTCAGCGAGAGCGTGATCGCGTTGATGTCGGCCAGCCCCGTGAGGAAGGCCGTCCCGTAGACGCCAGAGACCCCGAACCAGGCGTTGGCGGATTTCGAGACCAGGAGGACCACGGCAAAGATCGCGCCATAGGCGAGCGCGACCCGGAGGTGAAATGGGTTCCTGACCGCCGCCTCGACGGAGCGTTCGATCCGGGAACGCCAGTACACGATCGCTCCGATCGCGGTCCCGGCCAGGGTCATCGCCCCAAGGGGCACGACCGCGGAGGAAAGCAGATCCGGGTTGACGATGGCGATCTCGACCAGTGCCCGCGGAAACATCATTATGGAGGCGAGGACCGCAGAGAACCCGGCGACCCGGTACAGCGTGGGGGTCTCGCGGGTGCTTTCGGCCATCGTCACCGCAGTCGCCGTCGAGGAGACGAACCCGCCGAGCACGCCAGTCGCCACCAGGCCCCGTTGGGTGCCGATGACCTCCCCGAGCACGTAGGCGACGAAACTCAGACCGCTGACCAGCACGACCAGAAACCAGACGTACCGGGGGTTGAGCCCAAAGAGCACGTCGAGGCTCCGATCCGGGAGGAGGGGCAACACGACGAAGACCACCACGACGAACTTCAGGCTGGCCCGCCGCTCGGCCTCGCCGATATTCTCGGCGACCCCGTGAAACCACTCCTTCAGCGAGAGGAGGATCACGACGACCCCCGCGATGACGATCGCGATCCGCCGTGCTTGCGTTGAGTGGGTCGTCATCGCCCCGAGTAACACGGAGAGCAGGGCGGCCACGAGCGTGGTCAGTCCCAAACTCTCCTCGAGGTGCACCACGGCCCCGTAGGCGACGGTGAGCGGGATCGCCACGGCAAAAAGCGCCAGCGGGAACATACCGGGGTAGAACGCGGAGACGAGTGCCCCGTAGAGCGCCAGGAGGGGAAACGTCCGACTCCCGGCGAAGACCGCCCCCGACACGCTCTGCTCGCGCTCCATCCCGATGAGCACTCCGATTCCGAAGGCCACGGCAATGGAGAATTCGAGCGACGGGAGGGGAGGGGTCATACCTCCGTATTCGGGATTCGAACACAATAAATCACGGCGGATGTCAACATCTGCCTGATCCAAAGGAATATGGTGACGCCTGCCGAAGTCACCAGCATGGATTCAGGCGGTTCTTCTGACAACTCACCACCGGATCAGTCCACGAGCCGCCACCTCCATGAGGCCGCAACCTCGGTCTTTCCCGGCGGCGTCTCGCACAACATCAGGTACTTCGATCCCCACCCGATCTACGTCGAGTCGGCCTCGGGGGCGACGATCCGGGACGTCGACGGGAACGAGTACGTCGATTACTGGATGAACCACCAGGCGAGCGTCCTGGGCCACGCCCACCCGGACGTGGTCGAGGCCGTTCAGTCCCAGGCGGAGGACGGCCTGCATTACGGTGCGCCAAACGAGATCGGCCTCGAGTTCGCCCGGGGGATCCTCAGCGCCTTCCCCGCCGCTGATCGGCTCCGCTTTGCCTCCTCGGGCACCGAGGCGACGATGTACGCGGTTCGACTCGCCCGGGCCGCGACCGGCAAGGATCACATCCTCAAGGCCGAGGGAGGCTGGCACGGCGGGAGTGCCGATCTCTCGAAGGCGATCCACACGCCGTTCGACCGGCCCGCGACTGCCGGATTGCCGCCCGGAGCCGCCGAGCACCTCCACGCGTTCCCGGTGAACGACGAGACCGCCGTGCGGGAGCTATTCGACGCCTACGAGGTCGGCGGCGTCATCATCGAGCCGATGCTGCTGGCCGGGGGCGGAGTGGAGTGCGAGGAGTCCTTCCTCGAGTTCCTCCGCGAGGAGACCCGCGAGCGGGGCGCCCAGTTGATCTTCGACGAGGTGGTCACGGGATTCAGGGCCTCACCGGGGAGCTACCAGGCGCGGGTCGGCATCGACCCGGACCTGAGCACCTTCGGGAAGGTCGCGGGAGGCGGGCTCCCCATAGGCGGGCTCGTCGGTCGGGCCGAACTGTTCGAGCGAGCCATGCCGAACGCCGATCCTGCCGATTCGGTCCTGGCCGGAGGCGGCACCTTCACGATGAACCCGATGACCGCGACTGCCGGCCTCCGGACCCTCGAAGTCATCGACTCCGAACCGGTGTATGCGTACACCGAGTCGAAGGCCGAGGAGGTCCGGGCGGGCCTCGCGGACATCTTTGCGGATCACGGCGTCGAGGCGACGGTCCTCGGGACGAGTTCGCTGTTCTGCCCGCACTTCGAGCCCGAGGAACCGCTCACCGACGTCGAGAGCGTCGAGCGGGCGACCAACCGCGATGCGCTCTTCGAGTTCCATCGGCGGTTGATCGACCGGGGGCACTACCACCTCCCCGGACACATGGGGAGCATCTCCTTCCAGACCACCGAGGCACAGATCGAGGACCTCCTCGAATCGAGCGACGACGTCATGAGCGAACTCACGAGCGAAAACATCCTGTAACCTACGCCCGCCCTGAAGGGCGGGGCTTTCACCCATGATGGGTTTCCAC
>JBDGTI010000015.1:0-12134 GCA_042216995.1 Halodesulfurarchaeum sp.
GCATCGGTTGGCGATTTCGACGGATAAGATCCGGGATCGTCGAACCCGACGTTCACGGTACTCTGCGCACACGGACTCGACGTCGTGGGATAACCGAATCGATCGCCTACCTTCCCTCGAGATTCCGAATCACGTACCGATCGTCGGGTTGACGCTCGAGTACGGCCTCCTCGCCGAGGGTCACCTCGTACCCGGTCGGCGTGATCCGCCGTTCGTGGGCCGCGGAGACGCGAACCAGGTGTCCCGCCTCCTGGAGACTCGGGGGCTTCTGGGCCGCGGCACAGTCGTAAACCGTGAGCAGTGTACCCCCGTCTTCGGCCTCGTAGACGATCACCTTCGCGTGGCGCTCGAGCCGCCAGGCCTCCGCGCCGACCGATTCGAGGTGGTTCACGGACACCGTGTTCGACCCCCATCGACAAAGCAGTGCTGGCTCGACTGAAATCCTGGACCCGAGAGACGTCGGAGAGACCGAGCTGCCGATCGGCGATTCGGTTCGGAACGGATCGACGGTAGAGGCGTCTCGGAGGATCACCGACGTGTCGTGAGACCGATCCTGCCGACACGATGCGAGTGTGAGCACTCCGTACCGCTTGAACAACTGTTAAGGACCTGGCCCGGGGGATACAAATCCGATGTGTCGTTCTACGGCACCACAACTGATCACGCCCCGGGGTGATCGCGGTGACGGATAGATCACCCTTGCTCAAGCCGACGCTGTTCATCGTCTCGGCGATCCTCTTCGCCGGACTCCTCTTTCTGGCTGCCAACGGACTCGTCGCGCTGGTACAGGACCGACCGGCGGCAACCGTTAACGCGGGCCAAACTGGCACGCAAGGCCAGAACCAGGCCACCGGCCAGCAGGCGTCCGGCGTGCGCGAACTGCCCGCCCAGTTCCAGGGGCTGAAGTGGTACGAGAAGGAGCTTCGCGACCAGGCCCTCGCCTTTAGAAACGCGACCGCCGGTACCGTGGTCGAATTCGACCCGAAGAAGTTGAAGCCTTCTACGTTGCCGGACGGCAAACACCGGCGGAAACTGATCAAGTACGGGCGACGCCTGTTCGCCAACACCTCCGCGCTGATGCCGAAGTACACCGGGACCAACCGAATGTCCTGTGCGAACTGTCACGGCGGTGGGGCCCTCCCCACGACCACCGGGATCGTCGGCCAGGACATCGACATGATCCCGCTGGTCGGGACCGCTGCCGGGTATCCCGAGTGGACCGGTCGCACCCAGCGCATGCGGGACATGCGCCAGCGCATCATGGGGTGTTTCCTCCGGAGTATGAACGCGGCGAACTCCGAGAAGGGGGTTCCGGCGTACACTTCGAGAGAGATACAGGCGATGTCGCTCTACGTCGAGTGGCTCGGGCAGGGAACCCCGATCGGTCGCGTTCCCTACTGGCGTCACCTCGAGAAGCCCGAGGGTGAGGAGAAGACCGCCATCCCCAAGATCAACCCGGTACGGGGGGCAAAGTTGTACCTGAAGCACTGTGCGAGTTGTCACGGCAAGGACGGGCAGGGCACAGTCGGTCGCTACCCGCCACTCTGGGGACCCAACTCGTACAACGACGGCGCCGGCATGGGTCGGATCTACACCTCGGCGGCGTTCATCCGAGAGGCGATGCCCTACGGATACGCCCACACGCTAACTGACTGGGACAAGGTCCAGGACATCGCCGGCTTCGTGAACGCCCACAAGCGCCCACACCTGCCGCGCCAGCCCCTCGACTGGCGGAAGGCGGGCGCTCCCGACGAGGGGGTCTACTACAAGCGCGTCCAACAGCGCTTCGGCTACGAGATGAATCCGATGACGAAGAAGCTCCTGATAGCCGGAATTCCCATCGGAACCGAACCGCTCAACCGAAGCGAGATTCCGGAGAACGTGGCGCGCTACGACCAGCCACTCCGGAACGTCTCGGTCCAGGGCTCCTGGAAGACGACGTGGCTGAACGAGTCGAACACCTACGAGAACTGGTACAGGGCGAGGAATCTCACGATCACGTGGTCAGAAGCGAAAGGCGACTGGGTGTATCGTTCGACGTCGGGCGACTCATCCACGGCGAACGAGACGAACACCAACACCACGGCGGCGCTCTCGGTTCGGGCCGTCTCGAACGCGATGAGCGAGGTGAACACGTGACCGGAGCGAGCGCAACGGGCAGGCAGATCGATTTGCGATCTGGGTGGGCCCACCACCAGGTCGTGACTCCGGACGGATAGTACCGGAGACGCGCATCGAACCGGAGAACCCGATCGTTGCTTCACCAACCGTGATCACGACGTCGAGAAATTCGGCGAATCGCGACGGAAGACCCCTATGATGCGGACGAATTACAACCGATGAGTGGAGTGCCGGGATTCGTGGCCGTCTTCGGCGCGGGCGTGCTCACGATCCTCTCCCCGTGCGTGTTCCCGCTCATGCCGGCGGTCGTCTCGAGCGGTGCCGGCCACCGGCTCAGACCGGTGGCGCTCGTCGGCGGCAGCATCGTCTCGTTTACGATCATGGGGATAACGGTCGGAGCGGTCGCGAGCCTCTCGCCGCAGACGTTCAGGCTCCCGATGGTGGCACTCCTGATCGTCTTCGGTGCGGTCCTCGTCGACGAGGACCTGAACGAGGTCTACGAACGGTACGCCAGTCGCGTCTCTCGACGGACGGATCGGTTCACGACGGGACTGACGGGCGAGAATTCGCTGATCGGCGGGTTCGTCACCGGGACCCTCCTCGGGATCGTCTGGCTCCCCTGCGTCGGCCCCATTCTGGGTGGAGTGCTGGCGTTCGCCGGTCAGTCGGGGAGCGTCCTCTCGAGCGGGAGTCTCCTGCTGGTCTACGGACTCGGATTCTCGATTCCGTTGCTCATCACCGCGTACCTCGGAATGGACGCGATGCGACGGGCGGGAATCGCGATCGGACGCCGGGGCGGTCGCAAACTCGTCGGCGCCGTGTTACTGCTGACCGGCGTTTCCCTGCTCTTCGACCTCGACAAGCTTGTGATGCGGTGGTTTATCGAGCTCTCGATCGTATGAGGTGGGACACACTCGATGACGAATCGCAGACGGCCAACGACACCGAATCGCACAACATCCGGGAGACATACGATGAAGAACGGACACCCATCGAGGAGACACGCACGATGAACTACTCGCGCCTGCTGAACACGGTCATCCAGGCCACGCGGTCCATAACGGAGAGTCGGATCGTGAAGTGGGGGACGCTTCTGGCCGGCGTTGCGTCGATCGTTCTGATCTTCGGCGTGGCCTCGGACGTCATGTACGGCATCGAACACGGGGCGAATCTGCTCGCGTACTACCACATCGCACTCGCCTGGGTCGCCGCGGTGGCCCTCACCACCACGTTCCTCGGGAGTCTGTTGCACCTGCAGTTTCGGGGTCGGTACTGGAACAGGGTCGCTCACAGTTCGGCCGAACTCGGCTTCGTCTTCGCGACGCTCACCCTGATCACGGGAAGCATGTGGGCACAGGTCATCTGGAACGCGTGGTGGGTCTGGACCGACATCCGGCTCGTCTCGTTCCTGATCGTGTGGTTCGTCTACGCGGGGTACCTGATCGTGTACGCCTCGACGGAGCGGGGTCCGGACGAACAGTATGCCGCAATATACGGGGTCGTCGGCTTCCTCACCGTTCCGCTCTCCTACGCCTCCACGAAGCTCTGGGTCCCGACCTTTCATCGCACGACGCTGGGGAACCCCGAAGTGAACGCCACCATCGATCCCCTCGCGCTCACGACGTCTCTGCTCGCGATGAGTCTGTTCTACCTCTACGTAGTCGGCATTCGGGTCCGCGTACACGAAGTCGAGGACAAGATACAATACCGCGCAAATAGTTCCTCAGAACGTCCCAGATGAAACCGCTACTGATCGCGGGTTATTCGGCGGTATTCGTCGTTCTGTTCGCGTACGTCCTCCGACTGCAGCGCAAAGTCGCACGCCTTGAGCGCCGTCTCGACAATCGAGAATCGTAACCCGCGAGACCGTCGTCCTCCCAAAATTTTTTCGCCAATTCCCCCAATATTGCGGATAGATGTCACGCGCCAACACGATGACCCGGCGTAGACTGCTGACGACGGCTGCCGGTACCGCCGCCACGGCAGCGGTACCCGCCGCGGCCGCCCAAACCGCGGTCGATTACGGCGGGTGGTTCGACGGCGTCTCCAACTTCACGGGCACGGTCGATTACACGGGCCGGAAGAGCGTCACCGTGAAGGTGGGGGCGAAGGCGAACAACGGCTACTACGGTTTCTCCCCACCAGCGATTCGCGTCGATCCGGGGACGACCGTGACCTGGGAGTGGACCGGGAAGGGGGGCGCGCACAACGTCGTCGCGAAAAACGGCACGTTCAAGAGCAACCTGATGACGGAGGACGGGGCGACCTTCTCGTACACGTTCGAGGGATCCGGTGGCGGGCCAACGGTGCACAAGTACTACTGTTCACCGCATCGGCCCATGGGAATGCGGGGGGCCGTCGTGGTCGGCGGCTCCGGTGGCATCCCGCCGAGCGAGTTCGAGAAGTTTAGCGTCGGCGGTGGCGGACAGACCGGAGGACAGGCGAACCAAGGGACGAAGGGATCGGGGACCGGTGGGGACCAGGCGGCTCCAGCCCCCACGGGCGGCGGACTCACGGTCGGCACGGCCTCGATCGCCCTCGGCGGGATCGCGGCCCTGGTCTCTCCGATCTTCTTCGGGACCTTCTATCTGTGCTGTAAGGACTCGGACGGCGGCGACGGCGGACCGGAGTAGCATCGATCCACGACACGACAACGTCCAATCGCTCTGCCCCGATCTCGCATGCGACGGAAGACCAAACTGATCGTGAGCGCGGTGAGCATCCTCGTCTTGCTGGGCGTCATCGGGACGACCACGATGAGTGCAACGACGGAGTACGTCTCGCCACGGGACGTCCAATCCGGCGAGTACGAGGGGCAGTGGGTCAACCTCGAGGGGGTCGTGAAAAACCTCCACCGAAACGGCGAGACGATCCGCTTCGTCGTCACGGGCGACAATGCCTCCGTGCCCGTCGTGTACAACGGAACGATGCCCGAGACCCTCGGTAACGGCCGTATCGTCGTCGCCACCGGGGTCGTCGAGGACGGACACCTCGAGGCAGAACAAATAACGGTCCGCGCCCACGAGGGATCGAACAATTAGCTGATGAGTGCGAGCGGATCGTCCGGGAATTCCGCCTTCCTCCAGGCGACGAATCTCACGAAGCGTTTCGGGTACGTCACCGCCCTGGACGAGGTCGACCTGTCCGTGGACCGGGGCGAGGCCGTCGCCGTCCTCGGTCCGAACGGGGCCGGGAAGTCGACGTTACTGCGAACGGTCGCCACGCTCACGAGACCCACCGGTGGACGGGTGACCCTGGCCGGCGTCGACGTCGCAGAGCACTCGGGGATCAGAAATCGCATCGGCCTGTTCGGTCACGATACGATGCTCTACGATGAGTTGACGGCCCGAGAGAACGTCACCCTCCACGCACGCCTTCACGGCGTCGCGGACCCGACAGCGCGAAGCATGGAGTTGATCGACCGCGTCGGCCTGCGAGCGAGAGCGAGCGAACGCCCGACGCGGTTCTCTCACGGTCTCAGGAAGCGACTGTCGCTCGCACGAGCGCTGGTCCACGATCCGGACCTCCTCCTGCTCGACGAACCCCACTCCGGTCTCGACCGACGGTCCGGAGAGCGTTTCGGCGAGATCTTGAACGCGGTCTCCGGGCGAACCGTCCTCCTCTCGACGCACGATCTCGCGGTCGCGACTCGGTATGCGGACCGTGCCATCTTCTTCGACCGCGGGCGTCGACGCGGGACGGTCGAACTCGCGGACGACCACGGGGAGGCTCACCTCGAGGACAGATACGAGTCCGCGATCTACGGGGCGAACGAATGAGGGCGTGGGCCAGACTCCTTACGAGCGTCATCAGAAAAGACCTCCTCCTCGAAGCCCGGGCAAAGCGCGGTCTCTTCCTGTCCGCGGTGTTCTCGATGCTCGTCACGGTCGCGTTCGCGTTCGGATTTCACCGGACCGTCGGGACGCCCCGGGCAGTCGGCCGGTCCGCACTGTGGGTATCCTTCCTGTTCGGTGGCGTCGTCCTGGTGACCCAGACGGCGTCCGTGGAGGGACGGGACGCCGCCCTGGAGGGACTGTTACTCGCACCGGGCGATCGCACCGCCGTGTTTCTCGGGAAGACCGTGGCGAACGCGGTCTTCCTCCTCGGAATGGAGATCGCCACGATCGGATTCGTGACGGTCTTTCTGGGGTCAATCGTCGTGCCCGCCCACCTCCCGCGCTTCTTCGCCGCGCTCGCTCTCGCGGCCGTGGGGTACGCGGCGGCGGGGACGTTGCTCTCGTTGCTCACGGTCCGGTCCGCGCTCCCCGCGGTGACGCTTCCGCTCGTCCTCGTTCCCGTGGTCATTCCGGTGCTCGTTGCCGGTCTCTCGCTGACGAGGGCAACGACGGGGGCGGTTCCCGTCCGCGCGTGGATGACCGTGCTCGCGGCCTACGACGGCATCCTCCTGTTCGCCGGCATCGCACTCTTCGAGCCCCTCGTCGAGACCTAAACGGCTTCAGAGGAGTCGATAGGCGGCGAGGGCGCCGACGACCGACACGCCGATGCCGCCCAGAAGCAACCGGGAGGGTGCGTCGAAGGCGGAATCGGATCCGCCGCCCGAGAGGTCGTCCCTGGCCTGGGGCCGTTCGGGGAGGGACACCCAGATCTGCCGTTCGTCGGTGACGTTCCTCGTCACGAGCATCGGGATCGGTGCATCGCTCGGTGAGAGCGTCTCGGAGTGTGCCACCCTGGACAGATCGTACCCGCGGAGGACGACGGCTGCGACGTCTGCACCGTACCGGAGGGTCCGGTTCAACGTCCCGTCACGAAGCCGGTAGGCGACGCCGACGCTCACCGTCCCCCCCGACGGGATCGTCGCACCGATGCGAACCGTTCGATTCGTCTGACGCGTCGGGATTGCCGTCCCCTCGTACATCGCCGCGGTGGCGTTCACGCCCGGCGGTAGCCGTACCGTCACCGTCCCGACGAAGGGTCGGTTCACCCGATTCGTGAGCGTCATCGTCTCCACGACCAGCACGCCGGACCGGTTCTCGGCGGGCAAGATGCGGACGACGTGGCTCGCGGGCGACCCGCCAGTGGCCTCGAGCACCGATCGGTCGTCGGTGGGTTCCCGGAGCACCACCGTGTACCGCCCGCCATCGCTCCCCGTTCGGATGGTCCGATTGTAAGGGATCCCCCGGACGAAGTACCGGAGGTGGTATGTGTGATTCGGCTGGAGCAAGCCGAACGAGAACGTCCCGTTCGGTCCCGTCGTCGTGTCCGCGACGAGCGGTCCGTACCGGCTCGTTAACATGAGGCGCACGCCCGCCCGGGCCGTTCCGTTCTCGGTCACGAGACGTCCGGACACCCGTGCGGAGAGATCGATGTGCACGCTCGTGTCGTTCTCCACGAGTGCGTAGTGCGCAGTGCCGTCGTGGAGGACTTTGATGAAGTATAGCGGGGCCTCCGGCAGGCCGGTTACGGAGAAGGAAGCCCCGTGGACGGTCGCGTTGACCGACTCACCGGCCCGTTTGCGATCCCGCGTGATCGGCGTCACCGTGACCCGATCGCCGTCTGCAGTGCCGTTCTCAACGGTGACGGTTCCGGTCACGGATTCGGCGGCGACCGGCGTCGGCACCGAGAGAAGCGATACGACCAGCATCGTGAGTGCCAGTGTTCTCCGTACGTACATACTCAATCGGTCGTCGAGGCGGATTCGGTGTCCCTCGTCTGTCGATTCGTCGCCGTGGTCCCCACGAGGAGACCGTGGCGCGGGTCGTACCCCAGGACGAGTCCCATGCCGAGGAGGAGGCCGATGACGCTCAGTCGAATGGGGGTCATGAAGGGAATGCGTTTGATGGTGATCGAGGCGGGGCCGCCGCCGAGACTGGCAATCACGTAGGTGTCGTAGACGAGTCCTCTGTCGACGAGGACCTCACGGGTGATCAGTCCGTTCCGTTTCACGTACTCGCGTTGGCCCGCCACGCCGCTTGCGATCCTCGTGCCGTCTTCGTAGATCACCATGTCGACGGTGGACACCTCGACTCTGGTCGGGGAGATGGTCGCTGGCGGCGACTCCGGTGATCCGACGTTCTGGAGGCTGGTCATGAGCACTGCTTCGGCTTGCGGTACGAGGTTTCGCACGAGGAGGCCCCGGGCCACGATCGTCTGTCCGACCCTGGGATCGAAGGCGCTCACGTTCGGTCCCGTGACCCCGACCCACAGGCCGGAATCGTCGAGTTGCACGACCTTCGCGCGGTCGCCTCGCCGGATGTCGGTGACCGTCCCGAACACCGTCAACACGCTCCGGTTCACCGCTTCGCCACGGCTCAACACTTCCCGACTCGACTGGGCGTACTGCGACGGTGGGGGATCGTTCGGTACGCTGTAGGTGTTCCTGTCGAGCAGTCGAATGGAGTACTCGGAGTTCGGTACCTCCACCTGCCCCGTGCCCGCAACCCCGGCGATCACCGACGCCTTGGCGGCGAAGAGGTACGTGAACGGCAGGGAGAACACGAGGACCGCCGCGGAGACGTGGATGAGCGTGATGCCGACCTCCTTGCGGCGCAGGAGCCGCCCGGAGGCAGACGAAATCCGTTCGTATCCGCGCTTCACCACCGCGACGATCACGTAGATCACCGGCGGAACGATCGCCAGGGCGCTGACCCGGGTCATCACGCGGTAGAAGAGGGCGTCTCCGGGACGGACGCTCCCGAGGTGCCAGGCCGCCGACAGGCTCACCGCCGCCCCGACGATCGTCGCGACCGAGACGACGGCGAGGGCGACGACGCTCCTGCGTCGACCCTCCACGTCGTAGTCCATGTAGAATCCCAGCAGGAGGAGACCCAGTACGACGAAGGGGAAACTCCAGAGGTTGTAGTAGCGGGCGTCGACGGACAACTGAATGCCGGTCGTCGCGTTCCTCAGGACCGGGAAGGTGAGTCCCCAGACCGAGACGAAGGTGAGGATCCCGAAGAGCAACACCGCGCCGTGCATGATCGTCGACCGGGCGAGCCACCCGCCGCCGGTCCCGGCCGCATCCTCTTCTCGCCGGAGCCACTGGACGAACGGGAGACCGACTCCCAGCCCGATGGTGAGGAGCATGAGGAAGAACAGCGACGCGTCGATCCCGCCGGCGGCGAAGGAGTGGACGCTCCGGAAGACGTTGCTCCGTACCACGGTGGTGGTGTAGACGGCGAGCGCCAGGGTGGTCGTCGTCATCGCCGGGGCCAGTACCGAGTAACTGCCGCCCCGACGGTAGTTCTTGATCGCGTGGAGCGTCCCCGTGAGGAAGAGCCACGGGATGAGAATGGCCGTCTCGACGGGGTCCCAGAGCCAGAGTCCGCCCCAGCCGAGGACCGTGTACGACCAGAACGCGCCGAGCGCGACCGCTGCAGTGAGGAAGAGCCACGCGACGCGGAGCCAGCGCGTGATGCTCCGTCGCCACTCGTCGTAGATCCCGCCCTGGCCCCGCAGCGTCGAGACGAAGTGGGTGACGCCGATCGCGAACGGCATCGTCAGCAGGGCGTAACTGGTGAACATGACCGGCGGATGGATGGCCATGAAGGGGTCCACGAGAAGGGGGTTCAGTCCCGTTCCGGTCTGTGGGGGGACTCCCGTCGGAACCGCGTCCGTCGTCCGCCAGACCGGTGCGAATGGGCTCTCGAGGAGGAGCATCCCCGTCAGATACGAGACGAATCCGACGACCAGCGCCTGGACGAGTTTCGTCGAACGCCCCCCGAAGCCGCGCGTCGCGCCGACCCACGTCGCGACGACGCTCGCGATGGTCGCCCAGAGGAGGATCGATCCCTCGTTTCCGGCGTAGACGCCCGTAATTCGATACACCAGTGGGAGGTAGTCGGCGGTGTTGTGCCAGACGTACGCGTTCGAGTAATCGGTCACCACGAACTGGTAGGTGAGATACGCGAGCGAGGCGACGAGTCCGAGGCTCAGCGTCGAGAGGCCCACGCTCGCATGAGTGACGAACGAATCCGAATCACGCAGGTAATCGACGACCAGCGACACCGTCGCGGTGGCACCGCCGAGGAAGGTAACGAGTACGAGGATCGTACCCGGGGTCATGATCGGTACTCCGTCTGTGCCTCACGCAAGTACGAAAGAAACTCCGCTCTGGGCGCGTATCCGGGCAACTTGCGTACGACCCGTCCGTCGGGCGTGAGGACGACGTGCTGGGGTGGATAGTTCACGTTGTATCGTTTCACGAGCCGAGTCGCCGCCGGGCGACCGCTGTCGAGGTTGATCGCCAGGAGGACGAACTGGTCGAGTTCGGACTGGACCGCCGGATCGGTGTATACGTGTTCGTTGTAGTCCTCGCAGTACGTACACCAGGTCGTCCAGAAGTACACTAGGACGGGCTTATCCTTCGACTCTGCGATCTGCATCGCCTCCGTGACGTTCGTGTGCCACTTCGTCGGCCCGTGATACGAGTACGAGCCCTCGCTCTTGACCGGGGCGGCGGTCATGGAGTAATATCCCACGGACAAGAGCAGGACGAGAAAACCGAGCGTGAGCACCTTCCGTGAGCGCATCTCTCCGGGTACTCCCCGAGAAGCGAAGAAATACCTTTTCCACCCGGCACTTTCCGTGGGTAGATCACCGCCGCTCCCCTGTCGATTCCGGCCGTCGACCATCGACCCGTGTACGGCCGCCACGCACAGATCAGCCGCCGGGTCGATCCTCGAACAGGCCGGGAACGAAGACCGCGACGACGAATACGAGGACGCCGAGTGCCATGAGGAGCGGTGCTCCGAGTGCCGGGGAGATGCCGATGCCGGTCGAGAGACCGTCTGCAACCGGCTTCGCCGCACGCTTTACGCCGTCGCCGAGCACTCCCGTCGCGCCGACGCCCAGTCCGGCAGTGATGAGGGCCGGCGGTCCGCCGGCCTTCACCACGCGTCGTCCGTGACTCTCCGTGTCGGTCGCCATGGTCGCCAGTCATCCCAGAGTGGATAAATGACCGTGGACCCGTTACACTGCGAGAGACCGAGCCCGGTCGGGTCCACCCTCTCAGCGCGGGCCGGTACGCGCCGTCGCGACGATGGCCTGCCCGTAAGCGATGCCCGCGTCGCCCGGTGGCACGTCGCGGTGGTCGAGGTACTCGAGCCCCGCCTCGGTGACGAGCCGTCGCACGGTCCGCGATATCGCGTCGTTGTAGCTCACGCCACCCGAGAATCCGACGGCGTCGACTCCTCGTCTCTCAGCCTCCTCGATCGCGATCGCGGCGAGGCCACGAGCGAGGGCGTCCTGGGCCGTCGATGCGACGTCCGGCGTCGGGTGTTCCTCGAGCAGCGTCGCGAGACGATCGGCAAGCGTCTTCGCATCGACGACGCGACGTCCGTCCACTCGGTCGAACGGGACCTCGATATCGACGGCCGTCCCCTCAGTCGCGACCGACTCGAGTCTCATCGCCGGTTCCCCCTCGTAGGACCGTTCCCGCGCGACGTCGAGCAGCGCGGCGATCGCGTCGAGGAAGCGACCGGCACTCGTCGTGGTCGGGGCGCGATCGCCGTGATCCATCGAGCGAATCGCGGCGGCCCGTGCGGGCGTCTCGGCCTCGCTCCGCTCTTCGAGCAGCTCTCGCGTCGCCTCTGCACCGGTGCCGTGATCCTGGGAGATGACGTCCTCGCGCATGTCAGACTGCTGGATGACCGCCGTACTTATTCCAGATATTACACGTCCCCTCGTCGCTCACCATACAGGGACCGACGAGATCCCGGGGAGTACAGACCGTCCCGAAGAGGGAACAGTCGGTCGGGTCCGCCGTCCCGGCCATGATGTCGCCACACCGACACTGGTCGGTGAGCGGAGAGGCTGGCCCGGGATCCGGATCGATGTCGTACTGCTCGCGTGCGTTCCAGTCGTCGTAGGTCGAAGCGATCGTCAGGTTCCCTCCCGGAATCTCCTCGAGTCCCCGCCACGCCCTGGTCTCCCGGTCGAAGACCTCCCACATGACACGCTTTGCCGCCTCGTTGCCGTCCTCCGTGACCACTCTTGGATACGCGTTGGCCAGTCCGGCCGTCCCGTCGCGGACGAATCGGAGGAGTTCGAGGAGT
>JBDGTI010000015.1:12189-12375 GCA_042216995.1 Halodesulfurarchaeum sp.
GCGAGAAAGCCGTCGATGTCCGTGTCCGACCGACCCGCGATGGCCTCCATGGCGCCGACATCCCCTCGACAGATCCCTCGAAGATGCTCCCGACGGACTCGTCGATGCCTCCCTCGATTCGATCGGCAACGCTGGCTTCGACGTCGTGAGTGACTCGCCGGGAGCTTTTACCGTCACAGAAGCGAA
>JBDGTI010000037.1:0-12374 GCA_042216995.1 Halodesulfurarchaeum sp.
TTAGTCAGTCCGCCTTTTTATCTCCTATAATATACTTTCAGCAGAGGTTGCGATCACCAGAGGTTTCCTGGCAGAATTGTATGCCCAGGTCGAAGAGACCGGTATGCAGCCAGGGGGCCAACCACGAAACATTCGGCGTCGCCGAAGGCGTGTCTCTTCGTCAGTTCACGCGAGAACATCTCTGGAAAGATCGTCGTTCCCGACGGATACACCCAGACATGGAGGACTACGATGGTGTTCGGCTCAACCGAATCCGAGCCAGAACTGCTCGCCGTTGACTGTGACGACCGGCTCGTCGAGGGGGATGTTCTCGGGATCTCGATCGCCACGCAGTTCGAGATCCGCCATCTGCGCTCAGTTGTGAACGGTCGATCGGGCACGAGAAATGCCAAAACTATCGAGAATCGATACTGTATCAGAAAGCGATAATCCACGGAGGTGCAGGTGGATCGCCAGCTCCATCATCTCGGTCGGCGTCGCCTCGCGTTCCACAAAATCTACCTCGATCGCATCGCTACCACCGTTGAGGCGGCTGATTTCGGTCATTGGACACTTCGAAATCCCCGCCTCATTTTCCTAGAACCTTACCTTTCTAGATTCAGAGCCTTATCTGAGCAGTGCCCTATCACCAGCCCCACATCTTTAACCAGCCGACCCACCCATTCCCCTCCGTGCCCATCCACCGCCGCCGG
Organism: Halodesulfurarchaeum sp.; assembly: GCA_042216995.1. Taxonomy (GTDB): domain Archaea; phylum Halobacteriota; class Halobacteria; order Halobacteriales; family Halobacteriaceae; genus Halodesulfurarchaeum. The sequence continues at coordinate 693 of JBDGTI010000037.1, forward strand.
CCCCTCCAGTCCATCTACGAGGACGTCGCCGACCGCGACCTCGTGATCGTCCCCAACGACCCGCTCGCTGACGCTCTCGATCGGCGCCTCGAAGCACCCCACTTCGGCACCTTCGCCACCTCGCCCCGTCGGCTCGCGGCGGGCCGACGCGAAGCGAGCGAGGACCGCACCGCGTTCCTCGCACTCGTCGATCGGACGGATTACCCCTGGAAGGCCATCGCCTACGCGGTGGGGAACGTCCTTCAGTGCTGGGAACACGAGGGCAGCGTCACCGCGATCGGTGACTACCCGGCCTTCGTCGACGAGACGACCGAGGCGGTACTCGACGTCCTCCAGGACCTCCAGACGACCTCCGGTCGACTGCAGGAGTACGAGACGCCGCCGGACCAGTCGGTCGCCGTCGTCGGCCACGACCAGCTAACCCCCCTCGAGCGATCCATCCTCCCGCCGGACGTCGACCGCGTCGACCTCTTCTCCGAGGAGGCCTTCTCATTGCCGAAATTTCACGTCTTCGACGGGGCGAGCGACGTCGTCGACGCCCTCCTGGACACCGTGACCGCGGAGAACGCCGACGACGTGGGGGTCGTCCTCGATCGATCGAGTCGATACTCCGCGCTCGTGGAATCCGCACTCGAAGCGGCCGGAATCCCCTTCTACGGCGGCCCGGGATTCGTCGACGATCCGGATCACCGGGCGGTTCTGCGGCTGCTTCGGGTGGCCCACCGCGGCTCGGACACCACGGTGGCCGACGTCGCCCCGATCTGTACCCACCTGGGAATCGACGTCCCGATCGAGCACGAGGAGAAACGACTCGGCGACCTCGATCAGCCGGACCTGGCGTGGTGTACGACCGTCGCCGGGGGAGCGGACCCGGAGCGCTTCGATGCGATCCTCGCCGCGTTCGAGCGACGGGCCGGGCGGGAACTCGATGCGTTGCGCGGGGAACTCGACGGACTCGGTCTCCTGGACGAGCGGGCCACAGAGCGACGCGTGACGGATCTCGCGTACTATCTGCAGACCTACGACGTACCGGTCGATCGGGAGAACGAGGGGGTCCTCCTCGCTGACGCGACGTCGTCGGGGTACGTCGATCGTCCCGTGGTGTTCTTCCTCGGCATGGACGACGGCTGGACGCACTCGGCACCGAACCGCCCGTGGGTCGACGCCGAGGCCCAGTACGAGCGGTACCTCGGGCAGTTCCAGCTCCTCGTGCAGAGCGGGAGCGAGCAGTACTATCTCGTGCAGGACACCGCCGGCGGCCAGCCGGTGACGCCACCGGTTTTCCTGAGCGAACTCCTCGACGTGGAGTTCGATCGCTTCAGCGACCTCGACTCGGTGACGCACTCCCGTATGGAGAGACAGCGGGGAACGGGATTCGATCGGTCGCCGATCGAGGCCGACACGACGACCATCGAGACCGTAAGCAAGTCGAGCCTGAACAGCTACGTCAACAGCCCCCGCGACTACCTCTTCGGCCGGCTCCTCGAGACCCCCGACAGGGATCACTTCCGGGAGGGAAATCTCTTCCACGACTTCGCCGAGTTCTACGCGAACCACCCCGATCGTATCGGGGCGGACGAGATCGCGGAGGTGGTGGACCTGATGGTCGACCGCGTCCGGCCCTTCTTCGGGGACGAAGAGGAGCCGTTGCGCCGCAGAAAGTACCGGATCGGGGTCGAGACGATCAGTGAGTATCTCGACGAACACGGCCCAGAGGATCACGACTTCCTCACCCCGGCATCCGGGTGGGACTCGAACGTCTTCGCCGAACACTTCGAGGAGCCGGTCGAATCGCCGCTGACCGAGCGCTGGTTCGAGGACCTCGATATCGGCGTGAAAGGGACGATCGACCTGGTCCGATCGCCGTCCCACCTCGTCGATTACAAGAGCGGATCGCGGAAGTCGGCCTCCCGGGTCGTCGGGCGGGCAGCGACCGATCCGCCGGCCGATACGCCGAACTTCCAGGCCGCGATGTATCTCGCGTACTTCCGAGAACAGCAACCGGACGAACGCATCCAGTTCACCTTCTTCCACTTCCTCGAGACCCTGGACGACGCCGTCACGGGAGAGCCAAACCTGGACGACGCGACGACGACCGTCACCTACTACCCCCGGACCTTCGACGAGTTCGTTAGGTCCCGGGAGGCGTACGACACCCTCCTCGATGGCTACACCGATTGCGTCGAGACGTTCGCGGACCTGGGATTCGAGCAGTATCGCGAGATCGTCTCGGACCTGACGTTCCCGGAGACGACCGAGAGAGACGCGTTGCGCTCCTCGGACTTCGCCGAGCGATTCACCGCGGCGGTCGACGCTGACACGAGTGCCGACGTCGACGCGGAGAAGGGGGCCGATCAGGCCATTCGGGAGCTCAACGGGATCCGTCGGCGGGCGTTCTTCGAAGAAGACCTGGACGCAGTCGAGGAGTTCGTCCGGGAGCGCATCGAGGAGATCAATGCCTATCGAAGGGGAGAGGAGCGATTCCCGATTGCGGGACCTGGCGGGGAGCCCAACTACCGGCGGGTCGATCACCGGGACCTGTTGCTGGAGGGTGACCGATGAGCGATCCCACACCCAACGAGCAACAGCGCCGACTCATCGAGGGGACCGAAGGCACGTATCTCGTCGACGCGGGGGCCGGGACCGGGAAGACGCTCGCCGTGACGCGGCGGTACGCGAACATCCTCGATCAGCCCGAGATTGAGCCAGACGACGTCCTCCTGGCCACGTTCACCAACAGTGCGGCCACGGAGATGCGAGAGCGGATCGTCGAGCACTCGGGATACGGCCCCCGGGAACTCGCCGACGCCCCGATCCGGACCTTCCACTCTCACGCACACCACGTGCTCGACGAGCACGGCTACGAGGCCCCGCTCCACCTCGGCATCGAGGGCCGCATCACCGGATCGACCCGACTCGTCGACGACGAACTCGTGGAGGCCGGACTGTTCCGAGAGTTCATCGGGCAGTTCCAGGACGACCACCCGGAGTACGCGGATCAGTTTCGTGCAATCGACGACCACCGCGATCTCCTCGATCTCGTGAAACAACTCGCCTCGAAGGGCGTCGTCCCAACCCGGGAGGGGTGGTATCGCGATTCGGGGGAAGTCCTCGAGGGGGAGTTCGAGGCGTTCAAACGCCAGTTCGACGCCGTGAACCAGCCCCGGAACGGGGGCCGTAAGCAATCGGAACTCCGCGAAAAGCTCGGACGGTATGGGACGAACAAGACGTACCTCCCGGACGCTCCCGACAGGGGAGAACTTCGGGGCGGGCGCGGGACGAAGCAAATCGACCCGTCCGTCGCAAAGCAGGTGTTCGAGGAGGATCGGTCGTCGTTGACGGCATTCGTCCACGACGTCTACCTCGAATATCTCGAATTCGCGCTCGGCCGAAATTACCTGAATTTCGGCTTCCTGCAGGTGTTGGCGTACGTGTTGCTCCTGGAAGACCACGACCTCCGAGAGCGACTCGAGTTCGAGTACGTCATGGTCGACGAGTTCCAGGACACAAGCGAGATCCAGTTCGAACTCGCCTGCTTGCTCGCCGGCACCGAGAACCTCGCCGTCGTCGGCGACTGGAAGCAGAGCATCTACTCCTTCCAGTACGCGGACGTCGACAACATTCGACAGTTCGAGCGGCGATTGCAGCGGTTCAGCGCGGCGTTGAACGACGACGCGGAGAGAGTCCCCTTCGAGGCCCCCGACGTCATGGCCATCAGGTTGAGTGAGAACTACCGCTCCACTCAGACCGTCCTCGACGTCTCGACACACGCCCTCGGGGTCCCCGCGACCGCCACGGAAGACGTAGAGGACGTGGAGTTCGGCGATGCGGACGCCCTGTCGAGTAACGCCACCTTCGACGAGACCCGCGTCGAAGCGATCCACCACGAGGACGAACACGAGGCCGTCCTCTCGAGGATACAGACCATCGTCGGGAACGAGGCGTATCCGGTCGCGGACGAGGAGGGGAATCCGCGGGTCCCGGAGTACGGAGACGTCGCCGTTCTCACCCGGACGAGGGATTTCGGCAGAGAGCTGCTCCAGGTGGCCGACGAGTACGACTTCCCGATGGCCTACGACGGCGGCGTCGAGCTCTTCCGCACCGACCCGGCGAAGGTGCTCCTCGCCTGGTTGCGAATCCTCGAATCGGACGCCGACCGGGGCTGGGCGGTCGTGCTCGAGGCCGCGGGGTACGCGGTCGACGAGATCGACCACGTGCTCTCGACGGGGGAGTATCCGACCGACATGGCGGAATTCCGATCGACGGTGGCGGCGATGGACACCGTTGCCGGGGTCGCCCGCCGGGTCTTCGATCGGTACGGGTACCACGGGGAGTACGCGGACGTGATCCTGAACACCGTCGAATCCGTCCACGAGGCGACGACGATGACCCGGGGGGACCTGATCCGTTTCATAACCCGGTCGATCGAGACCGGGGCGACCCAGGAAGTCCACACCAGTGCCGGCGAGAACTCTGTCACCGTCCAGACGATTCACGCGGCGAAGGGGCTCGAGTATCCCATCGTCGTCGTGGCCAACATGAACGACGGCCGGTTCCCACCCGCGACCCGGGATCGGCGTGCCATCCGGTACGAGGAGTCCGTGGGGCTCCGGCAGCGAAAAGAATACTCGGCGGTCGGCCAGTACCCCCACGTCTACGACGACTGGCGGTACGACGTGCTCCGCCACTGTTTGCCGGACGACTACGACGAGGAGCGGCGACTCCTCTACGTCGCCATCACCCGGGCGAAACAGCACCTCGTCTTCGCGGCCGGCGAGGACCCGAACAGCTTCCTCGAGTCCCTGCCCGTGGAGCGAGAGGAGGGCTCGACCGACGTCGCCGCGGTGACCGATGACAGGGCGACCCAGGCACAGCTTCCCTTCGCCGTCTCACCCCCAGACGGCCCCGTCGGGCTGACGCCTCACGACCTGATGGACGACGCGGAGTTCTCGGCATCGGATACCGTCGAGGCGGTCGGTGGGACGGGAGGGACCGATTTCGGCTCCCGCGTCCACGAATTTGCCGAGCGATACGCCCGCGGCGAAGCGGGCGAGCCCGACGGCGACCACGAGCGGACCGTCCGACAGTTCATCGACTCCCTGGACGGCGAGCTGTTCGTCGAAGCGCAGGCGACGTTGCCACTCGCGATCGACGACCAGCAGGTGACGATCTCGGGGGTCATCGACCTGGTTCACGTGACGCCGGAGCGGGTGGAAATCGTCGATTACAAGACCGATCGGACGCGGCGTGCCGTCTCCGAGTACGCGATCCAGGTGAGCGTCTACTATCACGTACTCGATGCCGCATATCCCCGCCGGTCCGTCGACGCCGCGTTGTACTTCACTGCGGACGGAGAGCGGGTACCGATCGACCCGGTGCCCGTCTCCCGGCTCCGGGACCTGGTTCGAGACCGCGTCGGGAGGGGGTGAGATCCGCGTTCGAGCCTTGACCGACGCGAAGGGCTGCGCCTCGTTCCGGATTCGGCGAGCGCTCCCGACAGCAATCCACCGGGGGCGCTCACCCCTACATTCTTGACCTGACGATCCCAGTATTGGGGTATGGCAAGTGCGGCGTCCTCGCTCTCGGAACCGCGCGTGTTGGCCCACGCGAAGCGCCGCCTCTTTCCGGACGACGCCGAGGACGGCTACGCGGTCGTCGATGCCCAGTTCTCCTCGGACCAGTGGCTGACGAGCGAGCCGATCGATCCGGACGTCGCGGACCAGCTGGCGCCCTTCAACCACGTCCAGGTCGGGTCCGGATTTCCCGACCTCGTCGGCGTTCGACTGTTGGGTGAGGAGTTCCTGGCCGTGGACCGGTTCGGCGACGACCCACCGCTCGTAGTTATCGAAGCGAAGGGGCACACGAACCGGCGCGACGCCGACGTCGAGCGCGGAATCGTCCAGGCGTACGACCGACTCCACGAAGCGAACGCCGCGTACGTCGCGGCTCCAGCGGACACCGTCTCCCAGTCCGCCCGGACGCTCGCTCGCGAGTTGAACGTCGGCCTCCTCGGCGTGACTCCCGAGGGCACCGTCGAACCGGTCGAGACCCCCCGCGTCGTCGGGAACCGAACGACGACCGAGACGACCGCCATCCGATTCCAGGCCAGCGCACAGGGGGTCGCCGGCACGTCCTTCGGCCTCAACCACCCGAAGAACTACCTCGCCTATCCGCTCGCCGTCTTCCATCGGGGCGAGACCGAACGGGTCCTCTCGGAGTACGTCGTGGATGCCGTCGACGCGGCCAGAACCGGGGCGAAGTTCCTCTCCCTCGTCGACGACCAGCCCGCCGCCACGCGGCTTTCGCCCCTCGGGAGGGAGGTCGTCCGGTTCGCGCGCCGCGAATACGGGTCGGTCGAGGCGGCCCTCGAGGCATTCGACGACTGGAAGCGCTCCCGGGAGCGGTTCTGTGACCTGGCCCCGAAGTGGGGCATGCTCGCCAGGCGCGTCGTCTACGAGTATCCCGCGACCCAGTTACTCGTGGAGGAACTCCAGTACATGCACGACGACGGGATCACCGAGCCGCGACTCCCCGACGTCGTCGAGTACCTCCACGAGTTACACCCCTCGTTCACCGTCGAACTGTTCGTCCGTGGAGACGACGACGCCCGAAGCCGGGTCCTCTCCCCCGAGGGGGAGTTGCGGCGGGACGCCCTCGCCGACGGGACCGTCTATCACTCGCCCACCGTGTTCCAGCTCAAGGCCATGCTGTATCACGCCGGCATCCTGACCGCCCGGGGCGCGGAGCCGTCGAACCTGGAGCCGAGTACCGACGTCTGGGCGTTGCGGGAGTGGGCGTGAGTTCCACGGGCCCTGACATCGACCGATTCGGCGCCCGCACCGCTCGCCGATCGCTGGCGTGCGCCTCGGCGGAAGCGACGAGAGCCGTCGGCGAGGGTCCTTCGTGACGCGGGCGTGCCGGTCAGGAGTCCGGTATCCCCAGGCGCTCGCAGGGTCTCCGTCTGGATCCTCCCCGTGCTCGTGAGCGGGAGTGCGTCTGCGGTGTATCCACGACCCAGGAGCCGCCGGGTCTATCAGGCGTGCGTCTCGATCAGCGCTTCGACCGCGTCGCGAACCGTCTCGAGATCCGTCGATCGGACCGTCGTCCGGGCTTTTCGTTCGTCGGTGTCGGTCATCTCGCTGAGGAGACCGCCGCGACGGTCGATCTCGACGAACAGCTCCAGTTCGTCGGGACCTGGCTGGACGATGAGTTCGACTTCGTCGAGGCTATCTCGGAATCGCCCGGAACGTGCCCGGAACTCGAACTCCTGAACGAATTGACGGCCGCCCGTGTACCGACCGTAGGGGTCGGCCTCGCACTCCGCGGTCCGGAGTGAGAAGCCAAGGTCGTCCATCGCGTCGAAGACCGCCTGGAGTCGTGGAGTGGGCTGGACGTCGAGGTGATCCCTGTCTTCGGGATCGACGGCGAGGTCGATGTCGAGTTCCGTCTCGATCCAGACGTCGACGCCGCCGATCGTCACGGGCGTCCCGTAGGGGATGTCGATCGAGACCGATCGGGTCTCCTCCGTCTCGGGTTCGATCGTGAGCCCCTCTGTGAGCGTGAATCGATCGATGTCGACCTCTCGATACCCCTCGTCGGTGCGGTACCGGGTCTCGAGTTCGAACCGGATCGTTCCGACGTCCTGTGCTACGTTCCCGCCCGTGATGTGGACGTCCGCGTCGACGGTGTCGCCCGGGCGGACGGACCGTGTCGGGATGATGGTGTCTACCGTGGCATTGCCGATTCCGATGCTCGCGAGAAGATTCTTCATTGCCTCGACTAGCGCTCAGACCGTGGTGGTATAATGATAGGGGTTTCTGTCGGCGGATGGAAACGCCGGACGCGTACGATACCGGTTCAGCGGGGACATCGACTGCGGGAAGAGCACGAGGCGTGGAGACCGTTCTGCGATACGCTCTGAACACGCAGCGCGACCGGTGGGGGACGAATACGGTGGACCGGTGCATACACGTTCGCGCGGACGGAAGTTTCGGTATGAAACCCGGTCGGTTCGTTACGCTCTGTTTTCTCTATAGCGGGTCGGTTCTCCTCGGCCAGACCGTCGTCTTCCACGGTCGTGAACCTACCATCGCCACCGTAGCCCAACTTGGCCTGGGACTGTCGATCCTCGGCGTTGGCGTCGTTCGTCTGTGGAAGCCGGAGGAGGAACGGCAGAATCCCGCGGACTGGGGGGTCCTCTCGTATGGCATGGCGGCCCTCTCGATCACGCTGACGGCACTCTTTCTCGTCCGAGTGCTCCTCCGGTGAGGGGACGAAAAGACTCCAGGGACGGTCCTCGTACCCACGCGAGTGCGGTTCGTTTCACGGAGTGAAACACAACGGAATACGGATTGAGGAGAGCGCCCGATGGAGAGCCGTGACCCTGCGCATACCGTCGACGCTGGTCGGTGGCGTTCGCCGCATCGGTACCCGCAACGGCCTCCGGTTGCTCGGAATGTACGTGGTCGTCGGTACGATCTGGCAGCTGACGCTCTATACCGCCGTCGCGAAGGCCGTTCTGTCCTCCGCGGCTCCGATCGGATCCCTCGGGCTTCCAACGGTTCCACTGCCACTGACCGTCGCCGCCGTCGGCGCCATCCTCTCGTTGCTCGTGCTCCAGTACGTCACCGTCGTCGCCATCCGAACGCTCACCGCCGGCCACTCGAGATCGATACCGAGGGACTTCTTCACGCGGCGAATCGGGTTCGTCATCGTCAATTCGATCGCCGCGTCCCTCCTGTTTGGCGTGCTCGTGTTCGTCGGTTCGATACTCTTCGTGATTCCGGGGATACTCGCCTATCTGGCCTTCCTGTTCGTGCTGTTTTACGTGGCCGTGGAGGACGAACACGTCGTGGCCGGATTCGTGGACAGCTGGCGCCTGACCCGGGGGCACTGGATCCGACTCTTCGTCCTGACGGTGGTCGTGTTCGTGGGAATCGGCCTCGTTTCGGGGAGTCTGTCGGCCGGCGTGATGCTGGTGTCGAGAGCGGCCGCTCGCCCCTCGCTCGGAACGTTGCTCTCCGGCATCGTCACGCTCCCGTTCTCGCTCCTCGCGCTGGCAATTCTGGCCGACGCATTCGATCGATTGCGTGATCGCACCGACGATTCGCCGGAACCGTGAGGCGGTCGGTCGACCGTTCGATGCCCGTCGGCGGAGACCGAGCGGCAGGGCGGTGGGACTCGACACGAGACGGAACGGACGAGCCATCCGCATCGGAGACGCCACCGTCGACACGGGCCCGGAACGTGACCGGTCGGCAAGGTTTTTCGCAACTCCGAACGAGTACACCGTATGGATCCGGAGACGTTCGTCGCCATCCACCGATACGGGGCTGGCGTCTCGGTGATGGCCGGGCTAGTCGCCCTCCTCGCGGTGGTGGCAGGCGGGCCGCTCGCCGTCCTGGGGCCGCCGCTCGCCTTCCTGGCACCGCTCGGCATTCTCTACTTCGTTGGCGGGGTGCTCGAAGCGTCCGGCCGTCACCGGATCGTGGGCGAGGAACTGCTCCGGGGAATCGTCTGGTACGGTGCCAGCCTGTTCGCGTGGGCGGTGATCCTCAACGGGGCGCCGATGGTGCCGACGACAATCTGGACGTTCCCCGGGCTGCCCATCGTCACGACCGCCGGCTTGGTTGGTCTCCTGGTGGCGATTCGATCGTGGACCGGCCTCGAACTCCAGGTCAAAACTGCTGGCGGCTCGCTGTTGCACTTCGTCGGTGGGAGCGTCCTCGGGGGCTTCCTCGTGCTGTACGCGATCCTCGCGCAGGATCGGTCGGTACTCCTGGTGGTGCTCTACGTCGTGAGCCTCGTCGGCGGGTGGTATCTCTGGCGACGTCACTGGACTGGCACCGAAGACTGATCGTATCCATCGAATACGTCTGGCGTGCCGAATCGGCGTCGGGCTTCGCCTGGCCGAGACGAACGGTGCCCGCCGCATTCGGTGTTCACCAGTCGGAAATCACGAGTTGGTGAGTCCACTAACGACCCAGTCGAGACCGCTCGCACCGGCGTATCCGAGGCCGAACGCGATCGTCCCGACGACGAGGGCCGCAAGGGCGGACACCCCGAGCGAGACCGGATCGAAGAGGAAGGCGAGCTTGCCAGCGAGCGTGTGGCTCGACAACCCGAGAAACGCCCATTCGGCGAAGAAGGCGACGTAGGCACCGAACACCGGCACCCACGCTCCGAGCAGACTCCCCCGTCGATAGCCGATTCCCGCTGCCGCGACGGCACCGACGAGTGTCGCATCCGACGGGAGGAAAACGACGCCACCATCCACTCCGAAGCCGCCGGTCGCATACAGTACGAACGTGCCGACAGCGACGACGGCCGCAATCAACACGTCGAGCCGGCGTTCGAAGCGTTCTGCGAACAGGATCGAGTGGAGGGCGTCGTGCATACTGAGAGTCTTGCCCACATCCCTACAGGTGTTTCGGCACCACCCTGGGGCGCTGTGTAGGTGAGCAGTCGATGGTGCTCGAGGCTGGCTCGTGGGGCTCCGCAATCCGCGTGGGAGAGCACTCTCAGTTGCCTGACGCAGGTGTCGTGTCGAATCCCCGTTCGGCAAACGCCGATCGGGCGCGTTCGTACGCCGTCTCACCGTCACTCGTGTAGAGGGAGGGAAAGTTCACCCGACGCTTGCGGGTCGATTCGCCGTCCGTGTACGTGACGACGAGACGGGGACGCGTCAATCCTTTCGTGCCACGCGTGGCTGACACCCCCTCGATCGCGTCGAGGCGAATCCGCTCGGGTGAACGGAACCCCCTGGCGTAGTCGACCGACCAGAGTCCGGCGAGCAAACCAACGACGACAGCCAGGTGCAGGACAGCTCCGCTTCGAATCGTGCTGATTGTCCACCCGAGTCCGAAGAGGAGAGCGAATGCGTACCCCACGAATACTCCAGTGTGCCACCGGGTGTTGCCCTGCCAGTACTCGTGGGTGAGCGAGCGGATGTACCCGACGACAGATTCGTCGAAGTGAAGGGCCTCCTCGGTGAATCGGGCCGTACCGCGCTTTGTCGGAAACGACTCGATGGAGGCCACAGGAGGAACCATCCCCGAGGGACGGTAAAAGCTGTCCCACGGACGGACGTGAATCTCGGCTGTGTCATACTGAACGTCAGCGGGTTCGGTGCCGTTTTCAGACTGTTCGGCGATTACTGGCAGCCCCGCCACCGAAACTCTGGACGCCGGGCGGTCACCGCTCAGGCGTCGCCGCTGATCTCCCGATCGCGATGCGCTCCGAACGCGATGCCGTAACCGAGGGGGACCACACCGGTGAGAAGCCCGACGAAGACGGCCAGTCCCCCGAGAAGCGCTCCAAACACGCCGAGGGCGAGGACCCCCGCGCCGACGACCAACGCCGCCACGAGGCCGGTGAATCCGAGAAGCGCGAGCCAGCGACGTTGGTGAACGAGGACACCCGCGACCAGGCCAGACGCGACGACGAGCGCGCTCACGGGGCCGGTGACGAACCGCGACCACGAGCCGGTCTCGAACACCAGCGTTCCAACGAACGCAACGGGCACAGCGAAGGCTGCAACGCCGAGTGCTCGGCGGACCGTCAGGGGGCGGTCGGTGAGCGGGTTCCGGTACCGGTAGGCCAGCAAGCCGAGCGCAACGGCGACGTATCCGCGTCCGACGGGCGTGAGGACGTATCCAAGGAACCCACTGAAGAGTTTTCCAG
>JBDGTI010000010.1:0-807 GCA_042216995.1 Halodesulfurarchaeum sp.
CAGTACACCAAAGACTCCAAGGGTGCGGACGAGATCTCCAAGGACAACTGGTGGGAGGTGCTCTCACAGGACGGGGTCTCCATCGCTCACGCGGATCCCGCGCTCGACCCCGGTGGCTATCGCGCCGTGATGGCCCAGCAACTCGGCGCGATCCCCTTCAACGGGTCGAAACTCTACGACGACGCGACCTACGAGAAGCTCCGCAAGAACTCCGTGGTCCCCACCGGGACCGAATCGAAACTCACCGCACAGCTCAAAAGCGGGAAGTTCGACTACGCGATCTACTACCAGTCCCTGGCCTCGACTGCGGACATGCCCTGGATCGACCTCCAGCCCCAGGTCGACCTCTCGAAGGCGACCGGCGAGTACGCGAACCACTACGCGAAGGCGAAAGTCGAGACCGACTCCGGGACGTTCGTCGGCGCGCCGATCGCCTACGGGATGACCGTCCCCTCGGTCGCCGAATCGCCGAAACTCGGCGCCCGCTGGGTCGAATACTTCGCCACTGATCCGGGGCAGAAGATCCTGAAGACCAAGGGCCTCCAGCCCGTCTCGCCCATCGTCGTTCCCGAATCCGGGACGGACGCCGTCCCCGAGCGCGTCATGAAGCACGCGACCGCGAAGAAGACCCTCGGTCCGCTCGAGCTGTAATCGACGGCGACGTTCTCCCTGTTCTCCATGTCACTCCCCAGTCGGACACGCTCCGGACGAGTCGCGCTTCTCCTGGCGGTGGGAACCGTGCAGATCGTCGCGTTCGCGCTCGCGTACGCGGTTGACCGGCCGACGCTATACGCAGTGTTCATGGTC
>JBDGTI010000010.1:904-12043 GCA_042216995.1 Halodesulfurarchaeum sp.
TCTCACGATCTACGCGCCGCTGCTCGCCGCCACATTCGCGCTCCTGACCGGTGTCCCGCTGGCCTACCTCCTCTCGCGGGGCTTCCCCGGGTCGGCGTTCGTCCAGAGCCTGGTCGACTTGCCACTCGTGGTCCCCCACTCCGTCGCGGGGATCATCATCCTCTTCGGCTTCGGGAACGGCGGTGCGTTTCCGTCCCTCTCCATTCTCGGGACGGTCGTGGGCGCGGTCCTCGCGATGACGTTCGTCTCCGCCCCGTTCGCGGTCAATAGCGCCCGGGAGGCCTTCGAGACGCTGGATCGGCGAATCGAATACGCCGCCCGCATCCACGGCGCGAGTTCGCTGAGTGCGTTCCGGCGCGTCTCGCTCCCGCTTGCCGCCCGTGGAATCCTCACCGGCGGGGTCCTCGCGTGGGCCCGGTCAGTCTCCGAGTTCGGCGCTGTTGCCGTCGTCGCATACACGGTCGAGTTCTTCTACCCGGTGGCGGGGAAGAAAGTTTTCAGCCAGGTCGCCCCGGTGTTCATCTACAAGACCTACCTGACCGGCTCGCTCGCTGAGAGCGGGGCCGTCGCGTTCATCCTGCTCGTCGTGAGTATCGCCATCTTCGCGATCATCCGCAGTATCGCACAGGACGGGGGGAAGGTCCTATGAGACTCGAGGCTGCGATCCGGGCCACATTCACTGCCGAGGGGGCAGAGCCCTTCGACGTCGATGCGGCCATCGAGGTGGCGGCGGGTGAGACGCTGGTCGTTCTCGGACCGAGCGGGAGCGGGAAGACCCTCCTCCTCGAATCGATTGCCGGGTTCCACGACCACGCGGGCCACGTCCGCCTCGGCGACCGGGATATCGCTGATGTGCCACCGGAGAAGCGCGGTTTCGGCTTCGTCTTCCAGGATTATGGACTCTTCCCGCACATGACCGTCCGCGAGAACGTCGCCTTTGGCGAGCAGTATCACGAGGAGACACGCGATCCCGATGCACTCCTCGAGTCCCTGGGCGTCTCCCACCTCGCCGATCGCTCGCCACCGACCCTCTCCGGCGGAGAGAAACAGCGGGTCGCGCTCGCACGCTCGCTGGCAGTCCGGCCTGAGGCGCTGCTCCTCGATGAGCCCCTCTCCGCACTCGACGTCCCCACGCGACAGGCCCTTCGCGATGACCTCGCCGAGGCACTCGCTGACGTAACCGGCGTGTACGTCACCCACAACCGGACGACCGCCCGGGCGATCGCGGACCGCATCGCCGTGATGCGCGACGGCGAGATCGTCCAGACCGGCCCGCCCGAGGAGATCTTCGAGACACCGGCGACTGCCTATGTTGCTCGGTTCGTCGGTTCGAACGTCCTCCCTGGTGATCGATTCGATCGGGCGGCAGACGCCGTCGCCATCCGCCCCGAACACGTCGAAATAAACCCACCAGACTCGGGGATACGGGCCACTGTTGAACGCGTTGCCCGCGAGGACGCCGCTTCACGGGTCGTCCTCGACTGGGACGGCGAGCGTGTCGAGGCCTTTTCGTCCGAACCGCCGGCGGTTGGGACGACTGTTGGGGTTGGCTTCCCGGACGAGAATATGGCGGAACTTCGCCGGTAGTGGGGTCACCCCCCGTCCGCAAGCGGGTCGAAGTCCTCGACGGGCAGCACCGAGTAATCGATCGTGAGCGTGTCGTTCGTCGCCCGTATCTTCCCGACGAACGTCGAGATGTCATCGAGGGACCCCTCAAGAACGAACAGTTCCATACAGTAGTGCTCGCCAATGTGCGTATGGAAGTTCGAGGCGACGATCGAGTCGTGCTCGTGGCGGAGCCCCATCATCCGCTCCTCGACGTTCGTCGTCTCATAATCGAACATGACTGTCACGATACCCATCAACTCCCGCCCCTCGAGTTGCCGATCGTCGAATTCCCCGAGGAGATCGCGGCTCGCCTCCCGGAGTACCTCACTGCGCCCGGAATAGCCGTGCCGCTTCGCGTACTGATCGATTCGCTCGACGAGGTCTTCCGGCATCGAGACGCTGACGACGGCCATGTAATAATTTTAGCGGATCAAGTATTAAATAATGTTACTAGTGGGCGTTCAATGACGGGTGCCGTGATCGATCGAAGTTCGCGACAGGGGGCGAGAAACGGGCATCGATGCTCCCGACCGAACTGACCGGGCGCGACGCCCGGGTGCTGCCAGATGGGGCCCGTTCACGGATAAAACACGACTCAGGGACCACAGGGGTGCTCTGGGGGCAGCAAGTGGTGCAGTTCCATCGGACCCCGGGCCCCGAGGAGGCAGATGCGTTCGCCGGGGCCCCCGTGAGGTCGGGGGTTCCCCCTCGAAACTGCTGATCCGGGGCGGATTCCCCGATGCGGGGCAGCGATCCGGTCGAAACGGTGGGCGCTGGTCCGGAGCTGGCGACCCGTCGTTCGTCTGTGGCCGTTTCCGGAACCCCGAACGTTCGGTCGATCCGCGGTTTCCGACTGTGGCGACTGCGGGATGAAAAGGACGGCAAAATCGGGGACGGACGACGGTCAGAGGCCGATCAGGTCGTCGAGTTCGACCTCCTCCAGGCGATTATCGCAGTTGGCACACGTGTCGACGTCACGTGGGCCGGCCCCACCTTCCATGTGAACGGTGCCACAGTTCGGACAAACCGCCAGTTCCGCGGATAGCATATCTGGTCGATCGACGGTCAGTCGGATGGTTCTTGTGGTATCGACTGTCTATGGGTCGGGGCGGATTTGAACCGCGAGGACTTCCCGCGTTCGTCCGCTGGGCTCAAATCGCCGGACACTTTTGCGGCTCGCGAAGGTACTCGCCGCAAAATATGGGTCGGGGCGGATTTGAACCGCCGGCCTGCTCCATGTGAAGGAGCCGTCATAACCGGACTAGACCACCGACCCGCTGTCACTCTCTAATGGGAGGATACTCTTAAGCGTTGCCGACTGGATCAGTACGTTGGCTCCGCCTCGGGCTCCCCGTCCCGCTTGTTGACCAGTCGGGCGGTCACATAGAGCAGATCCGAGAGTCGGTTCAGGTACACGAGCGAGTGATGATCGACGGCATCCCCCTCGAGAGCCACCACCTGTCGCTCGGCGCGACGACAGACGGTCCGGGCGTGGTGTAACTGCGACCCCGACTCGGCGCCGCCGGGCAGGATGAAACTCGTCTGGGGGGCCAGTTCGGACTCGGTCTCCTCGATCCAGGCCTCGACGGTCTCGATGTGCTCGGAATCGATCGCGTGCTCGCCCGCGGACTCCGGGTCGGCGAGCGTGGCCTGCAGGACGTGCAGGTGATTCTGGACCGCTTGCAGGCGGTCGTCGATGTCCTCGTAGCCCGTGGGCCGAACGACCCCGATGAGGGCGTTGAGTTCGTCGACGGTCCCGTAGGCCCGTACTCGCGGATCGGTCTTGGCCACCCGTGTCCCGTCGAAGAGGTCCGTCTCCCCCTCGTCACCCCGGCCGGTGTAGATCGTCATGCGAGTGTACTCTGGACGTACTCGAGGATCCGATCGGCGTCGGCCATCACGACCGCTCGATCGTCGTCTTCCAGGACCGGAACCGCTCGCTGGCCGCTTACGGACTTGACCTCCTCACGCTTGGAGTATCGCTCGTCGACCCAGTGCACCTCGTACTGGACCTCGTGATCGTCCAGGGCCTCCGACACCTGTTTGCAGGCGGGACATCCCTCGAGAGCGTACAGTGTCACCGTCATACCCGCCAGGAGGGGCCGCTCGGGTTTATGCGTTCGCCACCCGGTCCGGGTCGCGGGTTGCCGGCGGGAAATCAGCATTTTCAATGTGGAGGGGGCCAAAACAGGTGCTACGATGGAGACAAGTCATTACTGTCCGGCGTGTGGCGAGGAACGGTCCTTCTCGCTCATGGCCAGCGGTCAGATGCACCTCGGCGAGAAGACCAAGTGGTGGTGTGAGGAGTGTGGCTACGAACTGGTGCTGATCGGCGAGTCCGTGGACAGCGCCAGTGCCGAGGCCTGACGGGTTTCGAGTACGCGCCCGGCGGTCGGGGCATCTCCGGCACCGGGCCGTCGCCGACGTGCCATCCCTGCCGAAGAACTCGCACAGTTCCCGTGTGGTCGGCGATCGCACCGATAGCTCGGGGAGACGAGTCGGGCCGGGGAGGATCCAACTCGGTCCCGTATCGAGCCGGCCCGGTGCCCGTGGAAAAACCGTTGAGCCCTAGAAATCCGCAGGGGAGATCAGTCCTCCAGCGCGTGCCAGGAGAGCCGCGGGTTGCGGGCCGCGTCCGCCTGGTCGATGCGCCGGGCGGTCGTCCGGTGTGGCGCACTCGAGAGGGTCTCCTCGTCGGCGTTCGCCGCCGCGTTGAACGCGTCGGCGAGCTGATCGAGGCTCTGCTTGCTCTCGCCCTCGGTCGGCTCGGTCATCAGCGCCTCCGGGACGATCTCCGGCCACTTCGTCGTCGGCGGGTGGACGCCGAAGTCGAGCATTCGCTTTGCCAGGTTCGCGGCGTCCAGGTCTCCGGCACTGGCCACGAACTCGTGGTGGAACGGTTCGTAGGGGATGTCGAGTTCGATCTGTGAGGCCAGGTAGTTGGCGTTGAGCACGGCGTTCGTGCTCGTCGACCGCAGGCCGGAATCCCCCAGCCTGGCGATGTAGGCCATGGCCTTGATCAGCACGAGCCAGTTGCCGCCGAATCCGTGGACCTTTCCGATGGACTGCTCGGGGTCGACCAGGTCATAGCCGTCCTCGGTCTCGACGACCTGTGGCTCGGGCAGGAACTCCTCGAGTTCCGAGACGACCCCGACCGGGCCGGCACCCGGCCCACCGCCGCCGTGGGGGGTGCCGAAGGTCTTGTGCACGTTGTAGTGCATGATGTCATAGCCCATGTCGCCCGGACGGGCCCGACCGAGCAGGGCGTTGAGGTTCGCGCCGTCGTAGTAGACCAGGCCGCCGGCCTCGTGGACGATATCGGCGATGTCCTCGATGTCACGCTCGAAGAGCCCGAGGGTGTTCGGGTTCGTGAGCATGAACAGCGCGGTGTCCTCGCCGACGGCCGCCTCCAGGGCCTCGAGGTCGATGCGACCGTCATCGCCGCTCGGGATCTCGACGACGTCGTAGCCGGCCATCGCCGCGCTCGCCGGGTTCGTCCCGTGGGCCGTGTCCGGGATGACGACCTCGTCGCGGTGGCCCTCGCCGTTGGCCTCGTGGTAGGCCGCCGCGAGGCGGTTCCCGGTGAACTCCCCGGCCGCACCGGCCGGGGGCTGGAGGGTCACGGCGTCCATCCCCCCGATCTCGGCGAGGTACTCCTGGAGCGTGTACAGGAGCTCCAGGTTCCCCTGGACGGTCTCCGCGGGCCGGTCCGGATGGACCATGCCGTTGGAGTCCGCGGCGACGTCCTCGGTAAAGGGCGGGTTGAACTTCATCGTACACGAGCCGAGCGGGTAGGGCCCGGTCTCGACGGCGTAGTTCTGCTGGGAGAGCCGGAGGTAGTGCCGGGAGAGCTCCGGCTCGGCCGGCGCGGGCAGTTCCAGGGAGTCCCGGGTCAACTCCTCGGGGAGCGGACTGTCCTCGACGGTCTCCTCGGTACCGAACTTCTCGGAGAGGAGCGGTTCGTACTCCGGCCCCTCGTCGTCGTGGAAGCGGGCCTGATCGTAGTGTTTCATGCGGCGATCACCTCCTCGACGGCGGTGACCAGATCGTCGATGGCGTGTTCGTTGGTTTCGGTCACGGCAAATTGGAGTTCGTGGTCGTCGACCGCGTGGACCGCAAAGCCCCGCTCCTCGAGATCGGCGGCGATCTCGGGGGCGGACCCCTCGGTGCGGGCGACGAACTCGCGGAAGTGGTGGCGGTCGTGAACCGGTGCCTCGATCCCGGAGAGCTCATCGAGCCGGGAGGCCAGCTCACGCGGCAGTTCGACCATCTCCTCGGCCAGATCGACGAGGCCGTCGGGCCCCAGGGAGGCCGCGTGGATGGCGGTTCGGAGCGCGACCCAGGCCTGGTTCGTACAGATGTTGCTCGTGGCTCGCTCGCGGCGGATGTGCTGCTCGCGGGTCTGCAGCGTGAGCGTGAAGGCTCGCTTGCCGTCCTGGTCCTCGCCGATGCCCACGAGTCGACCGGGGACGTGACGGAGGTACTCCTCCCGGGTCGCGAAGATGCCAAGTCCCATGCCGTAGGCGTTTGGCATGCCGAGCACCGCGTCGCCGACGACGACGTCGGCACCCAGGTCCCCCGGCGCCTCGAGCAGGGACATGGCGACCGGGTCGCTCCCGACCGTGACCATCGCGTCGTTCTCGTGGGCCAGATCGCTGATCGCTCCCAGGGACTCCTCGATGGTGCCACGGGTCGTCGGGGACTCGGCATAGACCATCAGGGTGTCCGCATCGACCGCGGCTTCGAGCGCGTCCAGATCGACGGTGCCGTCCTCGCTCTCGACGCGCTTTACGTCGATGTCGTGACCGGCGACGTAGTTCTCCAGGACGCTCACTCGCTCCGTCCGGACGTACTCGGGCACGAGCACGGCGGATCCATCGGCCTGGCGGATGCGGGAGGCCAGCAGGGCGGCCTCGCCGAGCCCGCTCGCGGCGTCGTACATCGAGGCGTTCGCGATCGGGAGCCCCGTCAGCTCGACGAGAATCGACTGGTACTCGAAGAGCGCCTGGAGGAACCCCTGTGTGATCTCCGGCTGGTACTGCGTGTAGGAGGTCAGGAATTCCGAGCGCTGGCTGAGCCGGTCGACGACCGAGGGGACGTAGTGGTCGTAGTACCCTCGCCCGAGGAACTCGGTGAGGTCCTCGTTGTCCGCGAGCGTGTCCGCGACCAGCTGGATGACCTCGGGCTCGGAGCGGGATTCGATGTCGAACTCCCCCTCGAAGCGCTCCTGCTCGGGGATGTCAAAGAGCTTCTCGACGTCCGATACCCCGATGGCCTCTAGCATCTCCGCCGTGTCCGCGTCGGTGTTGGGCGCGTATGGACTCGACATTACAGGTGGGATTCGTACTCCTCGGGCGTGAGAAGCGATTCTACCTCGTCCGCGTCCTCGAAGTCGAGTTCGACGAGCCACCCCTCTCCGTATGGATCCTCGTTGAGGAGTTCCGGCTCGTCCTCGAGGGCGTCGTTGACCGCGGTGACCTCGCCGGCCACCGGGGTGTAGATGTCCGAGACGGCCTTGATGCTCTCGACGACGCCGAGTTCGTCCTCCGTTTCGAGATGGTCGCCCACGCCGGGGAACTCGACGAAGACGATGTCGCCAAGTTCGTCCTGCGCGTAATCGGTGATCCCGATCCGGCCGGTCTCGGGGTCGATCCACTCGTGCGATTCCGTGTAGTACAGGGTGTCGGGTATGTCGAAGCTCATTGGTTTTCCTCGATGAACGGTGGTGTCTCGATGACTGCTCGCTTCCCTTCGTCCCGTATCGATATAAATACTGTCTCCCCGTCCTCGGCCCGGTCCGCGTCCACGTATCCCAGTCCGATCGGCTCCTGAAGGGTGGGACTCATGGTCCCGCTGGTGACCGTCCCGATCTCCGATCCGTTCGAGTCGGTGATGGCGTACCCGTGTCGGGGGACTCCACGCTCTTCGAGCCTGAAGCCGGTGAACACCTGCTCGAGGCCGGACTCCCGCTGTGCTGCGAGGGCGTCCCGGCCCACGAACTCGGTGTCCAGATCGACGGCGAAGCCGATCCCGGCCTCGAGGGGCGTCCGGGGGTTCTCCTCCGGGTCGAAGTCCTGCCCGGAGAGCAACAGTCCGTACTCCATCCGGAGCGTGTCCCGGGCACCCAGCCCACAGGGCTGGCAGTCAAAGGCCCCCCAGACCGCCTCGATCCGGTCCATCGGCGCGACGATCTCGTACCCGTCTTCGCCCGTATAGCCGGTCCTGGCGGTCCAGGTCGGTACGCCGTCGATCTCCGTCGCCATCGCGCTGAACCGGCCGAGATCACTGACTGTCTCCGCGGCAGCGTCGGCGACCAGGTCCTCGGCGTCCGGTCCCTGCACCGCCACGATCCCGTAGTCGTCGGTTCGGTTCGTCACGTCGGCCTCGAGTTCCCACTGGTCGCGATGGGCCGTCCAGCGCTCGTGCATCTGGGCGTCGTGGCCGGCGTTCGGGATGAACAGGTAGTCCGCACCCGCGCCGGGGGTCCCCTCGGGGACCGATTCGGGCAGCCGGTAGAGGACCGTGTCGTCGATGATGACGCCATCGTCGTCGGTGATCGCCGCGTACTGGGCCTCGCCCGGGCCGAGGGCGGAGACGTCGTTGGTCGTGAGTCGGTTCATCAACTCCGTCGCGTCTGGCCCTGTGACCGTGATCTCTCCCATGTGCGAGACGTCGAAGATTCCGGCGGCCGTCCGCACGGCCTCGTGTTCCTCGTTGATCGAGTCGAACTCGACCGGCATCTCCCAGCCGCCGAAATCAGTGAACGACGCGCCTCGCTCCTCGTGAACCGTGTGTAATGGTGGCGTCCGCAGGGCCATAATTAACTGTTACAGACCCCGGTAATTAATGCCTTCCCATCTCTCCGATTTCCCTGGCCCCGTCGGTACCGGTCGACCAGAGGCCCTTTATCGGATCCCGTCCTCCTCGCTTTCATGGGATGGCTCTCCCGTCACCTGGATTCGACCGATCGGGTCGGGCTCTTCGTGGACGGCCCGAACGTGCTGCGGGAGGAGTTCGACGTCGACCTCGACGAACTCCGCGAGACGGCCGGCGAACGCGGCACGCTTGGCCTCACGCGGCTCTACCTCGACGAAAAGGCCTCCGCCGGACTGATCCAGGCCGGCGAGGCCCACGGGTTCGACGTCCGAATCACGAGTGGTGACGTCGACGTGAAACTCGCCGTCGACGCGACCGCGGCGATCCAGGCGGCCGATCTGGACCTGTTGGCGATCGCGACCCGCGACATCGACTTCAAGCCGGTCGTCGAACTGGCCAACGAGGCCGGCATCGGGACCCTCGCCATCGCGCCCGGGAGTCACGGCCGATCCGACGCCCTGGTCGCTGCCGCCGACGACGCGGTCGTCCTCGACTGAGACGGGATCCCGGTCGGGTCACTCGACCAGGACCTGGACGGTTCGTCCGCGGCCCGTCACACCCGACGAACGGGATCGACTGCCAGGATCCCAACTGGAGTTCGCCCGCCTCGATTGGCACCGTCTCGCCCGGGCCGACGAGCATGGCGCGGATGTGGCTGTCGGCGTTGTCGTCGATGCGGTCGTGGGCCCACCCTTCCGCCGTGAAGCTCCGACAGCGCGGTCTCGAAGTCCTCCATGGGTCGACTCACGGCCTCGTTCACCGCGATTCCGGCCGGGTGTGGGGGCTGAATATCGTGGCGGTTCCCCTCGCGCCCGCGGGGATGGCCTTCGGACCCGGTTCGTGATGTCCGTGACGTCGAGTCGGGCGCTCGTCCCGATCGTGAGCGTCTCGGTGCCCATGACTGTCGAATCGGACTGCCCGATCAAAATACCCGCCCGTCACTCCCGGGAAAGCTGGCCGGGGTCCCACTCGCCGTCGAATTCCTCGTGGGTGAACGGGAGCGCGTCGCCGGCGTAACTCGCGACCAGCTGTCCGTCCCCCTCGAGGTAGTACTTCGTGGTCGTCAGGCCCTCCAGGCCGACCGGGCCGCGGGCGTGGACCTTGCCCGTGCTGATGCCGACTTCCGCGCCGAGCCCGTACCGGTAGCCATCGGCAAAGCGGGTCGAGGCGTTGTGGAAGACGCTGGAGGCGTCGATGGACTGCATGAAGGCGGCCGCGCTGTCCGCGTCCTCGGTGATGATCGACTCGGTGTGCTTCGATCCGTGGGTGTTGACGTGGTCGATGGCCTCCGTGAGCGTGTCGACGACCTTGACCGAGATGATCAGATCACCGTACTCGGTCTCCCAGTCGGACTCCGCCGCCGGCTCGACGTCCACGATCTCCCGCGTGCGTTCGTCGCCCCGGACCGCCACGTCCGCGGCCTCGTAGCGCTCGACCATCCCCGGGAGGAAGGCCTCGGCGACGTCCTCGTGGACCAGCAGGGTCTCGACGGCGTTGCACACCGCCGGGTACTGGACCTTCGCGTCGAAGGCGACGTCCTCGCCCATCTCGAGGTCCGCCTCGTCGTCGATATAGACGTGACAGACCCCCTCGGTGTGGCCGAGCACGGGGATCTTGGTGTTGTCCTGGATGTACCGGACGAACTCGGTGCTGCCCCGGGGCATGAGCAGGTCGATCGATTCGTTCATCTCAAGGACGGCATCGACCTCGGCGTGGGCCTCGATGAGCTGAACCCACCCGTCGGCGATGTCGTTCGTGACCGTCTCGATGATGTCATAGAGGACCCGATTGGAGTGAAGCGCCTCGCTGCCTCCCTTCAGGATGACCGAGTTGCCCGACTTGAGGCTGAGCGCCGCGATCTGTACCAGGGCGTCGGGCCGGGACTCGAAGACGGTCCCGATGACCCCGATCGGCACCGCGACCTTGTAGAGTTCCAGGTCGTCGTCGAGTTCGCGGGCGGTCAGGGTCTTGCCAAGCGGATCCGCCTGCCCGGCCACGCTCCGGACCATCTCGGCGATGCTCTCGAGTTTGGTTTCGTCGAGTTTCAGTCGGTCGACGAGGGCCTGGCTGTACTCGCCGGCCTCGAGCAGTTCCTCGGCCTCGGCGACGTCTTTCTCGTTCGCCGCGAGGATCTCCTCGCTGTGTTCCAGGATGGCGTCGGCGATGGCGTGGAGGCCCTCGTTCCGGGTCGACTCCGGGGTCTGGGCGAGTTCGAGGGCGGCGTCCTGGGCGTTCGATACCTTGGTTTCCGTGTCGTACTCACTCATCGGTTTCACCCACTGTCTCCGCGTTCTTGCCGTTTACGGGGAGAAAGAGGGTGCCGACTGGCTCGCCCTCGGCGACCTTCTCGAGCACGTTCTCCTCGGTCGACAGGGCGATGATCGCCGGAATGCCGTGTTCGTTCGCCTCGCGGGCCCCCTCGACCTTGGTCCTGATGCCGCCGAACTCGGCGGTCGAGGTCCCCTCGACGAGTTGCTGGACCTCGCTGTAGTTGCGACCGACGGCCTCGATCTTCTCGGCTCCGGGATCCGCCTTCGGGTTCCCGGTGTACACGCCGCCGACGTCGGTGAGCGTGACCAGGAGATCGGCGTCGACCCCCACCGCGACGGAGGAGGAGATCATGTCGTTGTCGCCGATCTTGATCTCCTCGATCGC
>JBDGTI010000016.1:0-11532 GCA_042216995.1 Halodesulfurarchaeum sp.
CTTCCATGTGGAAGAAAACGTCTTCGTCCGCGTCCTCAGTGTCGATGAAACCGTAACCCTTCCGCGTATGGAAGAAGTCGACCGTACCTGTTGCCATTGCAATTAAGCTACAGTGCCGGGACAGGGATAAGGCTTCCCCGATAGCGCCTCCCACGGCACCCGGTCACTCGGCAAGCGAGTCGGCGAGCAGTTCGACGGGATGGGACGGCCGTTCGTCCGTGACCGGACTGTCGCCGAACTGCGTGCGACAGGACCCGCCCGGGGCCAGGAGGATCTCGCCGGTGCTCTCCCTGATCAGTTCCTCGGTCTCCCGCCCGATGGCCCGGCTCATCGCGTAGTGCTCGGCCTCGTACCCGAAGGTCCCGGCCATGCCACAGCACCCCGAATCGAGCTCGTCGACGGCGAAACCGGCCCGCTCCAACACGCGGGCCGCGTGGTGGTCGGTCCCCTCGGCCTTCTGGTGGCAGTGGCCGTGGTAGGTCACCGACTCCTCCGCGGCCCGGACGGGGAGGTCCTCGACCAGGTCGAAGGCGTCGAGGAACTCCATGACTCCGTAGGCGTTCTCCGCGAGCCGTTTCACGTCGGGCCCCTCGAGCAGGTCCTGGTAGTCGTGCTGGAACATCACCGCGTCGGAGGGCTCGGTCGCGACGACCGCCCACCCCTCCCTGACCCGGGGTTCGAGGGCCTCGACGTTCGCTCGGGCGACCTGCCTCGCCGCGTCAATGAACGACTTCGAGTACGCCGGTCGGCCGCTGTCGGACCTGTCCGCGACCGCGACGTGCACCCCGGCGGCTTCGAGGACCTCGATCGCGGCCGTCCCCACGTGCTGTCGGCTGTAGTTCGTGTACGTGTCCGGGAAGACAACCACGCGGTGGTCGGCCTCGGACGCCTTCACGTGACTGCCGCCCCGGGCGGCAAACCAGTCCTGCAGCGACGCCCCCTCGAAGGTCGGGAGCGAGCGCTCGCTTGCGATGCCCAGACCCCGTTCGAGCAGCCAGTCGGCACCGGGCAGCCCCTGGAGGAGTTTCGAGGCCGGCGAGACCGTCGAGGCCAGCCCCGCCAGCCGATCCACGCTGGCAAAGAGCCGGGATCTGCGGTCGGCCCCTTCCCGCTGGTGATGCGCGTGGGTCAGTTCGGCTTTGAGCTTCGCCATGTCCACCCCGGAGGGGCAGTCGCGGCGACAGCCCTGACACGAGAGACAGAGCGAGAGGACCTCCTCGACGAACGCCGGTGCGAGCGGGTCGGCCGGAAGGGAGCCGTCCATGGCCGTCCGAAGCATGTTCGCCCGGCCCCGGGTGCTCTGGATCTCCTCTCCGGTCGCCCGGTAGGTCGGGCACATCACGTCCCCGGTCGTCTCCGTGAATCCGGTACAGCCGCCACAGCCGTGGCACAGCTCGACCATCCCGCGCATGCCGTTCTCGTTCTCCCAGTTCAGTTCGGGCTCGATCGGGAGGTCGAGTTCGTACCCGGGGCCAAAGCGGAGCGCGTCGGTCATATCGGGGGCTCCCGCCCGGTCGCCGCCGACCGGCCCCGGGTTCAGGAGCCAGTCGGGGTCGACGCTTCGTTTGAGCGAGCGGAAGGTCTCCCAGATCGCTTCGCCGTAGCGTTTGCGGTTCCACTGGGTACGGGCCCGTCCGTCGCCGTGCTCGCCCGATACCGCCCCGTCGTAGCGCTCGACCAGGTCGGTGATCCCGTCCGCGATCGACTCCATGGCGTCCACGCCGTCCCGGGTCTGCAGGTCCAGGAAGGGCCGGATGTGCAACACGCCCGGGCCGGCGTGCGCGTAGAAGGTCGCGGTGGTGTCGTGGTCGGCCAGCAGCGCTCTCACGTCCTCGACGAAGGCCCCGAGGTTCCCGACCGGGATCGCGGTGTCCTCGACGAACGGCCAGGGTCGGACCGTTCCCGTCTCCGAGAGCAGGATCGGGAGCCCGGCCTTCCGCAGGTCCCAGAAGGCGTCCTGGCGTTCGGCCGCGTGGGCCTCAAGCGCACCCTTTGCCCGCCCTGCCGTGTCTGCGGTGACCCGATCGTCGATCAGTTCCGAGACGCGCTCGGTGGCTTCCTCCTGGTCGGCCCCGTCGAACTCCACGAGAAGCGTGGCGCCCGTTCCCTCGGGAAACTCCTCGATGAGGGACTCGAACCGCTCGACCGACGCCGCCAGATCCAGAAACGGCTCATCCATCACCTCCAGGGCCGCCGGATCGTGGTCCAACACGGCCTCCAGGTCCACGAGAGCGTCTTCTAGGCCGTCGTAAGTCAGGAGCGTAACGGCGGTGGCCTCCGGGACCGGCTCCAGCGAGACGGTCGCCTCGGTGAGCACCCCGAGTGTCCCCTCGCTCCCGGCGAACAGGCGGGCGACGTTGACCCGACCCCGGGTTTCTGCCTCCTCGATCAGCACGTCGAGGTTGTAGCCGGAGACGTTCCGGTGGAGGTCCGGGTAGCGCGATTTGATCGTCTCGGCCTCCGTCTCGATGATCCGCTCGATCTCGGCGTACAGGCGGGATTCGAGCCCGCCGTCGGGGTCTGCGGCCGCCCGGAGCTCCTCGCGGTCCATCCACCCGAACTCGACGACCTCGCCCGAGGCCAGGACGACCTCGGCCGATTCGAGGTACGCATCGGCCTTCTCGTAGCGCAGGGAGTGGGCGCCGGTCGAGTTGTTCCCGATGGCCCCGCCGAGGACGCTCTTCTCGCCCCAGGCGGGATCGGGGGCATACTGCAGGTCGTGATCGGCGACGGCGTCGTTCAGTTCCGCGAGGGTGACCCCGGGCTGGGCGCGAGCCGTCCCGGCCTCGGGATCGATCGACAGCACCTCGTGCATGTGGGCCTTGAAGTCGAGGACGACGGCCTCGTTCGTGGTCTGCCCGGCGAGGCTGGTGCCGGCGCCACGGGGCAGGACCGCGATGCCCTGCTCGCTGCAGTACTCGAGCACGGCGGCGACGTCCTCGGTCCCGGCGGGTTTCACCACGCCGATCGGAACAACCTGATAGATGCTCGCGTCCGTGGCGTAGACCTGTCTGGTGTACTCGTCGAACCGGACCTCGCCGTCGACGCGCTCCCGCAGGGCCGCCGCCAGGGCCGGTCGCTCGACGTCGCCGCCCCGGTAGTCGAACGTCGCCCGCGGGTCGAGGGCGGGATCGGGGATCTCGGACCGCGAGTTCATGCCCGTCGTTACCGGCCGCGACGGGTAAAACTCCCGCCGTGTTCGCCGACCGGGATGGCGGACCGACCGGGGGAGAGCCGGGAGCAGAACGAGTCACCGCGACGGGGAGGAGACCGGGTCCCCGTGACCGGGCCAGCCCGTTCCGGCCCGGAAGTCGCCGGGGACCAATGACTTAATTGGGTGCCCGCCCTGGCCCCGGATATGTCAGAATCCGTCTCCGAGCAGCCGACGATTCCCGGATCGGGCCTGATGACGATCGGCGGGCTGCTCCTGGTGCTCACGTTTGCCGTCTCCGCCTGGTCGTTCCTCGGCGGCGACTGGCTCACCGGCATCCTCGTCTTGCTTTACCTCCCTGCGGCCGGACTCCTTCTCATGATCGGCCGGAGCGAATCTCGCGTCGCCCCGTCCCGGTGACGGGGACGGTGACGGTTTTATGGTGGTTGCCGCGATAGCGGTTGGTATGCCCGGATTCGACGAGATGGACGTCGAAACGATCTGGATGGACGGGGAGTTCGTCGACTGGGAAGATGCCACCGTTCACGTGCTCACACACGCCTTGCATTACGGGACCGGCATCTTCGAGGGGGCTCGCGCCTACGACACCGAGCGGGGCACCGCCCTCTTCCGCTGGGACGCCCACCTCGATCGCCTGTTCGACTCCGCGAAGCCCTACGATCTTGACATCCCCTTCTCCCGCGAGGAGCTCACCGAGGCGACCCTCGAACTCCTCCGGCGAAACGAGTTGCACTCGGCGTACGTCCGCCCGCTCGTGTACTACGGCTATCACAGCCTGGGCGTGAGTCCCGCCGAGTGTCCCACCGAGACGATGATCGCCGCCTGGCCCTGGGGGGCCTACCTGGGCGAGGAGGCCCTACAGGAGGGCGTCGAGGTCACCGTCTCCTCCTGGCGCAAGCACGCCTCCAGTCAGGTCCCGACCAACGTCAAGACCACCGGGCTCTACGTCAACAGCATGCTCGCCGGCGAGGAGGCCCGCAAACAGGGCGCGACCGAGGCCATCCTCCTGAACAAGGAGGGCGACGTGGCCGAGGGACCGGGCGAGAACATCTTCCTCGTCCGGGACGGCGAGCTCTTCACGCCCGGCCTCTCCGAGAGCATCCTCGAGGGCATCACCCGCGATACGGTCATCACGCTGGCCGAGGAGCGGGGCTACACGGTCAACGAGTCGGCCTCGATCAGCCGCGGCGAGCTCTACACCGCCGACGAACTGTTCTTCACCGGCTCGGCGGCCGAGGTCACGCCCATCCGGACGGTCGACGACGTCGAGATCGGGTCCGGCACGCGGGGCCCGATCACCGAGGAACTCCAGCAGGCCTACTTCGAGTTGACGGAGCAGGCCGGGGAGCACGAGGAGTGGTTCACCTTCCTGTAGCTCGTCCGCTCAGTCCTCGCCCTCGAGCAGTGACGCGGCCAGATCCTCCTGCTCGTTCTCGCCGAAACCGGCCGAGAGCACACGAGTCAGGGCCTCCTCGACCGACTCGTCGATCTCCTCGTAGTCCTCGGGTTCGACCTCGACGACGTATCCGGTGGTGATGTTCGGCGAGGTCGGGAGAAACAGGATGTCCCGGCCGTCCGCGGTGTGTTTGCCGGTCTTGAACGCCGTCATTCGCAGCCCCTCCCAGGCCTCGACCCGGACGGGGGACTGGAGGTCTTCGGTTCCGGTGAGCGCGGTCTCCACGCCCATCTTCGAGGCGTTGTAGACGATGCGCAGGCCGGGGAGGCGGTTGAACAGCTGATCGATGTACTCCTCCAGGAGCGAACCGAGGGCGGTCCGCATCAGATACCCCACCGCGAGCACGAACAGGACGAAGATCAGAAGCGAGAGGAGCCCACTCGCCACCGGGTTCCCCAGGGCGTCCGTGAGCACCGCCACGCGAGCGAGCTGCGTGAGCAGCCAGTAGACGACATAGAGCGTGACGATGATGGGCAGGAGGACGACCAGCCCGCTCACGAAGTCCCGTTTCCAGCTCGCCATGGGTCAGACAACGGGTGCGGGCCCTATCAGGACTCGGGTTTGATCCCGTCCGCGACAGGATCACCGACTGTTCTCCGATGTGTTTCGGTCGGGTTTTAGTCGCCCCGCACCCACGCGAGTACATGTCCGTGGTTGCGGTCGTCGCGACGGCCATCTGGACGATGTTGCCCGCCTACGTCCCGAACAACGCGGCGGTGCTCGGTGGCGGCGGCCCGCCCATCGACGGCGGCCGCACCGTCCGGGGCACGCGTCTGCTCGGGGACGGCAAGACCTGGCGCGGGACGGCCGCCGGAATCGGTGCCGGGATCGCGGTGGGGCTCCTGCTCGAGGGACTGCGGGCCCCCGCGAGCGCCCTCCTCGGCGTCGACCTGCCCGGGTTCTCGGCCGGTGCGCTCCTCGCGCTCCCGACCGGCGCGATGCTGGGTGACGTCCTCGCCTCGTTTCTCAAGCGTCGGGCCGGCCGAGCCCGCGGACGGTTCGTCCCCGGACTCGACCAGCTCGACTTCGTGGTCGGCGCTCTCCTCCTCACCGCGCTCGTCGACCCGGCCTGGTTCGGGGCCGTCTTCACGCCGCCCGTGCTGGTCGTCGTCCTCCTCCTGACCCCGGCGCTTCACCTCTCGACGAACGCCATCGCCTACTGGCTCGGTCTCAAGGACGAGCCATGGTGAGCAATAGCGACGCTTTTCACCGCGCCCCTCCCAGCCTCGGGCATGTCCGAGGAGATCGTGGCGGCCCTCGAGGCCGCTGACGCCGTTCGATTCGGCGAGTTCGAACTCTCTCACGGGGGCACGAGCGAGTACTACGTCGACAAATACCGCTTCGAGACGGACCCGGCGGCCCTCGAGACGGTCGCGTCGGCGTTCGCCGAACGGGTCGGCGATACGACCCTGGCCGGCGTCGCGCTGGGCGCGGTCCCGCTCGTGGCCGCGACCGGCATCGCGACGGGAAATCCCTACGTGATCGTGCGCAAACAAACCAAGGAGTACGGCACGGCGAACCGAATCGAGGGGGGCCTGCCCGCGGGCGAACCCGTGATCGTCCTGGAGGACGTGGCCACGACCGGCAAGAGCGCCCTCTCGGCCGTCGAGGCGCTCCGCGAGGCCGGGGCCACGGTCGACCGAGTGCTGGTCGTCGTCGACCGCGAGGAGGGCGCGGCCGACCTGCTCGCGGACCACGGCGTGACACTCGAGTCCCTGGTCACCGCGAGCGATCTGCTGGCCGACCGGGAGTGACGAAGCCGAGCCGTTCATCGGGGTATTCATATTTGTGGAACCGTGGACACGGAGGTATGAACCGAGCCGAGAAGGCGACACTCCAGCTCCGGGCCATCGACGTGTTGCGCACGCTGAAGGAGACCCGGACATACGACGAACTCGCCGCCGAGACCGGCCTGCCGGCCGGGGACCTCAACCGCTACGTCAACGGCCACGTCCTCCCGGGGGCGAGCCGGGCACGGCGGATCGTCGCCGAATTCGGCCGCGAGACCGTCGAGGCCGAGATCGCCGATCGGGTCGAGCGGGACGCCGAGGGATACGTCGACAACTCCGATATCGTCTTCGACCAGCCGCTTTTGGACCTCGTGGGGCCGGTCGCGGCCGAGGCCGTTGACTTCGAGCGCCCGGACGTCGTGCTGACCGCGGCGACCGACGGCATCACGCTCGCGGCCGCCCTGGCCAGTCACTACGGCGCCCGGTGTGCCTACGCCAAGAAGTCAAAGGAGACGGCCGTCGAGGAGTTCATCGAGGCGCGCAAACGCCTGGAGTCGGGAATCGAGATCACCTACTTCCTCCCGGAGTCGGCCATCTCGGCCGGCGAGGCGGTCCTGGTGGTCGATGATCTGATCCGCTCGGGGGAGACCCAGGAACTCCTCCTCGAGGTGGTGGACACCGCGGACGCTCGCGTGGCCGGGTTCTTCACGCTCATCGCCGTCGGGGAGGACGGCATCGAACGGGCCCGTGCCCACACCGACGCCCCGGTCGGGACGTTGGTCGAACTCTCCTGATCGACCGGCTCGGCGTCGGTCCTCCCGGTCCGATCCGGTGCCGCCGTTTGCCCGTTCTCGCATCGGCGTTCGGACCAATCGGGGGGTGTCGGCCCCGACTCGGTGCGTTTTTGATCGTTCGGAACCCCGTTGCAGTCGATGCTCGACCGGCTCCTGGGCCGCGCAGCGCTAAAGGAACGAATCGAGGCCCTCGAGGAGGAGAAGGCCTCGCTGTCGGCCCGGCTCGAATCCGCCGAGGACCAACGACAGGAGGCGGTCCGGGCCCGACAGGAGGCCGAAGAGCGGGTCAACCGGCTCGAAGACCGGATCGCGGAGCTTGAAGACCGGGTCGAGCGGGCCGAGTCCGGTCGCCAGGAGGTGAGCGTTCGCGGCGAGTCGACATACCGCGCCGGTCAGGTCGAGGGGGTCCTCTCCCGGCTCGAATCGGTTCACACGGGACCGGAGGGGGCCATCTCGGCGATGGTCGGGGAGTCGGTCCCCGACGCGATTCGGGACGTGCTCGGCGACCGGGCGAATCTGGTCTCCCGGGCGGCCCCGGCGCTGGTGCTCGTCGACGACGCCGATATCGTGGCGGTGGCCCTCCGGCCGCCGGTCCCGCCGGAGCCCTTCCTCGCGTTCGGGGACTCGTTTCGGATCGACCGGGACTGGTTCCAGCCCCGGGGGCGATACTCCCTCGCGCTGGTCCGGTCGGATCTCTTCGCGATGGGCACCTACGAGGGCCGCGAGCGGATTGACTTCGAGGGGTTCCGGAGCGACGTGAAGGGCGATCACTCGAAGGGTGGCTTCTCCCAGGCCCGCTTCGAGCGGCGTCGCGACGAGCAGATCGACGCCCACCTCCAGAAGGCCCGCGAGGCCCTGTCCGGGGCTGTGGACCCGCTTTACCTGGTGGGGGAATCGAGCGTGCTCTCGGCCATCGACGCGGACGCGACAGTCTCCCGCCCGGTCGACGCGACTGGCGCCCCGCGGTCGGCCCTCTCGGATGCCGTCGATCGCTTCTGGCGAACCACGGTCTATCGGCTTTGAGTAGAGTCTCAATACACTTATGGGGGTAACACGTCCTACCACGCCCCATGAGCACGGTCACGATTACCCTGCCCGACGGCTCCGAACTCGACGTCGAGTCCGGGGCCACCGTCGAGGACGTCGCGTACGAGATCGGCCCCGGTCTCGGCCGCGACACCGTCGCCGGTCGGATCGACGGGGAGTTGGTCGCCAAGGAGGAACCGATCGAGACGGACGCCGAACTGGAGATCGTGACCGAGGACTCCGAGGACTACCTGGACGTCCTCCGGCACACGGCCTCCCACGTCTTCGCCCAGGCGCTCCAGCGGCTGTACCCCGAGGCGAAACTCGCCATCGGTCCCGCCACCGACGACGGCTTCTACTACGACGTGGACGGGGTCGACCTCGACCAGGACGACCTCCGGGCGATCGAGGCCGAGATGGAGTCGATCATCGAGGCCGACTACGACGTCGAGCGGATCGAACTGTCCCGGGAGGAGGCCCTGTCGTTCTACGAGGACAATCCATACAAGCGGGAGATACTCGAGGAGGAGGCCGCCGGCGAGGGACCGGTCAGCTTCTACCGACAGGACGACTGGCAGGACCTCTGTGAGGGCCCACACGTCCCCTCGACCGGCGAGGTCGGCGCCGTCGAACTCCTGAACGTCTCGGCGGCCTACTGGCGCGGGGACGAGGACCGCGAGACGCTCACCCGGGTCTACGGGACGGCCTTCCCCGAGGAGGAGCAACTCGAGGACTACCTCGAGAAGCGCGAGAAGGCCAAGGAGCGGGACCACCGCCGGCTGGGGACCGAACTCGAACTGTTCTCGATCCCCGACGTGACCGGGCCGGGGCTGCCGCTGTATCACCCCAACGGCAAGACGGTCCTCCGGGAACTGGAGTCCTACGTCACCGAGATGAACCGCTCGGAGGGCTATGAGTACGTCGAGACCCCCCACCTCTTCCGGACGGAGCTCTGGAAGCAGTCCGGGCACTACGAGAACTACGTCGATGACATGTTCCTCCTCGAGGTGAACGACGAGGAGTACGGGCTCAAGCCCATGAACTGCCCGGGCCACGCGATGATCTTCGATCAGACCACCTGGAGCTACCGGGACCTCCCCGAGCGTTACGCCGAGGACGGCAAGGTCTATCGCAAGGAACAGCGCGGGGAGCTCTCGGGGCTCTCCCGCGTCTGGGCGTTCACCATCGACGACGGACACCTCTTCGTTCGGCCCGACCAGATCGAGTCGGAGGTCTCGACCATCGTGGACATGATCTTCGAGGTCCTGGAGACCTTCGACCTGGAGGCCGAAGTCGCCCTGGCGACCCGCCCGGAGAAGTCAGTCGGGAGCGACGAGATCTGGGAGACCGCCCAGAACCAGCTCCGGGAGGTCCTCGAGGAGTTGGGCCTGGATTACGAGCTCGAGGCGGGCGACGGTGCCTTCTACGGCCCGAAGATCGACTTCGCCTTCGAGGACGCCCTGGGCCGGACCTGGGACGGCCCGACGGTGCAACTCGACTTCAACATGCCCGAGCGCTTCGAGCTGACCTACACCGGGGCCGACAACGAGGACCACCGGCCGGTCATGATTCATCGCGCGCTCTATGGCAGCTACGAACGGTTCTTCATGGTGCTCATCGAGCACTTCGACGGGAAGTTCCCGCTCTGGCTCGCGCCCGAACAGGTCCGGATCCTCCCCGTCTCGGACGACAACCTCGGGTATGCGCGGTCGGTCGCCGAGCGGCTGGCAGAAGAGGACTTCCGCGTCGAAGTCGAGGACCGGGACTGGACGGTCGGCAAGAAAATCCAGCAGACCCACGAGGACCGGGTGCCCTACATGCTCGTGCTCGGAGACGACGAGGAGCAGGCCGGCGAGATCTCGGTGCGTGACCGCAAGGAACGGGAGCGCAAGCACGTGGAGCTCGACGGCTTCCTCGAGCACCTCCTCGCCGAACGCGACGAACGTCGGATCGACCCCGACTTCCTGGCCGAGTAACGCCCACTTTGGCACCGTCCCAGCTACTTCGACTCCTCCTCGTCCCGCAGCTACTTCGACTCCTCCTCGTCCCGCAGCTCCTCGAGTTCGGCCTCGACCGCCGAGTCGTCGACCTGCGCCTCGATTTCCGCTTTGACGTCCTCGGATTCGGCGGTTTCCGCGCTCGACGGCTCGGATTCCTCGCCCCCCTCTGACTCCCTCAATGTCTCCATTTCGGCCGCCAGTTCGCGCTCTTCGCGCCCGGCCTCGAGTTCGCGTTCGATCGCGTCCTGGTCGGACATCGCGCCGTCGAGGACTCCCCGCTCTTCCAGTTCGTCGAGGGCCGAGGCGCGGGCCTCCATCTCCTCGGTCCGTTCGGTGGCCTGTTCGATGGCGCGATTGACGTCCTCCATCTCGTCACCGACCCCCGTGATCGCCTCCGAGACCCGGGTCTGGGCCTCCGCGGCCTCGTAGCGGGCCTTGACGGTCTCCTTTTTGGTCTTGAACTCGTCGATCCGTCGCTTCAGGTCGGCCTTTTTCTCCTCCAGGCTGGCCTGGGTCGACTCCAGGTTCTCGATCTGGGCGGCCAGGTCCTCGGCCTGTGAGCGCTTGGCCTGTTTTTTCTCGAGGGCGCGTCTGGCCAGGTCCTCGCGGTCCTGGGCCATGGCCTCGCGGGCCTGTTCGTTGTGTTTCTCGACGTTCTCCTCCAGGCGTTCACGCTGGACCTGCAGCCGCTTTTTCTGGGCGGTGATGTCCGCGATGCCCTTCTCGACGTCCGTGAGTTCGTCCCGCATCTGCTGGTAGGAGTAATCCAGGGTCTCGCTGGGGTCCTCGGCCCGCCCGAGGAGCGCGTTGAGCTTCGAGCGGACGAGAAAACCCAGGCGTGAGAGCAGTCCCATGGGGGTAGCTTGTATCCCATCGTTAAAACTTCTCACGGCCGAGCGGGGTCTCCGAAATGGTTTTGCCCGCGCACGCCGGACGGTCGGTATGCCGACAGAGACCGGATACGACCCCTCGTTGGGGGAGAAGTTCATTTTCGTGACCGGTGGGGTGATGTCGGGGCTCGGCAAGGGAATCACGGCGGCGAGCCTGGGTCGCCTGCTCAAGAACGCCGGCTTCGACGTCACGGCCGTCAAGATCGACCCGTATCTCAACGTCGACGCGGGGACGATGAATCCCTACCAGCACGGGGAGGTCTACGTCCTCAAGGACGGCGGCGAGGTCGACCTCGACCTGGGGAACTATGAGCGGTTCCTGGACATCGACATGACCTTCGATCACAACATCACGACGGGGAAGGTCTACCAGCACGTCATCGACCGCGAGCGGGCCGGGGACTACCTGGGGAAGACCGTCCAGATCATCCCCCACGTCACCGACGACATCAAGCGCCGCATCC
>JBDGTI010000046.1:0-11384 GCA_042216995.1 Halodesulfurarchaeum sp.
CCACGAGTGCGAGGACGAATTGTGGCGAGGTGAAGCGTGCGAACACGACCAGGACTCCCATGACACCGCCAATTCCGAGCCCAGCGATCACGAGGGGCCGAAGCGTTCGGCTGTCCAGTCGGCTGGTCTGAGACCCGGATCCGGACGGCCGGTCCCTGTCAGTCACGACGATACGCGCCGTGCCGGCCGAGGCTGCCGACGGGCTCCTCGCGGTCGGGAAATACACACCGGGCTCGCTCAGTTCGAACACACACTCCCCGTCGTCGTCGACCGGACGTACCCGCCCGTCGAGTTCGACCGTCGCGTCCGTTGCCGACTGCCCGTCCGGTCGACTGACAGTTATCACAACTGGCGAACCGGGTGCGGGTCTCGAATCCGAAACGTCGAGGGTGAGCGAGGCGGCGACCGGCTCTTTGGTCTCACGCGCTCCGGATGGCCGATCGACGGGCTCCTTTGCGGGTTCCGGTGTCGGTTTCTCGGCGTCGCCCTCCCGGGTGGACTCCTCATTCGGCATCTCCTCGACCCCCCTGTCCGGCACACTGCGGTCTCACGTTTGTGGATATCCCGGCACGTGATAGTGAAAGTTCCCCCGTTTCTGCCGGCCGGGGGTCCCACTGGCGATATGCAGGACATCCCGGCCCCGTGTCCATCCCTTTCCCCGCCGCGTATCAATCATCTCCGTGACAAGCCTTAAACCGAATTGCATCCTATTTCGGCCCAGCATGAGCATCGAACTCGACGCCGATATCGGGGCGCCGTTCACGTCGGATCGGCGTGAGGCGTATCTCGAAGTGACTATCGAGCCCCGGCAGCACTCGACGGTCTCCACGAGGAACGTCTGCCTCCTCGTCGACACGAGCACTTCGATGTCACGCGATAAGATCTCGCGGGCTCGCGACGGCGTCAGCCACGTTCTGGACGAACTCCAGCCGGAGGACCGTGTCAGCATCATCGGGTTCGATACGCGGACAAACGTCGTGCTGGGGATGACCCGGTGGGAAGAAGCCGACCAGCAGTCCGTGTACGAATCGGTAACCGGCTCACGGTCCGGGGAGTATGACGGCGAGCTCGAAGCGGCCGGGGGGACCCGCATCCCGAACGGACTGGAGGCGGCTCGCGATCAGTTCTCGTCCATTTCCGGCGATTCGGCGGGCGCCCGGATGATCGTCTTCCTCTCCGACGGGAAAGACCAGCGGCCCATCGAGGAGTACGAGTCCCTCGCCCGGGAAATCAACGACCAGGGGATATCGATCGCCGCGGCCGGCATCGGGTCGGGCTACGAGGAGGAAGTGATTCTCACGCTCGCACGCGAGTCGGGCGGTGAACCCTTCGATCTCGATTCGTCTGCCGACATCGAGGACTTTCTCGGAACGCAGGTGCGCGAAGCGAGCAAGGTCGTCGCCGACAACCCGACGTTACGGATCGACGTCGGCAGCGACTTTGCACTCCGGGCGGACCAGAAGGCGTACTTCACGGAACCGCGGATCGTCTCCAGGCCGCTTCAGTCGACCGAATCGGGGGCCGCAGTCGAGCTCCCGCGTCTCAAGGACAACACGCCCCAAGAACTGACCCTTGCAGTGCTTGGAACGCCCAATCCGACCGGCGTGACACGTCGTGTCGCCGAACTCGCCATCACGGAACGGGGCCGGACCCTCGCGAGCACCACGGTCGAAACCGTCTATCGGGAATCAGCGGGGTCCAAACGGCCCGTCGAGAAACGCCGGAACGCCGCCAAGGTCATCACCGAGATGAGCGACGGCGACGCCACCGAGGCGGACATCGAGAAAGCGATCGCGGCGGTCGAGAAGGAGGGGTGGTCAAACGTGGCGACGGATCTGAAAGAGCGCTTCGAACAAACGGACGACGCGGGCGGCGAGATCGAAATAACCAAACAGCCCCTCGATCGGGACTGAGTCCGTCTCGGGGGATTCCGGCCGCCGGCAATTCACCAGAAACTTCTTATTATGCTATTGCGTCTGACTGTCATATGAGATTGGGCATCGACCTGGGGACGACGCGGAGTGCTGCGGGCGTGATGGAGGCCGGGGACCCCAAACTGCTGCAGAACGAACACGGCGATCGACTGACCCCCTCGATCGTTTACTTCAACGACGAAGACGACGTCGTGGTCGGAAAGGCCGCAAAGTCGAGTAACGATCCCGAAAACGAGATTCGGGAGATCAAACGCGAGATGGGGAACGACGTCACCATCGAGGCCGGTGGGGGGGAATACACGCCCCCGGAGGTCTCCTCGAAGATCCTCGAGAAACTCATCTCCTACTCGGAGGAGTATCTCGAGGAGGACGTCGACGAACTCGTCATCACGGTTCCCGCGTATTTCACGACCGACCAGAAGCGTGACACCCGCACGGCCGCGAAGGAACTCGACCGGGGGTTCACGGACGAGGACATCGACCTCCTCCACGAACCGACCGCGGCCGCGGTGGCCTATGGGTACAACACGGACATCGACGAGACGGTGCTGGTCTATGATTTCGGTGGGGGAACCCTCGACATCTCCGTGATGGAGATCGATGGGAACAATTTCAACATGCTCGCGACCAGCGGTGACACCGACCTCGGCGGGTCGGACTTCACCCAGGCCATCGTCGATCTCCTCGCCGACGAATACGAGGCAGAAGAGGGAATCGATCCGCGGAGCGACAAGGAGACGCGGTACAACCTTCGAGAGGCCGCTGAGGAGCGCAAAAAGGACATATCGGCCAACGGGAACGACCAGACGACCGTCAACGAACCACTTCTCGGACAGATCGGTGATGACATCATCGGCATTAGCGAACGCGTCCTCACGAGGGACGAGTTCGAACAGGAGATCGACCCCCTGCTCGATCGCTCCGAACAGGCAATTCAACAGGCCCTGGACAAGGCGAACCGGGACCCCTCCGAGATCGATAGCGTGCTGCTGGTCGGCGGGACGTCGAAAGTTCCGGCCGTTCAGGAGCACGTCGAGGACTTCTTCGGGTTCGAACCGGACACGACGAACGATCTCGACCGAATCGTCGCTCAGGGCGCGGCGATCGTCGCTGGTGGGGAGGAGATCGAAGAGCAGTATTGCTGTCCGCGGTGTGACTTCATCTCCGATGGCATCCTCGAGTTCTTCGAGCACATTGCCGAGGAGCACGGGGCCAAATCGTGTCCGTTCCCCGACTGCGGGACCGAAACCGACGGCGAGAACGAACTGAAACAGCACCTCGCCGACGAACACGGGGGCGACATCAGCCCGGATACCGTCGATGAAAAGGACATTGCCAACATCGTGACCCGCTCTCTCGGGACCGACATCAAGGGCGGCAAGATGGACATCCTCCTCGAACACGGGATGGACCTTCCGGCGGAGAACACCCGTGCGTACACCACCGTCTATGGGAACCAGTCGGCGATGCCGATCCACGTCTATCAGGGGGAGAACGAGGCGGATCGGTCACAGAACGAGCAGCTTCACTCCTGGTCGATCGATCTCGATGACCTTCCCGACATGGACCAGGACCCGGTCGTCGAGGTCACGTTCCACCTGGACGAAGACGAAGTGCTCGAGGTGACAGCCCACGAGACGAACACCGACACGGAGATGACCACCACAGTGCACACCTCGGGCGCTGAAACCGATAGCAAGAAGCAAGAGGCGGACGACTGATCGATCCCCGCTACTCTTCCGAGGCGACGACGACCTGGGCCGGTCTGATGACCCGACCCGAGAGTTCGAACCCGCGCCGCTGGACGCGGAGAATCTCGTCTTTGTCGTGATCCGGCGCGGGCTCGCGTCCGACCACCTCGTGCTCGCCGAACTCGAAGGGCACGCCCGGCTCGGGTTCGATCACGTCGATTTCCCGGGCGGTGAACTGCTGATCGAACTGGTCGATAATTGCTTCCATTCGACTGCGCTTGTCCCCCTCCCAGTCGAAGAATTCGATCGCTCGCTGGAGTGTGTCCCGGACTCGGAGCATATTCTCGGCGAATTCCTCGGTCGAGTACTTTCGGATCTCCGCATGTTCGTGCTCGTTTGCCCGCTTGAACTCGGAGAACAGGTCTTCGAGTTCGTCCACCCGGCTCTCGATCGCCTCGACTGAGGCCGATAGCTCCGCCACCTCCTCCCGTGTGACCGCTGGCTTCGATGCCGTAGCCGTCTCTTCCTCCGCGCCCGCGTCGGGGTGGGCCCCGCCCGTTTCGCCGGTCCCCTCCTCGGGGCCGTCGACCTCGCGAGTTGCATCCGGACTGCCGGTGGCACTTGATTCCCCTTCGGACTCCCCCGAACCTGACGGCTCGGGCTGCTCCCGGTCTCCGGTCGCCTCGGCGGAGTGACTCTCGGCTTCGGGGGCGGACGTCGAGGCCGTCTGTTCGGACGCCGAGACGTCGGGGTCCCCCGTGGCTGTCCCCTCGTTCGCCGGGACGGACGATCCCGCTTCTGGTCCCTCCGGTTCGTTCGTTTCCCCGTTTCGATCTCGCGTTTCCGCCGAACCCTCTCGGGCTGAGTCTTCGTCGGTATCCGTCTGTCCCTCCTTCGACCGGGACGGGTCCGGGGTGGACGACGTCCCCGATTGGTTCTCTCCGCCGGTCGCTGTTCCCTCCTCCGTCCCGCTGTCGGTGTCCGTCGACGTCTCATCCGGGGTTTCGATGTCGATAGACACCCCCTCTCTCGTGTCCTTCCCGGTTTCACGCTCTGATTCGTCCTCCCCCGTCAAACCGGACGAATCCCCCGAATCGACGTCCGACCCGTTTGGGCCCTCCCCGGTGGTCCCGTCCGTGGCCGCTTGGGTCGGGTCGACGTCGTAATCGCCACGCTCGTCCTCGGAGAGGTACCCCTCTTCGACGAGTCCATCCTCGACCTGTCGAATCTTCTCGATGATCTCTGCCCGTCGATCGGGCGCGGTCGTCGAGGCGAGTTCGCTCCGGTAGCTTTCGAGTCGGCTGAACCAGGTCTCCTCCGCAGTTGTCTCCTGCTCCGAGTCCTCCTCGGGGGCATCGCCTTTCGGAGTCCCCGCTGCCCCCTCGTCCCCAGTCGTGCCCGCGCCCGCGTCGCCGTCCCCCGATTCGGATCGGTGCGGATTCTCGCCATCGTCTGTCATGTGGTCATCGGTATACATGTCAAAGAGATGCTTAAACGTTGGCAAGCGGTTCGAACGGGGAAATACGATCGACGGCGATTCCCTACGCCGAGTGCCAGTCGCTTTCGCTTCGGTCGTGGAGTCGCCCATCGATCGATAGCCGACAGACGCCCTGCAACTTGTGGGTCGGTTTCATCCGAAGGGACCCCGTCTCGCTGACGTTTCGGCCCGCGGGTATCGTCGCGTTTTGCATGAGCACCGTCGCACCTTCGAGTTCCTGATCGCGCCGTCGAAAAAGC
This sequence comes from Halodesulfurarchaeum sp., assembly GCA_042216995.1. Taxonomy (GTDB): domain Archaea; phylum Halobacteriota; class Halobacteria; order Halobacteriales; family Halobacteriaceae; genus Halodesulfurarchaeum. Next base: position 5,363 of record JBDGTI010000046.1, read on the forward strand.
AGATCCGCCCCGACGTTCGGAGCGGCTGCGGACCCGAAGTTTGCGACGGTTAGTGACACGTCGATCTGATGGGTTCCCCCCGGCGTCGCCTCCCATTCGTGGAGCAGAATCGGCTGATTCGTCGGCAGGTGGAACTCGACGGCCGCGTTTCGATACTGTGACGGCACCGCTCCGATTTGCCAGTCTGTGGCGGTGGTTTCGACGGGGAAATACTCGGTCCCCTCATACTGAACTGTGACTCCGCTGTGGTCCGGGAGTGAAACGCCCAGGAGCATGTGGTGTTCGTTCGGGAAGACCAACGCTGTGACGTCGTACCCGGCGTTGTTCAGAAGGGCCCCCAGGAGAATCGTCCCGTCTTCACAGTCGCCCTGTTCGTGGACGAGGGTTTCGATCGGGTACTTCGGATACGCCAGATGCCCCGTATCGTCGGTGTCGCGGGTGTACTCTAGTGACTGTACGAACCTGACCGCGCCATCGAGCAGCGACGTCTCATCGGCAATCACGCGTCGGATCTCCTCGAGAATCGACTCGAGCATCGGCTCCTGGAGCGGATCCGAGATGTAGACACCGTACTCCTGGATTCGGGCCCGATTCGTACAGTATTCGTAGAGCGCGACCGGGAGATCGAGCCGGATCGTCCGCGTCGATCCGGACGGGGTCACCCAGGTGAACTCTCTGCTGTATGCCTCTTCGTAGTCCGGCGGCTTGGCTGCACCCGCCCACCCCTCGAACGCAGCGGGCCACCGATCGGAACGGCTCGGCATGTCACTCCCTGAGGGGGGTCTTTTCGACTCGCTGGGTTGAGAACTCGTTTTCGACCGCAACTCCCCACCGCTCCATCCCGCGCTTTGCGCTCAAATAGTGGTATATCGCCTGTGCGTTGTCCCGTAGATTGTCCCATGCATCACACGGGGCGGCATACTCCTTCTCCGCTCGGGTCCAGTAGGCCACGACGCCGGGGTCCGCCGGGTTCGAGTCCGCACGCGGAACGTTCGGTCGCTGGGAGCGATGTCTCGCTGCAGTCTCGATTCTGACGTCTGTTGCCCCCTCCAGTTTCTCCAACTCCGAGAGGACGTTCTCGAATGCCTCCGTCCGACTCACCTGGAACCCATGGGGATACGGTTTCCGCTCCGGGTCGGGGGTCCGTGGCACGTGCGGGGGCCAATCGATCGTCTCACTCATCGTCACACCTATCGGCGAACGATAGAATATATCTTTCCCAGATCCCCGTTCACACCGCCCGGTCCCACCACTGCGTCCGTAAGACCGGAAGCTGGCCCGGCCGCCGGTGGACGGGCCAACGCGCACCCCCTCGACCCCCTTCGAGTTGCGGGACGACCGGCCCGGGAGATCGCCCATTGGGGCGGTCTGCGGGGCCGTCGATTTCGCAGTCAAGCGGTTTACGTGTCCCTTCGAGGAGAGTGACATCCATGGGAACGTTCAGAACGAGTAGTCCCTTCCGGGTCGGGATCCTCCTCGTGGTTCTCCTCGGTGTGGTGATCCTGCTCACCGAGGGAGTCACCGTCCCCTGCATCTGGACTCAGCAGGGCAGTTGCATCACCGTCCCGCCGCTGGTGTCGCTGTCGCGCCTGTTCAAGTTCGCCGTTCTCCTCCTGACGGTTCTTGGCTTCGTCTTCTCCTATGAGAACTGGACGAGTCCGAAGACCGAACTCATGCCGGAGAAGACCCGTGCGCTCTGGAACCGCGAGACCGGCGATTACGGGATCGTCCTGCGGAACGTCGGCACGTCGGACGCCACGATCCGGGTACTGGTCAGAATCGACGGCGAAAAACTGTATCCCGAGCGACCGGACGCGACGAGCTGTCTGTACGCACGGCTGCCCCACTCCTCACCGTTTCCCGGTGCAAACCCGTATCCAAGACGCAGTCGCATCGCCCGGGACGATTTTCGTGCCTACACGAACGAAATGGTATGGCAAATTGACTTCTCGTGGGACGAAAGCGACATCATCGACGCCACCCCGCAGTCGCTGCCGTCGGTGCCCATCGACGGCGACACCCACGTGGTCGACTTCGAGGTCCAGCAGACGAACGAACACTACGTCTTCAGGTACGACTCCGATGGGGAGCACATCACGTCCTTCGAACGAATCTCCCTCGAGGAGTTGAAACGGGAGCTGCGCTGGTGGTGAATGGACTCCGCTGTCCGGTCTCGGCCGCTCGGGAGTGCTGTCCCCGGTCGGCCGCTGATTCAGGATCGGTCGATGAACGCCAGCAAGACGGCGACTGCGAGCAGTGGGACGAGTGCCAGCGTCCCGAACATCGCCGGATAGGTGCTCACGGTCGCGAGCCAGCCCGCCAGCGAGGCGCCGATCAATCCCCCTGTGGCAGTCCCGCCGGCCGAGGTGAAGCCATAGGCCAGCCCTCGGTCGGTGTCGGCGGAGTGCCTGGCGACGAGGTTCTGGAGGACCGGGGAAACGACGGACATCGTGAATCCATAGAGGGCGATGACGGCAAGCAGCACTCTCCCCCGCGTTCGACCGAGCATGGCGATCAATCCGGCCATGACGATCAGCTGTACGCCGATGAGGCTGGTCGATCGCACCCGTTCGTCCACGGAGCCCCCGAAGAGTTGGCCCCCGACGCCGACCATGAGCATCAGCGAGTAGACCCACTGACTCGGTGGCAGGGTCCGGTTGGCGATCGAGAGGGCGCCGACGGTGGATACCTTGGTGAGGTAGTCCGGGATGAAGACGACGACCCCGCGGTGGTAGATTCCCTGGAGCAGGTAGATGAGGAGCACGAACACGAATCCGCCGGTGAATATGCCGCGAAGACGCCCGGCGAGTGGGTCTTCTCCCCCGTCTGTGCGATCTGGCACTTCCCGGTCGGGGCCAAACACGTGGAACAGCACGCCCACGACCCCGAAGACGAGCGCCCCCACCAGCATGGCGGTCCGCCAGTCGATGGCGGTCAGGAGCAGCGCCGTCAGCAACGGGCCCACGCCGAGTCCGAGATTGCCCCCGATGTTGTGGTACGCGAAGAGCCCACTCGAGGCGTAGGACTGTCGACTGAGCAGGCGAAAGGCGGGGGGATGGTACAGGCCGCCGGCGACGCCGATGAGCAGGAGTGCCCCGACGAGTCCGACGTACGAACCCGTGAGGCCGAGTACCAGCGTACCCACGGCCGATCCGAACAGGAACACCTCGAGGAACGGAACCGAGCCGTACCGATCCGCCAGGATCCCCACCGGGATCGCGGCCCCGCCGAAGAAGACATAGAGTCCGCCCATGGTCGCCCCGATGGTCGCACGCGAGACGGCGAATTCCGCCAACCAGATCGGGACGAACAGGGGGAGAGCGGAGATCAGGGCGTGCATCAGGAAGTGCGGGACGAACGTCGAGACGACCAACAGCCGTTTTCCGGGTGCCATCCGTCCGGATCGCATTCGGTCAGGAGTCTTGATGGTTATGATCAATACTCCGGGTCGCTCACGGCGGGAGGCGGTCACCGCGTCGGTGGCCCGCGGGCCCACAGATACCCGACGTGGCGCATTCGTCGAGTCGGGCGGATTTCCGGCTCAGAAATCGGAGCGTGAGGCCGTTTCGGCTTCCGCGTCGACTGGATCCCCGTCGACGGGTGAGTGAGTCGCCCGATAGCCGTTCTCGGTCTCTTCGATCCGGTCGACGGCGTAGAACTGCAGCGGTTTTTCCTGCCTGGTGGTGACGGGGAAGTCGTAGTGCTCGGCTTCGTACGTGAAGCCATCCCCGGCTTCCCGTCTCTCCTCGACGAATTCGCGGTGGGCGTCCAATCGATCTTGAATGACATCCCGGGACAGGGCGGGGACTTCCGTCACCCGATCGTCGAAGACGCGAGTGAACTCCTCCTCGATCTCATATCCGATCGAGTTTCGACCGGCCGTCAGAGCGGCGACGCTCGTTGTTCCGGTCCCCCAGAACGGATCGAGGACCGTGTCACCGTAGACGCTGTACATGTTGATGAGTCGATAGGGGACCGCGAACGGATAGGCCGCGGAGCGATCCCGGAGGGCATCCTGCTCGAGTGACTGCAGTTCCCCTTTGAGGTCCGTCCAGACGTCGGAGAACCACCGGTTTCGTTCTTCCCAGAAGTACGCCGAACTGTAGCGCCGATCGGACCGTGGTTCGAAGGACCGCTGTTCCGTGCCGTTTCTGAAGATGAGAATGTACTCGTGTTCGAGAGTGACGTAGGCGTTGGGCGGGAGCATCCCCGAGCCCATGAATTTCGCCGCGGAATTGACGGGTTTCCGCCACAGGATGTCCGGGAGCGGTTCGAACCCCAACCGCTCGAAGGAATCGATGATCCGCGAGTGGTTCTGATAGACGCGAAAGCTCCCATCTACCGTGCGGGTCGCGTCCCCGATATTGATGCAGGCAATACCGCCATCGACGAGCACCCGATTCACCTCTTCCCAGACCTCGGTCAACTCCTCGTGCATCGACTCGAAGGCGGCTTGCCCGGCCCCGTCCTCCAGCATCGCTCCAATCTCGGGATCGAGATCGCTGAAGAGTTCATCCCACATCTCGATCATCGGATAGGGGGGAGACGTGACGACCAGCTCTATGGAATCATCTTCGAGGCGGTCGAGGCGTCGCGAGTCAGCAGTACTGATTCGATGCCGTGTTTCCATCCCAATTCCTCACTCGGTGTTCCGCCCCGTGGCTAATAGACGCTTTGTTCGGGCGAGCCTCCGTGGCGGACTTGAGATGACAACGGACGACCCGGCGGCCGCCTCGGGGACGGGGGACCCCTCGACTCGTGCGCGAATTTCGGCTCCCTCCTCGGCCACATCGGCTGGCGATGTGCTCCGCCTGGAGGCGGCCGGTTCGATATCAACTATCTTCACCGGTGACATCGAAGGACGGATCGGAGATGATCGCCAGCATCCCCCCGCTGACCCTCGCCCTCTTGCTCTGTATCTCGCTGCTCGCCGGGATCGGAATCACCGCCGTCGGTCCCGGCGGGATCTTCATCACGATCGCGCTCTACGCGCTGACGGACCTCCCCCCGGCGACGATCGTCGGGACCGCGAGCGCCACGTTCGTCGCGACGGGGATGCTCGGCACGGCGAGTTACTACCGGTCGGGCGAACTCGGATCCCGCGGCGGTCCCCGATCCGCGCTGGTGTTGAGCGTCACCGGACTGGCCGGCGCGCTGGTCGGCGTCCGTCTCAACGCGTTCCTCGATGAGTCCGTCTTCGGCGTGTTACTCGGCGCGCTCGTTACGGTGACGGGCGTGCTCGTATTTTACCGGACGCGGTACGGTATCGGCAACATGGACTACGATACGACGTCGGTCCGTGGCACGCTCGGCGTCGGAGCCATCGGCGGATTCGTCGGGATCTCGGGTGGACTCCTCGGCGTCGGCGGTCCCGTCCTCGCGGTGCCGTTGCTCGTCGCCGCCGGCGTGCCGATGTTGTTCGCCGTCGGCCTCGCACAGGTGCAGTCGATCTTCATCGCCGCGTTCGCGACGGCCGGCTACGTCCTCAGGGACGCGGTCTCGTGGCCCCTCGTGGGTGCGATCGGCGTTCCGGAACTCGTGGGTGTTACACTCGGCTGGAAGGTCGCACAGACCGTCGACGCCGACCGGCTGACGCGATCACTGGCCGGTTTGATGCTGTTGCTCGGGCCGTATCTCGCGATATCATCCGTGTTCGGGTACGCATGAGGCCGTTTCGTGTCGGATTCAGCCACTCGTTCGATCGGTACTGATCGACTTCTGGCGGTTCCGTTCTCGCTTTCCGAGACGAATTTCACAGGCGGTTCGAGGCGAGTGCCACGGTATCGAAGGACTCAGCATCTGTGATCAACGTTCCGTCATCGCTGAAGATACGGGCGCGATTGCCTGGCCTCACGCGGTCGTATAACTGGGACGCAGTATTCCATATGAAATTTACCGACCGAAGGTTCGTATGCTGGACCCGCTTCGTTTCGTTCCCGGATGAACACAGGTCGGTCAAGCCAGTGGTAGTACTTTCAGATACCATACTTCAAAGTATGATTAACAGAAGTACTATAATGGG
>JBDGTI010000031.1:0-11267 GCA_042216995.1 Halodesulfurarchaeum sp.
GGTGGAGGCCGATCGAGGGCTCGTCGAGCACGTAGAGCACGCCCACCAGGCCCGATCCGATCTGGGTGGCCAGCCGGATGCGTTGGCTCTCCCCGCCCGAGAGGGTCGAGGCCTCCCGGTCCAGCGTGAGATAGCCCAGGCCGACCTCCTCCATGAATCCCAGCCGGGCGCGGATCTCCTTGAGGATCTCCTCGGCGATGGTTCGGTCCCGCTCGGAGAGGTCCGCTTCCATCCCCTCGAAGTGCTCGCGGGCGTCGGCGACGCTCATCCGGTTGACCGCGGTGATCGAGGTGCCATCGACGAGCACCGCCCGGCTCTCGGGCTTCAGGCGAGTCCCCTCACAGACCGGGCAGGTGGTGACCGACATGTAGTCCTCGATGTGATCGCGCACGCGGTCGGAGTCGGTCTCCGCGTACCGGCGCTCCAGGTTCGGAATCACGCCCTCAAAGGGCTGGGTCTTGTGCCTGACGCCGTTTTCGGTCTGGCGCTCGAAGTGCACCTCCTCCGAGGTGCCCCGGAGAAAGGCCTCCCGGACGGACTCATCGAGTTCCTCGAAGGGGGTGTCCACGCTCACGCCGAAGTGCGCGGCCACGTTGTCGATCAGGTTGCGGTAGTACGAGCGGTCGTAACTCCAGGGCTCGAAGACCGAGCGCAGCGGTTTCCCCGGATCGGTGACGACCAGGTCCTCGCTGACCTCCTTGGTTTCGCCGAGACCTTCACACTCCGGACAGGCCCCGTGGGGGCTGTTAAATGAGAAGGACCGGGTCTCGATCTCGGGCAGATCGATCCCGCAGTGGACACAGGCCAGGTCCTCCGAGAACTCCACGGCGACGGACTCCTCGGCGTCCTCGGCGGCCAGGTCCCCCGTCGACCGGGCGACCGATCCCGCGTCCAGGTCCGCCGGCGGGTCCGGGAGGATGACCTTGAGTACGCCCGCTGCCTCCTCGAGGGCGGTCTCGATCGAGTCGGAGATGCGCGAGCGGGCGTCCTCGCTGACAGTCACCCGATCGACGATCACGTCGATCGTGTGATCGTAGTTCTCGTCCAGGTCGGGGGTCTCCGTCGCGAGATCGTACGGTTCGCCGTCGACCTCGACGCGGGCGTACCCCTCGCTCAGCAGTTCCTCGAAGCGGTCCTCGAAGGCACCCTTCTGGTCCCTGACGATCGGGGCGGCGATCTTCGCCCGGGTGCCCTCGGGGAATTCGAGGACACGCCGGACCATCTGCTGGGCGCTCTGCTCGCCGACCTCGCGGCCACATTCCGGACAGTGGGGGGTGCCCACGCGGGCGTAGAGCAGGCGCAGGTAGTCATGCAGCTCGGTGACGGTCCCGACCGTCGATCGGGGGTTGTTCGCGGCGTTCTTCTGGTCGATCGAGATCGCCGGGGAGAGGCCCTCGACGGACTCGACCTGTGGCTTGTCCATCTGCCCGAGGAAGTTCCGGGCGTACGCGGAGAGGGACTCGATGTACCGGCGCTGGCCCTCGGCGTAGATCGTATCGAAGGCCAGCGAGGACTTCCCGGACCCGGAGAGTCCGGTGACGACGGTGAGTGACTCCCGGGGGATGGACACGTCGAGATCCGAGAGGTTGTGCTCGTTCGCCCCCCGGACCTCGATGTACTCCTCGCTCATGGGACTGGCATACCCGATCGGCGAGGGTAGGTCTGTCGGTCGCGGAGATCACAGCGCGATCGGCTTCGCCAAGCACAACCTTTCCATACCCCGATCCCCAACGGATGACAATGACCCTCGAAGACCGGATCGAATCCTGGCTGTCGGTCCAGCTGCCGATGATCCAGGCCCACGGCGGGACCAGCGCGATCCGCGAGGCGAACGCGGAGACCGGGGAAGTGGTCGTCGAACTCGGCGGCGCCTGTACGGGATGTGGCATCAGCCACACCACCGAGGAGACCCTCCGCGATGAACTCACCGGCCAGTTCGAGGCCGTCGAGACGGTCACGGTGAAGTACGCCGGCAACGACGACTGGGCGGTCGAACAGCCCGAGAGCTACATGGGGATCGACCGCAACCAGGGCGGACGCGGCGGCCGGGGCGAGAGCCGGCCCGCGACTGACTTCTTCTAAAAGCCTCGGGCCACCGCGCCCGGGGCTGGTTACCGCCCCAGGATCGAAGCGACGCGTTCGGCCACGTCTATCGCCCGTTCGGCCACCGGCTCGGGCACGTGCCCCTCGTCTGTCGCCGCGTCGAGTTCCTCGCGGTCGACGATCACGACGGTCCCATCGGGCCGCTTGATCACGTCGACGTAGAGATCGACGTACCGGATCGCATCCGGGAACACCTCGATCGGGGTGGCGACGTTGACGTAGGTCCCCTTCGGTTCGCCGGTCTCGCCCCGATAGACCGTGGGATACCACCACCGCCCCTCCGCGAACCGGGTCGTCGCGACGTCGCCGGGTTCCCGCCGGGTCTCCAGGGCGTCGTAGGTCCCGGAACTCGAGAGTTCTCGCTCGACGGTCACCCGCTCCTTCTCGACGGTCCGATCGGTGACCGCGCCACGACCCAGCGCGAACTCCTCGCCGGTCGGCTTGGTGTGTACGATCCGGACCGTGTCCCCCTCGGTCGGTCCCAGCGCGTCCGTGAGGGGGCCGAACGGGAAGTTCTCGACCTCCGAACCGAGGGACTCGACGAAGTCCACGGCCGTGCCGGCCGCCTCGCTCCCGGCCTTGATCCGGTGGTGGCCCGCCATCGTCTCGGTCACGGCGTCGCGGTACTCGTCGAGTTCGAAACGGGCCGTTCGGCCGAAGCGAAACCAGGTGGTCGCCCACGGCTCGACGATCCGCCCGGACCCGCCAGCCTCGAGGGCCGCGTCGATCGCCTCGGCCCGGGCTGCGGCCCGTGAGAGCGCCGATTCGAGGGTCGCCATATCGGCTTCGATGGCGCCCTGATCCCACTCGACGCCCCACCGGTCGGGGGGCGAGACCGAAAGCAGTTCGGTGGTCCTGGCGAGCTCGGTGTCGCCGTGACCGTCGGGCGTCGATGCGACCGTGGCCTCGACCCCGCGAACCAGGGTCGCGAGCCCGCCCGGCGCGCGGATCCGGGTCCCGACCCGGGGTCGCGAATCGGACCACGGCGGGGCCGGCTCCCGCACCTGGACGCGGACCGAGTCGCCGACGGCCCTCTCGTCCCCGCCCCCGTGGTCGGGGAGGTACCCCTCCGGCCCGTCCATGTCGACGACCACGCCCCGCCCGGCGCTCCCGGTCACGGTGCCCTCGAAGATCCCGCCCCGCGGGGCCGGATCGACCCACCGGAACGTATCCTCGGCGACGGCCGCCAGGCGATCGGCCACGGCCGCCGTCGCGTCGGGGTCACCCGTGATCGAGACGCCCAGCCGATCGTCGGTCATGGCCACCGTCACGGCGGGATCCCCGGACTCGAAGGTCCCGTCGAACCGGGCGGCAAGCGTCGGGGAGGGGTCGACCACCCGGACGGCCGCCGAGTCCCGGAGGAGGGCGGTCAGTGCCGTCGCGTAGATGCCCCGGACCCGCACGGCCGGGGGCGTTCCGTCTGCCATGGCGGGCCTTGGTCGCCGGGGGATTTCACTCCCCGGATCCGCCGGAACGATCATGACCCCGCCGGCCGAAGGCCGCGCCATGGACCGGAAAGGCGAGGAAGATCCGATCCAGTGGGCCGCCGGGGAGGACCGGGACCTCCAGGAGATCGCGACCTGGGAGCCGCGCTCGGCGGTCGATCGACTCGCGATGCTCATCCATCGGGGGATTCTCTCCGGCGGGCGGGCGGTGATCGTCCTCCTCGCGCTCGCCATCCTCGCGGGCCAGTTCGCGATCGCGGCCGCCATGATACTGAAGGATCCGATCCTCGCGGTCTACACCGCGCTTTCGGTCGTGCCCGCGCTGGGACTGGTGGCGCTCATCTGGCGCTCGGACGTGGTGGCCCGCGAGCCGATCGAGACCCTGGCGGTGACCTTTCTCCTGGGGTTTCTCTTCGCCGGTTTCGCCGCCGTCTTCAACTCGAGCCTGAAGGGACTCTTCTTCGGACTCGGCGGCGTCGGGATGGTGCTTTACTTCCTGCTCGTGGTCGGCCCGATCGAGGAGTCGGTCAAGCTACTCGCGGTCCGACTCCACGCGTTCAGAACCGATCACTTCGACGCCGTGATCGACGGGGCGGTCTACGGGGCGGTGGCCGGGCTGGGCTTTGCGGCCATCGAGAACCTGATCTACATCACCCAGGAGTACCTCCGGACGGCGAGTACGGGGGGCAGCGGCCTCCTCGGACCGGCCATCCAGACCGCCGCCCTGCGCTCCTTTGCGGGGCCGGGCCACGTCATCTACTCGGCGTTTGCCGGCTACTACCTCGGTCTGGCAAAGTTCAACCCCGACCACCGCGGTCCCCTCGTGGTGAAGGGGGTGCTCGTCGCGACCGGGATCCACGCGGCCTACAACATCCTGGTGAGCAACCTGCACCTGGTCACCGAGCTGGTCCCGTTCCTCGGGGGACTGCCCCCCACGATCGCCTTCATCGCCTTCGTGATCGTCTACGACGGCTTTTTCTTCCTGTTTCTCTACACCAAACTCTCGCGGTACCGCCGGGCCTTCGAATCGGTCGACGCGGCCGCGTTCTACCGGGACTGAGACAGCCGCTCGACGTACTTCGCGATGACGTCGACCTCGACGTTGACCCGGTCGCCGACCGAGTACTCGCCGAACCTGGTCTCCCGGTAGGTGGTCGGAATGATGGCGATGTCGAAGGTCCCGGCCGCGTCGTCGATTTCGGCGACGGTGAGGCTGACGCCGTCGATCGCGATCGATCCCTTGCTCGCGATGTACTGCTCGTAGCCCGCCGGCTGGGCGAAGGTGAACGTCCAGTCCTCCCCGACCTGTTCGATCGCCTCGACGGTCGTCGTGGTGTCGACGTGGCCCTGGACGATGTGCCCGTCGAGCCGCCCGTCGGCCGCGAGCGGGCGTTCGAGGTTGACCGTCGTGCCGGTTTCCACGTGCTCGAAGGTGGTCTTCTCGAGGGTCTCGCTCGCGGTGAACACCGAGAACCAGTCCTCGCCGTGGTCCTCGACGGTCAGACACACGCCGTTGACCGCGATGCTCTCCCCGTGTTCGAATGGACCCAGCGCGTCGGTCTCGATGCGGAGCCGCCGGCCGTCCGCGTCGGTGGTGACCGCACTGACGGTGCCGGTTCCCGTGACGATCCCGGTGAACATGGGCGAAAATCCGGCGGTCGGGGCCAAAGCCCTGTCCCTTCGGGCCGGGCGAGCGGACCGTCGGGGCTACTGGACCAGCTCGACCTGACCCGTGACGTCGATCGAGTCCGAGAGCGGCTCCTCGGTCGGCTCGCCGTGGAGCAGCACGTCGATGGGGAGTGTCGGCGCCCCGTCGATGAGGTTCTGCAGGAGGACGAGTCGGTTCCGGGCCCGGCTCATCCCCACGTAGAACACGCGGCGCTCGTTGTCCGTGAGGTAGGGGACGGTGCCGCCGCGGGTGGGAAACTCGAGCCCATCCGGGAGGTCCTCGCCGACGGCGGCGGCCATCTGCTCGACGACCTTCTCGGTGAGGTCCGTCCCGACGAAGACGTGATCGGCCTCGCGTCCCTTGGCGCTGTGGATCGTCCCGACCCGCACGCGATCGGGGGCCCCACCGCCGTAATCGCCCCGGAAATAGGCGTCGACGGTCTGGCGCTGGTACCGGGTGACCTTCCGGAGCATGTCCGCCGCGGCGCCCGGTGCGGGGACGAACGGGGCGTACTCCCGGACGAATGCGGGCTCGATCTCGATGTCCCTGAGCTCCTCGGTCTCGGCGGCCTCCTCGCGCTCCTCGAGGGCGTCGCGCATCTCGTTTCGGTCCGCGGTCCCGAACGCCGAGGCCTGGAGCATCTCGACCAGGCGTCGGGCCTGGAGGGCATCGATCGGTTCGTCCGCTTCGAGGGCCTCCACGGCCCGGACGTAGTCGGTGAGCCGGTCGGTCCAGAGTCGCTGGTCGGTGAGCGCCCGGAAGGGGATGCCCTCGTCGATGAACTCCTCGACGAACTCGAAGAGCTGATAGCGGGCCCGGAAGAGGACCATGATCGTCTCCCCCTCGGTGGTTTCGACGGTCCGCCGGACGTTGCGAACCAGATCGAGAACCGAGGGGCTCTCGACGGCCTCGACGGACCCCCCCTCGGTCCGGGGGTGGAGGTTCTTCTCCTGGCGCTCGGAGATGTGTGATACCTCCTGCTGGACCACGTCGAGGACGTTCGAGGGGAGCCGGTGGGAGGTGTCCAGAATGACGTCCTCGCCGTCCTCCTCGAGCAGGAGTCTGGGGTCCGCGCCCTGCCAGGCGTAGACGACCTGATCGTCGTCCCCCGCGATGAACACGGTGTCCATGTGGGGCTTCCACTCGTCGTAGACCGCGTACTGAAGCTGGGTGATGTCCTGGAACTCGTCGATGATCAGGTGATCGACGTTCGGGAGCAGGGACCGCTCGGCGACCCGTTCGAGCATGTCGGCGAAGCCGACCAGGTCGTGGTCGCCCTTGTAGGCCCGCCAGGCCCGGATCGTCTCGGGAATGTCCACGCGGTCGTCGTCGCTGGGCCAGGTCGGGGTGTACTTGTTCCCGACCTGGGCGTTGGAGTCGACGTCCGGCGGGAGCCGGACCTCCTCCTCGTTCCACTGGAAGGGGATGTCATACCAGTCCGCGACGTTCCGCTGGGTGCGCTGGAGCCACTGACTGGTCGCGATGATCTTGTTGCCAAGCGTCGTCGAACGGGCCGTCCGGCGGGAGCCGGAGGCGTACTCGTCCTCGTAGGGGATCCCGTACTCCTCACAGAAGGCCTCCTTCTCGGACTCGCCCACGACGTCCCCCCGCGAGAGGTTCAGCAGGTCATAGGCCTTCGCGTGCATCGTCGAGACGTTGCCCTTGAGCGCACGGGGACTCACGTCGAGTCGCTCGGCCAGTCGCTCCCGGACCTCCGAGGCCGCCGCTCGGGTGTAGGAGACGACCAGGATGTCCCGGATCTCGACGTCGTCCCGTTCGAGGAGGTCCTCCACGCGATCGAGAAGTGCCGTCGTCTTGCCGCTCCCGGGGCCCCCGAACAGACGGGTGACCACCGGCTCCGTATCGGTCATCACACAGGGACAGGGCCCAGAAGCCTATAAGTGCCGTGCTCCGCGGTTACGATCGACGTGTCGAGCGCGCCTCGCGCACCTCCGCTCCGTCCCGTATCTTGTCCTCGCAGTTCGGACAGACCCGCGGTTGGGACACTCCGTCGGGGGTGAACACCCGGACGTACGCCTCCGTCACAAAGGAACCACAGTTTTGGCACTCCGGCATGCGTCAGTGGATGTTGTGAGTCGACCGTATTAGATGTTGTGAGTCCTCCACAGCCCGGTCCGCCGGGGGACCGTTTCCGTCGCAACTATCGCGATAGCCGGCGATTTCCGGAAAATTTCGGGAACGTGGGTCGATCGACGGGCGAGTCACCGGGTCCGGGGTGCGGTCACGGCGACCAGCCACAGACCGAACACTGTGTCGCCGATACGTCGTGGAGGCCCCCGCACTTCGGGCATTGCTTTTTGTTATAGCTCTGGTCCCAGGTCGCCGTCTCGTGACCGCGTGACTCGAGGAACTGGTCGATGAGACCGTCGTCGGGAGCCTCTGCGCTCGACATACAAGGTGTGTTATGGCATACCACCCACTTAACTGTATCGGATGGTCCACCATCCTGCCGGGAGACGGACCCAAACGGCCGAAATCGGAGTTTCAGCACGGAAAGCGTCACGGATCTCGGTCGGCGCCCCAGTCGGTCAGAGTCCGTAGCACTCGCCGAACTTCGCGTCCACGTACTCGAGGAACGGCTCGACCGTGAGTGGCTGGCCGGTCGCACGCTCGATCAGGTCGCCGGTCGGATAGCGACGGCCGTGTCCGTGGATCGCCGACTCCAGCCAGGACCCGAGCGGATCGAATTCCCCCGCCGCGATATGCGCGGGGAGGTCCGGAACGTCATTCCGGGCCGCCTCGAAGAGCTGGGCGGCGAGGACACTTCCCAGCGAGTAGGTGGGGAAGTAACCGAAGTCGCCGTGGCTCCAGTGGATGTCCTGAAGCGGGCCCTCGACGGGATTTTCCGGCCGCACGCCGAGGTACTCCTCCATCGTGTCCTTCCAGACCGCGGGGACGTCCTCGACGGCCAGTTCGCCCGCGATCAGCGCCCGTTCGATCTCGAAGCGGAGGACGATATGCAGGTGGTAGCTCAGCTCGTCGGCCTCGACACGGATCAGGGCGTCCGGATCGACGCGGTTCGCCGCCCGGTACAGCGTCTCCGGGTCGGATTCGACACCCGGGATCCGGTCACCAACCTCCCCCGCGAAGTGCTCCCAGAACGCCCGGGAGCGCCCGACGTGGTTCTCCCAGAGCCGGGACTGGGACTCGTGGACGGTTAGCCCGCGGTGCTGGCCCAGCGGCGAGCCGTAGGCCGACTCGGGCAGTCCGAGCGTGTAGCGGGCATGTCCGAACTCGTGAATCGTGCTGAGAAGCGAACTCAGCGGCTCGTCCTCCTCGAATCGGGTGGTGATCCGGGCGTCGAACTGCGTGCCGGTCGAGAAGGGATGTGGCGCCACGTCGAGCCGACCGCGATCCCAGTCGTACCCGAGCGCGTCGAGGGCCGCCCGGGCGAGGGACTCCTGCACCTCGGCGTCCACGGGTTCGAACGGGTCGGGCATCGTCACTTCACTCTCCCGGATCGCCTCGATGCGGGGGACCAGTTCCTCGCGAAGGGTCCCGAGCACACGTTCGGCGGTCGAAAGTTCCAGATCGGGTTCGTACTCTTCGAAGAGGACCGCGTAGGGGTCCCGATCGGGGTCGATCGCGGCGGCGTACTCGCGGGCGAGTTCGACCTGGTCCTCGAGGACCGGCGCGAAGATCGAGAAGTCCTGCTCGGCTCGGGCCTCCTGCCAGATCTCGTGGGCCTCGGTACTGGTCGCCGACCGGCGCTCGATCAGGTCCCGCGGGACCTCACACTTTCGGTCGTGGACGCGGCGAATCTCCCTGACTTCGGCGGCCTGTTCGCCCGCGAGGGACTCGTCGACGGCCGCGAGCCAGTCGGCGACCGCCTCGTCGGCTATCAGGTCGTGTTCGAGCGCGGCGACGGCAGCCCGCTGTGTGCTCCGGGCGGGCGTGCCACCGGCGGGCATCATCACTTCCTGGTCCCAGGCGAGGTGGGCGTCGACGTCCTGAAGCGCGACGACCCGCTCGTAGCGGTCACGAAGCGCTTCGTACGCCTCGGAAACGGCATCGGCCATGGGCCGACTGGGAGGGGAGCCCACATCAGTCCGGTGTTGGACATGCTTTTCAACGGGCCGGCGCTATCTGCGGTATGGAAATCGTCCCGGACACGAGCGTGATCATCGACGGCCGGGTCTCCGAGCGGGTGCGGGAGGGGACCTACGCCGGGGCGACGATCGTCGTCCCCGAGCCGGTCGTCGGCGAACTCGAACACCAGGCCAACGCCGGCCGGAACACCGGCTGGGAGGGGCTTGACGAACTCGAAGCGCTCGTCGAACTGGAACAGGAGGCTGAGATCGAGGTCAACTACGTCGGCGAGCGGGCCGGCGAAGCGGCGATAGAGCGGGCCGAGGCCGGGGCCATCGACGCGCTGATTCGGGACGTGGCCCGGGAGCGGGGTGCCACGCTGTTCACCTCCGACATCGTCCAGGCCAAGGTGGCCACGGCCACGGGCATCGACGCGGAGTACGTCGAGCCGAAGAGCCGGGACACCGAGTCCCTGGCCATCGAGCCGTTCTTCGACGACCAGACGATGTCGGTCCACCTGAAGGCCGGCACGCGACCGATGGCCAAGCGGGGGGACATCGGCGACATGCACTATCAGGTCATCCGCGAGGACCCCGCGACCGAGGAGGAACTCAAGGAGTGGAGCCACGACATCGAGGAGACCGCACGGGCCAGCCCCGACGGGTTCGTCGAAATCGACGAGGTGGGCATGAAGATCGTGCAGGTCCGGGACTACCGGATCGCGCTCGCCCGCCCGCCCTTCGCCGACGGCTGGGAGATCACCGCCGTCAGGCCGATCGCGAAGACCGAACTGGACGAGTATGCCCACGCCGACGAACTGCGCTCCCGGCTTCTCGAACGCCAGCGCGGCATGCTGGTGGCCGGGTCGCCGGGGGCCGGAAAGTCCACCTTCGCCCAGGCCGTCGCGGAGTTCCTCGTGGACAACGACAACGCCGTCAAGACCATGGAGCGGCCGCGTGACCTGCAGGTCGGTCCCGAGATCACCCAGTACACCGCCCTGGACGGGGACATGGCCGCGACCGCGGACTCGCTTTTGATGGTCCGGCCGGACTACACCATCTACGACGAGGTGCGAAAGACCGAGGACTTCGAGGTCTTCGCGGACATGCGCCTGGCCGGGGTGGGCATGATCGGCGTGGTCCACGCCACCCGGGCGATCGACGCCCTCCAGCGGCTGGTCGGGCGGGTCGAGCTGGGGATGATCCCCCAGATCGTCGACACGGTCGTCTTCATCGAGGCCGGGGAGATCGACACCGTCTATGACGTCACGACCGAGGTCAAGGTCCCCGAGGGGCTGATGGAGGAGGACCTGGCCCGGCCGGTCATCCTCGTCCGGGACTTCGAGACCGGCCGACCGGCGTACGAGATCTACACGTTCAACCGACAGGTCGTCACGGTCCCCCTGGATGAGGAGGGCGAGACATCCTCGGGAATCGACCGGCTCGCCGAGGAGGAGATCGAGCGGGAGATCCGTTCGGCGGCCGACGGGCCCGTCGAGGTCGACGTGAAGAGCCCGAACGCGGCGACCGTCTACGTCGACTCCGATGACATCTCACACGTCATCGGTCGCGACGGGCAGCGCATCCGCCAGATGGAGGATCAGTTGGGCATCGACATCGACGTCCGGACCTTCGCGGATCGCCCGGAGGCCGACCAGTCCGCCACCGGGGCCGGCGGGGACGCCCAGGGCGAGATCGTGACCCCGGAGATCACCACCCAACACATCATCGTGCCGGTCGAGGAGGCTCAGGCCGGCGAGACGGTCGAGGTCCGGGCCAACGGGGAGTACCTCTTCACGGCGACGGTCGGCCGGGGCGGCGAAATTCAGGTATCGCGGGGGAGCGCCATCGCGGAGGAACTCGAGCGGGCGATCGATCGCGAGTCGATGATTACCGTCCAATGACATCCTCCCCGGCGTGAACGGAGAGAGCGAAGCTCCCTCAGGCAGTCGGGCGAAGCCCGACGACGCCGGGGACTCCCGACCGCAGTTGGGATATTAG
>JBDGTI010000086.1:0-671 GCA_042216995.1 Halodesulfurarchaeum sp.
CGGCGGCGGGAGCGACGTCGACGCCTGCCGATTCGAGCAGTGCGCGGTTTCCGACCAGCACCTCCCGTCCCGCGACGGTCGCGCGGATTCCACGGCCAGGGACGTTCTCGAATGTCGTCGGGTCCTCCAGGTCCAGACCGCGTTCGATGGCCCCCTCGACGACGGACGCGGCGAGAGGGTGTTCGCTCTCCTGCTCCGCGCTCGCTGCCATGCGCAGGACGAACGATCCGGCGTCACCCGGACCGTCGCGGGAGTCGTCGATCGGAACGACGTCGGTGAGTGTCATCTCGCCCCGGGTCAACGTTCCCGTCTTGTCGAAGACGATCGCGTCCACGTCACGGACCCGCTCGAGGACGTCACCCCCCTTGAAGAGGACGCCGTTCCGAGCGCCGATACTCGTCCCCACCATGGTCGCCGCGGGCGTCGCGAGTCCAAGCGCACAGGGACAGGCGATGAGGACGGCGCTCGCGAAGACGACGACCGCGAACTCGAATACGGGGACGCTCCCGCCCGCGACAGTCGGTCCGCCGGCCAGGAGGCCCCACAGTGGAAGCGCGGCGACCAGGTCCGCGAGGGCCCCGGGAAACAGATACCACAGTGCCCCCCAGAGCAGGGCGTTCGTGATGACCGCGGGGACGAAGTACGCGCTGATCCGGTCGGCCGTGTTCTGG
>JBDGTI010000086.1:681-11243 GCA_042216995.1 Halodesulfurarchaeum sp.
CACGATCTGCTGGATCGCGGTCTCCGCGCCCACCTTGGTCGCCTGTACCGTCAGAACGCCGTTCTCGTTGACGGTTGAACCGAGGACCGAATCGCCCGGTCCCTTCTCGACGGGGACCGACTCGCCGGTCACCATCGATTCGTCGACGGCGCTCTGGCCGTCGACGACCACGCCGTCGGTCGGGATCTTCTCGCCGGGCCGGACCTTCATCCGGTCGCCGACCTCGACGTCCTCGAGGGGGACCTCTTTCTCGGTCCCGTCCTCGCCGATGACGGTCGCCGTCTCGGCCTCCATCTCAAGGAGTTTCCGGAGGGCCTCCCCGGCCTGGCCCTTCGAACGCGCCTCGAGGTAGTTCCCGAGCGTGATGAACACGAGGATGAGCGCGGCCGTATCGAAGTACAGCCCGCCCGCGATCAGCCCGAGCAACACGGCCACCGAGTAGACGTATGCGGTCGAGGACCCGAGCGCGATCAGGACGTCCATGTTGGCCCGACCGTTCTTCACGAGCGCGTTGTAGGAATTCCTGTAGAACGGCAGGCCCAGCACGACCTGGACGGGCGTCGCCAGCAGGAACTCGATCCAGCCAAATTTGACGCCGAAAACGGTCTCGGGAACGATCGCGCCACCGAGGAGGTAGTTCTCGACGAGGAAGAAAAGCAGCGGCACCGAGAGGACCGCCCCGAACAGGGTCAACCGGAGCTGCTTCCGTATCTCCGCCTGTCTGGCGGCGTCGCGTGCGTCTTGGTCCGAGTTCTCGCCGCCCTCGGTCTCGCGAACGGGCGTATACCCGGCGTCCTCGATGGTTTCGTACAGCGCATCGAGTGAGACTTCCGCCGGATTGTAGGTGACCTGTGCCTCGTCGGTTGCGTAGTTGACCTCGGCGTCGATGACACCGGGCGTGGCCGCCAGGGCCGTCTCGTTCGTCTCGGCACAGTTGGCACACGACATATCGGAGATGGTGATCGTCGCCGTCTCCGAGACGGCCCCGTAGCCGGATTCCTCGATGGCGTCGTAGATCTCCGCCAGGGAGACCTCCTCGGGATCGAAGGTGACCGATCCCTCGTCGGTGGCGAAGTTCGACTCCGCCTCCGACACCCCATCGAGGGATTCGAGGGTGTCCTCGATCGTCGCCGAACAGTTGGCGCAGGACATCCCCGTGATATCGAGGTGAATCGTTCGGCGTGTCATATGTGTCCCTCTATGTGACCGATACTTAGCCTATTTACCCCTTTGAGAGAGGGGGTATCGGCCCCGGAAAAGTTAGGATTCCAAATGTGGAGAGTCACGCCCCTTCCTCGAGTCGCTGATATCGTTTTTCGAACCGATCGAGACAGGACGGACAACAGAAGTGATAGACGTCGCCGTCGATCCGGGCCGTTTCCCCCTCATTATCGACCGTATTCCCACATTCGACACACGTGAGCGCGAATTCGACGCCGTCGACTGACGGGGTCCACTCGACGTCGTCGATCAGCGTGACCGAATAGTCCGCGACGTCGTTCCCCTCGAACAGCCCATCGACCCACCGTCGGACGTTCTGGGCCTCGATGCGGGCGTAGAACCACAGCTCCCCTTCGGCGGTCGTGAACACGTGTTCGACCCCATCCGCCTCCCGAAGGCGCTCGCGGACTGTCTCGAGCGACGCCGATCCGATCTCGGCCCGAACGAACACCGGGACGCCGGCCCGGAGGTACCCCCGGTTGACGTCGATCGTGAAGTTGTTGATGACGCCGGCCTCCTGCAATCGCTTGACCCGATCGGAAACGGCCGGTCCCGACAGCCCGACTGCCTCGCCGATGTCGCTGAACGGACGGCGCGCGTCCTCGGCCAGCAAGGAGAGGATTTCGAGATCCGTTTCATCCAGGTTGCGCATACACCGTGTTTCGGCGTGTGGAATACATCATTGTTGCCCCGACTGGCTTTCGATACCGTTGTTTCACGACCGCAAAAACTTCGTATCCAAGCAGAAATTGACATAGAGTCCCGTCCGCTATTCCCGTATGGATGCCCCGAACGATCACCGTCGAGGAGATGACCTGCGAGCACTGTGAACAGACAGTCGAAGAAGCACTCCAATCGGTGAGCGGAGTGACCGACGCGACCGCAGACCGCGAGGCCGAGCAGGCGATCGTCGAGGGTGATGCGGAGGTCTCGACGCTCGTTCAGGCCGTGGAGGACGCTGGATACACGGCCTCCGCCTGAGGGTCGCCGGACTCCACCGACCGCGTCAGTCTCTCGGCGGACCGTGGCCGTCCCAGAACGGGAACGCGTTTCTGGCGTGCAACGAGAGGCCATCGTTACCACTGGGTGCCGGGAGTTCTCCGCCGTGACAGCCATCACGTCGGCGAATCGGGAAATCCGGCCCGTACGAACGGGAGTGTTCGCGCTACTGGATGGTAGTGAGGCATCCACCCCGAATAAATTATTTATAATAATATTCTATCCGTCCTTAATCCGTAATGGTTATTAGATGCGCGCCGATTTGCAGAGGTGATGGCAGACGAAACCACAAACGGGATCGAAACACGAAGCGTTCATGCCGGCCACGACCCGGACGACACAACCGGGTCGCGGGCACCACCGATCTACCAGACGACCTCCTACGTCTTCGAGGACGCCGAGGACGCCGCGGAACAGTTCGCCCTGGAGAAGCCGGGGTACATCTACTCCAGGCTCGGGAATCCGACCGTCGAAGCCCTGCAGAACCGCCTCGCGTCCCTCGAAGGGGGCGTCGGCGCGGTCGCCACGAACTCCGGGATGGCCGGCCTCGACGTGATCACGTTCCTGCTCGCGGAGGCGGGTGACAACGTCGTCGCCGCGTCGGCGCTCTACGGCGGCACGTACACGTACCTCACCCACTCGATTCAGCGGAGAGGAATCGAGTCGCGATTCGTCGATACCCTGGACGTGGACGCCTACGCCGAGGCCATCGACGAGGACACCGCGTACGTCCTGATCGAGACCATCGGCAACCCGGCACTGGTGACCCCCGACATCGAGCAAATTGCGGACATCGCCCACGAACACGATACGCCGCTGGTCGTCGACAACACCTTCGCGACGCCGTATCTGACGAATCCGATCGAGCACGGCGCCGATCTGGTCTGGCACTCCACCACGAAGTGGCTCCACGGGGCGGGTTCGACCGTCGGCGGCGCGATCGTCGACGGTGGGTCCTTCCCCTGGGCCGATCACGCCGAGAAATACCCCGAAATCGGCGGGGAGAACCCCGCCTATCACGGCGTGAACTTCGCCGAACGCTTCGGCGATCAGGCCTTTACCTACGCCGCTATCGCCCGTGGACTGCGCGATCTCGGCAACCAGCAGTCCCCGTTCGACGCCTGGGTCACGCTCCAGAAACTCGAGTCCTTCCCGCTGCGGATGGCCCGCCACTGCGAGAACGCGGCCGTCGTGGCGGAGTACCTCGCGGACCACTCCGCGGTCGAGTGGGTAAACTATCCGGGCCTCGAGTCCCACGAGACCCACGAGAACGCCGATCGGTATCTCGACGGCGGCTACGGCGGCATCATCACCTTCGGACTCGAAGGGGGATACGAGGTCGCCAAACAGACCGTCAACGGGACCGAACTCGCGAGCCTGCTCGCGAACGTCGGCGACGCGAAGACGCTGATCATCCATCCCGCCTCGACGACACACCAGCAGCTCTCCGAGGAGGAACTCCTCGCCGCCGGGGTCACCGAGGACCTGATCCGGCTCTCGGTCGGCATCGAGGATCCCGAGGACATCATCGCGGATCTGGACCAGGCCATCGAATCGGCGGTCGAGGAACCGGATACGTGATGATCACGAAACGTGATCGGTCCGGGACACCCACTCACTCGGTGTCCGTGAAGCGGTAAAACGCCTCGCGGGCCTTCTCGGCTCGTTCGTGTTGCCGGCGGGCCGACTCGACGAGGGCCGCACAGATTTGCTCGTAATGAGCGAGTTCGGAGCCGCCGAGTTCCTCGCGCGACGCGAGGTATCGATCGAATGTATCCGCAAGCTGGTGGTAGGCCAGCAGCGAACGGAGATCTTCCAGGTCGGACTGGGCCCCCTCGAGGAGACGTTTCGTGACCGTCACGAAGGCCTCCGAGGCGCGTGTGAGTGAGAGTTCCGCCATCTTCTCGTTCCCTCGAGTAACCGCCCGTCCGAAGGCGGTGATCGCCGAGGCGATCTGTCGGACGGCCTGCTCGGACTCCTGGAGTTGTCCGATGATGCCATACAGCTCGTAGAACGCATAGAGGAGGACCATCTTCTCGTAGGGATCGGCGGCGTCCGCGGCCCGCCGCCGGGCGATGCCGAAGTTCCCGGCCCGCAACGCTCCCGGAAAGCCATCCGGATAGTCACGCAGTCGATCCTCGAGGCGGTCCCGCTGGCTCGCGACACGGTCCGGCGAGGCGAGGATCGGCGGCGCCTCGATCTCCGGGTCCATGGCCTCGATCTCCTGGAGCAGTTCACCGAGTCTCGCTTCCGGGTTCGCATCGGCCGCTTCCCCCGATCCGTCCGGCGCCGACTCCGGGTCGTCCTCCGGCACGAGGTGCTGGCCCTTCCTCGCGGCTCGTCGCTGCGTTTCGGGCACGGCTGTCCGCACACTCGTCCGAGCGGCCAGCGTCTCGGCGTCGGGACCGAGCAACGCATCGGCGGTCTCCCAGTCGAGTGGTCCATCCGGTCCCGGAATGCGACCCGCGTCGACCGCGCTGTTGAACGACCCGAGCATGGCCAGGGACCCGGCGTGAGAGACGCGATTCCGGCGGTCGGATTGGGCGCTCGCCTTCCGATTCGCGACGATCTCAATGAGTAAGAGCGCCGCAAGCCCCTCGCGGCGTCCGTAGCGATGTGAATCCCCTACTGCCGACAGCGAGACGATACCGGCGTCCGACTCCGCGTGCTCCGGATCGCGCTCTCGCCACTCGACGTAGTACCGGAACGGATCGAGTTCGGCCGAACCCTGACTCTCGGTCCGATAGAACGTCGTTTCGACCGTCCAGTCCCGGGAGTCGACGTCGTCACCGGCGTCTGTTCGCCGCTGCATCGTCGCGGTGAGTTCGAGTTCGAACTGGGACCGCTCGCCGACCACTCCCGTGAGTTCGAGGACCCCTCCCACCGCCTCGGGCGGGAGCACCGATTGGCGCATCGCACCATAGGCGGTGAAGTGGACGGTGTCCTCGCCGGAGAGCGAGGCGGGGAGGATCTCCTCGATGTTCGCCCCGACCCGTCGACTCACCACGTCGCCCGACCCCCAATTACGTCTGGACATGCATACACCTCGGCGCGAACTCCCCGGGCGAGGCGGCGCGTGGAGCGGGCATCCCTTCACGCCCGTTTCGATGTCCTCGGCCTTAACTCTTCGAGGCTACTCGATGGTGAGAGTTCCGGACCCCCCAGCGCCGGCCTCGCGTTCGTCCCATTCGAGTTCGAACTCGACGCCGAGTTCACCGGGCCCCTCGGCGGGCCCCTCGCGCTCGGCTTTGACTTCGAAACTCAGGCGGGCCGGTGGGTCACGGGTCTGCGATTCGGATCCCGACCGGAGCGTTATCGGCTCGCCGGCGTCGAGTTTGTCGGCGACAGCGCGGAGGTACGTCGCGATCTCGTCGCGGGTCTGGACGCTCTCGGATTCGAACAGGACTGTTTCCGGCATGGCCCAAAAGAGGCATGGAGAGATAGTAAAGCCATCCCCCCGCTCGGCGCGCTCGTCTCGATTCCCACATCCCGGCTCCCGTTCCCGGATGACCGCGAACCCGATCAGTAATGAACGTTTATGAGGATTGGGCCCCGAGAGAGGGACATGGCAGCCGAAGAACACATCCTCATCGCCGGCGGGGGGCGCGTCGGTCGACGGGTCGCCCGTCGCTTCGCCGATAGGGGTCGGGAGGTCACGGTCATCGAACGGGAGGTAGCGAACGTCGAAGACGAGGAGTCCTTCACCGTCATCGAGGGTGACGCGACCCGACCGTCTGTCCTCGAAGACGCGTTCAGAGCGGATACGAGCACCATCGCGGCCCTGACCGACCGCGAGGACACCAACCTCGCAGTCTGCATGATCGCCAAGCAGCTCGAGGAAGACCTCCGGACGATCGCGCGGATCGAGGACGAGTACGGCGACGAGTTCGCCGACTACGTCGATCAGGTCTACTTCCCCGAGCGGGCGAGCATCAAGGCCGCCGTGAACGCCATCAGCGGGGACAACGTCCGCACGCTGGAGGAGGTGACCGGCGACCTCGAGATCCTCGACATCCAGGTGGAATATGACGCCCCGATCAAGGGCAAGGCGATCTCCGAGATCGACTTCCCCGAGGGCGCTCAGATCATCTCCCAGACCAACGGGCACGTCGCGGCTCAGGCCGACGAGAAGATAGTCGCCGGTCGCCGGTACCTCGTGGCCGCCGATCGCCCCGTCGTGAACGACGTCATCGCGCTCTTTCGGGACGGGGAGTAATCAGTCCCTGTAGCCGGGGATCGAGTCGATCACCGCTTCGAGTTCGGAGTCCAGAATCGACTGGAAGCGCTCCATGCCGTCCTTTTCGAGTCGATCGGTCGCGCCGACCACGCTGAGGGGCTGGGTTCCGATCGGGACGAACTCCACGTCCAGGTCGCTCGTGGCAAAGCGCAGGCCGAGCCCGGCGGTCGCCGTCCCCTCGGCGACCCGCCGTGCGGGACTGCGGATGCCGCTGACGGTCCGTTCGTAGCCGTCGATCTCCTCGGAGAGGGCCTGTGGAGTCGTGTCCTCCGCCGCGGCGAGGCCCCCGAGCGCGTCCTCGAAGGCCGACCGCAGGCCGGAGTTCTCACTCAGATTGACGAAGGCCTCCACGTCCCGGAGGTCCCCCAGCTCGCGCACGCCCGCCGGATTGCCCGCCGGGACGATCAGGCCCCACTCGCGCTCGTAGGTGCCGAGTTCGGTCCCGGAGACGGCTTCGGCGTCCGCCTCGGTCAGGAGGGCGAAGTCCGGGATACCATCCCGGAAGCGACGACGCCCCTCGCTGCTGCCGTGAGGCAGGTACCGGGGGCCGTCGAGCCGGTCGAGCAGCCGGGAGAGAAGCGGGTCCGACTCGCCGATTCCGAGCACCGACGGGGGGCGAGTGTCAGTCGAGAACAGGTCGACGGTGACCGCCTGGCCGACCTCGAGGAGCGTCGTCTCGGGGGGCATCTCCACGACGCCGTCGGCCTCGGTGAGACTGGTGATCGCCCCGCTCCCCTTGTCGACCGGGTAGACGAGTACGTCGCCGGACGCGTCCTCGACGACCGCGACGGGCAGCAGGTAGGTTCGTCCCTCCGTGTACCGCTCGGGCGCGGCCATCCGTCCGTCGAGAGTCGGGGCGGACTCCGGGGGCATCCCGGCCGCGTCCCGGAGTGCCGGGGCCACGAAGGTCCGGAAGACACTCAGCGCCGAGACGGGGTTCCCCGGAAGGCCGACGTAGGGCGTGTCCGCGATCTCGCCGACGATCGTCGGTCGGCCCGGCTTCACGGCGACCCCGTGCACGTCGAGCTCGCCGTGATCCTCGACGATCCGGTAGAGTACGTCCGTGTCGCTCGCGCTGGTCGACCCCGATGAGAGGACCAGGTCACACCGCTCGCCCACCGACTCCAGGGTCTCGTGCATCCGGTCGTAGTCGTCGGCGACGTGCGGGGTCACCTCGGGTTCACCCCCGGCAGCCCGGATCGCCGCCGCGAGGGCGTAGGTGTTCATGTCGTAGATCTGGCCCCGGTCGTCGTCCCGGGGTTCGCCCGGGCGAACCAGTTCGTCGCCGGTGGAGACGATCCCGACGGAGGGCCGTTCGACGACCGGGACCGCATCGACCCCGATCGCGGCGAGCAGTCCCACGTCGCGGGTCCGCAGAACCGTTCCCGGCCCGACCGCACGGTCGCCCGCGGCGACGTCGGCTCCGCTGTGCATTATGTTGTCCCCCGGCGCGACGGCGGTCCGGATCTCGACGGTCGCCTCCTCGCCCTCGCCGTGCCGGGTCGTTCGCTCGACCGGCACCACCGCATCCGCCCCGGGCGGAATCGGCGCCCCGGTCGCAACGCTGACGGCCGTCCCCTCGGCGACCGACGTCCCCGGTTTCTCCCCCGCCTCGACCACGTCGATCAGGTCGGTCACGACGGGATCGCCCTCCGAGGCGTCGAAGGTGTCCGCGGCGGTGACGGCATACCCGTCCTTGGTCGAGCGGTCGAAGCCCGGGACGTCGATCCCCGCGTCGATGCGTTCGGCGACGACCCGGCCGTCGGCCTCCAGGAGGTCGACCTGTTCTGTCCCCGGCGCGAGGGACAGGTCGGCGATGGCCGCGTGGAGTTCCTCGGGTTCGACCAGGTCACGGAACTGCTTGCGCTCGGTCATGGCAGGGCCTCCCAGAATTCGACGGTGACGGTGTCACCGGCGTCATAGCCCTCCACCGATTCGGGGACCTGCACCCAGCCGTCCGCGAGCGAGACACTCGAGAGGATGCTCGCGCCGCTCACGTGAACCGGCTCTGCCTGCGGTCGGTCGCCGGAGTCATTGACGGTCACCCGCACGCAACTCCGTACGCCGGGCTCGCTCCGGATCTTTCGGTCGAGTTCGGCCTCGATGCGGGCCGGTTCGTCCGGGGTGGTGTCGGTCGTCCAGTTGAGCGCCGGTCGGACGAACTGCCAGGCATTGACGATGCAGGCGACCGGATAGCCCGGGAGCATGAGCACCGGGGTGTCCTCGACCACGCCGAGCGCGACGGGATGGCCGGGCTTGAGCGCCACGCCGTGGACGAGCAACTCCCCCATCTCCTCGACGACCGCCGGCAGGAGATCGCGTTTCCCGATCGAGGATCCGCCGGTCGTCACGATCAGATCGGCGTCGAGTTCGGCCTCGACGGCGGCCTCGAGTGCCTCGCGGTCGTCGGTCACGACGTCCCGGAGCGTCGCCTCCCCGCCCCAGCGCTCGAGGAGCGAGGCGACCATGATGCCGTTGGTCTCGATGGCTTCGCCGGGATCGGGATCGGACTCGACCAGTTCCTCGCCGGTCGGAACGACGGCGACGGACGGCCGTTCGCGGACGGTCACCCGCTCGATTTCGACCGACCTGAGCAGCGCGAGATCCGAGGGACGGAGGCGATGACCCGGTTCGAAGAGGTGCTGTCCCTCCTCGAGGTCCTCCCCGATGTCGCTCACGTTCTGTCCGACGGCCGCGGCGGCGGTGATCTCGACCGTGTCGTCGATCTCCCGGGCGTGTTCGGCCTTGACGACGGCGTCAGCCGGATCGGCCACCGGACTACCGGTGTGGACCCAGGTCGCCCGATCTGGTCCCGCGGTCCCCTCGTCGAGGGTGAGCGTCGCCGGCGACCGGTCCCCCGCGCCGAAGGTGTCCTCGGCCCGGACCGCGTAGCCGTCCATGGCAGCCCGGGGGTAATCCGGGACGTTCTTCGGCGAACTGACCGACTCGGCGAGTACCCGCCCGTCGGCCCCGTCGAGTGGGATCGATTCGGTCCCGGTCGAGACCGTCGTTGCCCCGTCGAGGGTCTCCAGGGCGTCGGCGACCCGCGTTCGCTCGACGAACCCCGACCCCCGCACTGATTCGGCATCTCCCATGGGTGAGAGAAACGCCGCGGGGAACCAAAAACCCGCGTCTCTTCGAACAGTCCGACGTGTCGGTCGGCGGCGTCGACCGGTCGGTCTCGTTCGAATCCCGAATCGGCCGATATCAACCCGTTCGATGGATTCCGGTATGCCACCGGACAGATATAGGAGCACAGCAGTCCCCGGGCCACCCGGACTGACTCGGAGGCTGTCCCTCGGCCGAACGATACCGCGGAGTCCCTCCTCAACGAGCGGCGAAGAGACTTCAGTTTCTCACACAGCGCAGTGGGAAGTGGTTCCTCTCTATACCACCCAGGTGAACCGTCGGGATCATTCCGCGGTTCGGGGATTTCGGCCCGGATACTTTACCCGGACGAATCCGTAGGGGTGATATGGTCTCCCTCGACACAGGAACGGACGGCGGATCACCCAGAGTATACGAGTGCCACCACTGCGAGACCACCCTCGTCAGCTCCCAGGAGCCCGATGAGGTGGTCTGTTGTGACGAACCGATGGCGCAACTCGACGCCGAGGAGGGCACGCTCAACACCCCGGACATCGAGACGGTCCTCCGGGATGTCTTCGGGCTCTCGCACAACGCGATCGTGATCTGTATCGTGGTCATCGAGCGCGGGCCGATCACGACCGGCGAGATCGCGGATATCGTAGGCGTGAGCACGAGTACGGTCACCAAGGTGCTGGGCCACCTCGTGGAGATGGGCATCCTGGAGCGCTTCGAACGCAATCTCACGAGCGGCGGGACCGTCAACGTCTACGATTCCGTCCCCATCGACGACCAGCAGCGCATCTACCGCCGTGGCCTCTACCAGTGGATGAGCAGCGCCATCGAGGAGATCAATGCCTTCGAACTCGAACGGCTCAAGGAACAGTACCGACCAACGGAGAGCAAGGCGGCCGAACCGGCCGAACAGGCCGCCATCTACTGGGACGGCGGCACCGATCCATCACCCACCGATTGAAAGACAGTGGCGGCACTGTCCCTTTCCCTTCGGCCCACACCC
>JBDGTI010000048.1:0-11165 GCA_042216995.1 Halodesulfurarchaeum sp.
CCGCGACGGAGGAGGAGATCATGTCGTTGTCGCCGATCTTGATCTCCTCGATCGCAATGGCGTCGTTCTCGTTGACGATGGGAATGACCTCCCACTCGAAGAGCGTCTCCAGGCTGTTCCGGAAGTTGGCGAATCGGTCGGAGTCGACCAGGTCCTCCTGGGTCAGGAGGATCTGGGCGGTCTTCTGGTCGTAGCGCTCGAAGCTCTCGGTGTACCGGCGCATGAGGTGTGTCTGGCCCACCGTCGAGGCCGCCTGCATGTCCTCGACGGTCTCGGCGGGCTGGTCGAGCCGGCCCTTGCCGGCCCCGATCGCGCCCGAGGAAACGAGCACCACCTCCTTGCCCCGCTCGCGGAGGTCCATGATGTCATCGACGAGTTTGTCGACCTTCTCGTCGTCGAGATTGGACTCCTCGTCGGTCAGCGAGTTCGTTCCGGCCTTGACCACGACCCGCTGGGCCTGGGCTGCCTGTCGCCGGGCCGCCTCGATCTCGTCCGCGGGTGGTGTCCTCATTGGAACTCCTCCGCAATCTCCCGTGATCGGCTCTCGGCGGCCCCGACGGCCGCTTTGAGGTCCGCGTCGACGGCACTGTCCCGGAGCACCTCCATTCCCTCGATCGTCGTCCCGCCCTCGCTGCTGACCGCCTCGATGAGCGATTCGAGGTCCGTCTCGCTCTGGAGGACCATCTCCGCGGCGCCGTTGAACGTCTGGGCGGCCAGCGTGCGAGCGCTCTCCGGGTCGAGACCGCTCTCGACGCCCGCGTCGGCGAGGGCCTTGATGAGATAGAAGACGAACGCCGGGCCGCTCCCGTTGATCGCCGTCGCGATGTCCATCTGTGCCTCCTCGATCGCGACGAACGAGCCCAGGTCGGTCAGGAGGGCCGCGACCTCGGGGGTCGCCTCCGGCGTGATCGCACAGGCCATCCCGCCGGTCTCGGCCGCGAGGTTCGGCATACCCCGGATCGCCGTCGCCGCAGTTCGCTCCGCCAGGAAGTCCCGCGGGACCGCGGCGGCGAAGGAGAGGAGGGTCTGTTCGGAAGACAGGTCCAGGTCCGCCAGCACGGTGTCGACCGTCCCCGGCTTGACGGCGAGAATCACGACGTCGGATTCGGCGGCCACCTCGAGGTCAGTCGTGGTCCGTTCGACCAGGGGTTCGACGGCGGCCAGTGCCTCCTCGCTCACGTCACACGCGGTGACGGTGTGTCCCCCCGCCCGTTCGAGGCCCCGGAGTACGGCGCTGCCGAGGTGTCCACACCCGATTACGCTTACGTCGACCATTCTATAGATACCCCTCAGAGAGGTAGCGAATATACAAACTTCGGACTCGGCCGGCCGAGCGAACCCGACAGCCGGGCGATCTGCGGGCAGTACACCACCCGCCGAGCAAAAAAGCGGACGTCGATCGACAGGGCGGGTCGAACTCAACACACCTACCGGGTGCCCGGGGACGCGTGCCACACCCGGAGGGAAATCACAACCCTCTTTCCCTCCCCCGGCTTACGGGGAGATAGCGGGATGGGATAGCCTGGAGATTCCGCCGGCCTCATGAGCCGGAGAGCGGTGGTTCAAATCCACCTCCCGCTACTTCTTTCGGTTCGGAACTTCCGGAGAGTATCCGTATCACTCCCAGAGGGAGTACATGTCATCCCGGACCGGCTCGGTGAACTCCTCCTCGCCCAACATGAGCGTCGCGGGGGTCCCCTCGACGACGGAGCCGATGTGGGCGGCCTCGATGTCGGCCTCGGCGAGCGCCGAGAGCGCATCGTCGAGTTCCGGCCCCGGAACGGCGGCGAGCAACGCGCCGGAGCCGAACGTCCGGAGCGGGTCGATTCCCATGGCCTCGGTCAGCACGGCGGTTGCCTCCCGGATCGGGACGGCCCCGGGGTCGACCTCGATCGAGGCCTCCGAGGCGCTTGCCATCTCGAGGAGCGCGTCGATGAGTCCCCCCTCGGTCGGGTCGTGCATGCCAGTTGCGAACTCGCGCAGCACGGCCCCCTCCTCGGTCACCCCGATGTCCTCGAAGAACCCGACCCCGGTCTCGATGAGTGCCGGGTCGACCCCCCGCTCTCGGAGTTCCGCCTCGAAGTCCGAGGCGAGGATGGCCGTCCCCTCGATGGCGGCCCCCTCGGTCAGGATCAGTTCGTCGCCCGGATTCGCGCCGCCGGTCGGCACGTAGGGGGACCCCATCCCCATGCAGGTCATCATGAGCAGCGGTCGGTCGATCTGCTGGTTGTACTCCGAGTGGCCGCCCACGACGGCCACGCCGAGGGATTCGGCCGCCTCGTCGACCTGTGTCATGACGCGTTCCAGGGTGGCCGAATCAGCGTCGGCGGGCAACAGGACGACGGTGTTCATCCAGGTCGGGTCCCCGCCGGAGGCGGCGACGTCGTTGCAGGCGACGTGCACCCCGAGGGTGCCCACCCGGTCGACGGCGAACCAGAGCGGGTCGGAACTCACGACGAGCGTTCCCCCGGGCACGTCGATCGCGGCCGCGTCCTCCCCGTAGGCCGGCCCCTGACGGACCGACTCCAGATCCGCACCATTCCGCTGAAACACGTGGGCCGCCAGATCGTCGGGCGAGACCTTTCCGAGCATGGGCTATCCTCGATTGGGTCCGGCCTTGTACCTGCCGGGATCGGTTCGTCCCCTCACCGGCGGCCGGGGCCCGAATCGACCACGTCGGACAGTTCGATCGGCGGCTCGAAGGCGCCGTCCTCGGTCACCAGGTAGTCGACCAGTTCCATCGGGGTCGCATCGAAGGCCGGGTTGCGAACCGGGACCGCCGAGGGGGCGTTCTGGGTGCCGTAGATCTCCCGCAGTTCGTCCGGATCGCGCTCCTCGATCCGGACGCCGTCGGCGCTGGTAGTCGCATCGACGGTCGAGGTCGGGGCCGCGACGACGACGGGCACGTCGTGGCGGTCGGCCACGACCGCGTGCTTGTAGGTCCCGATCTTGTTGTAGACCACCCCCTGCTCGCCGAACTGCTCGCCGCCGTCGAGGACCACCCGGTCCGCGCCGACCACGACGGCGTCGATTTTCCCCTCCTGCATGAGCAGCCCGCTCGCGTTGTCCGGGATCAGGGTCGTGGGCACGTCCCGCTCCATGAGCTCGACGGTGGAGATCCGCGAGCCCTGGTTGAGCGGGCGGGTCTCGTTGACGACCACGTCGATCGACTTCCCCGCCTCGCGGGCCGAGTACACCACCCCGAGGGCCGTGCCCCAGTCGACGGTGGCCAACGCGCCCGCGTTGCAGTGGGTCATCACGGTGTCCTCCTCGCCGAGCAGCGCCGCGCCTGCCTCCCCGATCTGTTTGTTCCGCTCGACGTCCCGGTCGGCGAGGTCCTCGGCCGCCGAGAGGGCCATCTCCCGGACCTCCTCGACGGTCATCCCGAGCTGGGCCTCATCGAGGGCCACGGAGACACCGCGCTCCAGGTTCACCGCCGTCGGTCTGGCACCCGCGATCCGCGCGGCGTCGGCCTTGACGGCCGTGAGCAGCGACTCGGCCTGGTTCGCCGAGTGGGTCCGGGTCGCGAGCGCGACGCCGTAGGCCCCGGCCGCTCCGAGCGCGGGCGCGCCCCGTACGCGCAGCGTCTGGATGCTCTCGATGAGTTCGTCGACCGTCTCGGCGTGGTAGGTCGTGAACTCCTCGGGGAGCCTGGTCTGATCGACCATCTCGATGCGGTCCCCGTCCTCGTCCCAGGAGATGGTTCGCATGGCTGCCCGTATGACGTGCGCGCTCAAGAATGTGGCCAGTCGACGGCGGGCACTGGTCAGTCGCCACCGGCCGAGTCCGGCTGGCCGTAGCTGTCGAACTGCGCCTTCGCTTCCGCGAACTCCTCGGGGGAGAGCTCGATCGGGTCCCCGACCGCCCTGGCCTGCAGATACACCCGGGCGGTGGACTCGACCGCGACGGCCGTCTCGATGGCGTCGGTGACGTCCTCGCCGCCGGCGACCAGCCCGTGGTTCGCGAGGAGACACGCGGTCGTTCCCGCCGATTCCATCGACGAGACGGCGGCCTCGGCGAGCTCGGCCGTCCCGAATGGCTCGTACGGGGCGACGGGGACGGGCCCGGACGCGGCCGCGACCATGTAGTGAACCGGGGGGAGTTCCTCCCCGAGGACCGCAAGCGTGGTCGCCCAGGGTGAGTGAACGTGTGCGATCGCCTCGACGTCGAGCGAGCGGTAGATC
Source organism: Halodesulfurarchaeum sp. (assembly GCA_042216995.1). Classification (GTDB taxonomy): domain Archaea; phylum Halobacteriota; class Halobacteria; order Halobacteriales; family Halobacteriaceae; genus Halodesulfurarchaeum. The sequence goes on from JBDGTI010000048.1 coordinate 4,185, forward strand.
CCCCGATGCATCGGGGTCTCGCTGCTCGGGGCCAGGTCGCCGGCGACCGGCTCCCCGTCGAGTGTCAGGACCGGGACGGCCGCCGGGTCGATCTCCCCGTACGGGACCCCGGACGGGGTGATCGCCATCAGGTCACCGGATCGCGCGCTCAGGTTGCCCGTTCGGCCGGGCGTCATCGCCGCGATCTCGGGCACGCCCGCGGCGACGGCCGCCCGGATCTCGGTTGCCGACCCTGGCTCCCTCGGCGAATCGGTCATACCTGACGTTCGGCACCCGGCATGTTGAACCTGTGTCTCAGCGCTCGACGTCGATCGGCCGGCCACACTCACAGGTTCCCGCCAGGTCGACGACCGCGGTGGAGTCGAATCCCGTCCGTCGGATCCAGGTACGGTCGCAGTCGGGGCAGACCGTGGAATTGAACCGCTGATCCCGGACGTTGCCGACGTAGACGAACTCGAGGCCCGCCTCGAGGGCGATCTCGTGGGCCCGTTCGAGGGTTTCGATGGGGGTCGCCGGCCGGTCGCGCATCTCGTGGTCGGGGTGGAACCGCGAGAAGTGAACGGGGATCGACGGATCGATGTCGGCGACCCACTCGGCGAACGACCGGATCTCCTCGGGATCGTCGTTCAGGTCCGGGATGAGGAGATACGTGACCTCCGTGTGAATTCCGGCCGCGTGGACCCGCTCGACCGAGTCCAGGGTCGGCTGGAGTTTCGCGCCCATGTGCTCCAGGTGGGGCTGTTCGCGAAAGCCCTTCACGTCGATGTTGATCGCGTCGACGTACGGCCCGACTTCCTCGAGGAACGCCTCGGTGAAGTACCCGTTCGACACCAGCACGGTGTATAGGTCCGCCGCTTTGGCCGCCTTCGCCCCGTCCCTGACGTACTCCGCGTAGATCGTCGGTTCGTTGTACGTCCAGGCGATGCCCGCCGCCCCCTGTTCGATCGCGCTCTGGACGGCTTCCTCGGGAGGGACTTCCCGGAGTTCGATCTCCTCGGGGTCGCTGAAGGCCAGGTGGTTGTTCTGACAGAACGCACACCGGAAGTTACACCCGGCTCCGCCGAAGCTCAACACTGGCGTCCCGGGGTGGAAGTGATACAGCGGCTTCTTCTCGATCGGATCGACCGTCCCGGGCGGCCCGGGCGAGGGGTCGAAGACCAGCCCGTCGGTGAGCAGTCGCAGCTCGCCGTCGACGTTCCCCCTGACGTGGCACACGCCGCGCTGACCGGGGTTGAGCACGCATCGATGCGCACAGGCCGTGCACTCGACTGTCGCCCCCTCCCGATCGCGCACGAGCGTCGCCGGGGTCCCCGTCAGTTCTCGATCCGGGGTCGAGTCGGAACGCGGCATAGGGGTAGATACGTGCCGGAGACGGATCACGGTTCGGGCGGCAGCCGGTCCGGGTCCCGTCCGGTTCGGGGATCGGCCAGGCCGAACTCCCCGCGGACCACCGAGAGTGCCCGCTCGATCCCGGCGGCGGCCGAGAGGTACCTGATCCCGACCACCGACTTGAGCGCTCTCGCGGGCGGTCCGGTCACCACGACCGGCCCGAGCTGTGCCACCGCGGCGTCCCCGACGCTGGCGACCCGCGACTCCGACCGGTCCCGGTACCGGTGGTAGGCCGGTCGAACGCCCGATTCGTCGTCGGCCTCGGCCCGTATGAGGGCGTTGTCGGCGGCCACCTGACCCATGCTGACGGCGGCCTGGGCGGTCGCCGGTGCCAGCTCGCCGTCCTCGTCGACGGCCCGGACGGCGTCCCCGGCCCCGAAGGTCCGATCGCCCAGCCTGAGATCGGCCCGCACCATCGGCCGCTCGCCCCCGAGGGCCGCCTGCCCCTGGATGCCGCCGGTCCAGACGAACAGGTCATACGGGACGTCCGGGTTCTCGGCGAGATGGACGACTGATTCGTCCGCGCCCGAGACCGCCCGCCCGGTGTGGACCTCGACGTCCCGCGCTTCGAGTGCCGCCACCAGTTCCTCGCGGAACCGGGGGTCGGCCTCGGGGACGATCTCCGGGGCCTGCTCGAGGAGGCGGATCGGGACGGAGTCGGCGCCGCGATCGGCTCGCAGCGCCGCCAGTTCGCCGGCGACCTGTACGCCCGCCAGGCCGCCGCCCCCGACGACCACCGTTCCGGCCCCCGAGTCGAGCAGTTCGGCCATCGATTCGCCGATCGCCGTCGCGTCGGCCGGTGAGGCGAGCGGGAGACCATGTGCGTTGACACCCTCCAGCCCGTCATAGGTCGGTCGGGATCCGAGGGCGAGAACACCCGCGTCGTAGGAGAGGGTCTCGCCGCTCTCGAAGGTCACTTTCCCCGCGTCGGCGTCGATCGACGAGACGCTCTCTTGTCTGACGGTGGCCCGATCCAGGATGGTTGCGAACGGGACCTGGATGGTGTCGGCGAACCCGGGTCGCCGGATCACCCGGTGGAGTTCGTGCCGGATCAGGTGGCGCTCCCGTCGGTCCACGAGGACGACCGACGCGTCCGCTGGGAGCCGCTCTTCGAGCCGCGTGGCCGCGACGATGCCCGCGTATCCCCCGCCGAACACGGCGACGCGCATAGCGGACGAACGGTCGGACCGGGGGTAAGTGATTGGATTGGCGAACTGCCCAGCCCGGGAACTAGAACAGGGCCGCCGACTCGGGGAGGACCGTCGCCGGGCCGCCGACCTCCCAGACACGCGTCTCGACGCCCAGATCGGCGATCTCGGACTCGACCCGGTCGACGTCTTCGGCCCGGGTGTTCGCGTAGACCGTCGCCCCGGTGTCAGTCGAGAAGTACGCCGTGACCCCCTTCTCCCGGAGTTGCCGGACCGTCTCGAATATCTCCAGGGTCTCGGGCCGCCAGTAGATCCAGGCCTCGGGCCCGGTCATCGTCGTCGCGGCGAGGCTGAGCGTGTCCCGCTCGGTGACCGCCATCGCGGTCTCGAAGTCCCCCTCGCGGAGGGCCTGTCGCATCGCCGCGAGCTGGTCGTGGACGTGGGCCAGCCGGGACTGCCAGAGGTGACTCTCGGTGGCCTCCTCGTGGGCCCAGGCGGTCTCCTTGTAGGCCGGGACGATCCCGACGACGACCCGCAACGATTCCTCGAGCGGCGACTGGATCCGCTCGGCGCGGCAGTCCGCGTCGGTGGTCCCGGCACGCAGATCGGAAAACCCGCCGGTCACCGAGCGGGCGGCCGAGGCCGAGCCCCGGCGGGCGATGGCGGAGATCTCCGGCCGCGAGAGCTCCAGCCCGGCGGCCTCGACGGCGGCCATCGCCGCCGCGGCGAATCCCGAGGAGGAGGAGCCAAGTCCGACGTTCGTGGGCATCGAGTTCTCGCTCTCGAGTCTGGCCGGCCCGTCGATGGCCGGATCGGCGGCGAGTTCACGGACGCGGTCGAGGACCCGATCGACCCGGGTCTCGGCGTCGCCGGTCAGCCTCTCGCCGTCGACGACGTACTCCGATTCCGTCAGGTCGGGGTCGAACTCGACCGTGGTGACCGTCTCTGCCGGGGCGGTCGCGACGCTGATGCTGTCGTGATAGGGGTACCGCAACTCGACGTCCCGCAGGCCGTGATACTTGACCAGCCCCTGGATGGGATGGGCCCTGGCGGTGGCCTTCATGCTCTGGAACCGGCGCGGCCGGAGCATAAGCGTCACGCCTGCCCGGATCCGTGCCCGTTTTCTCAGTCCTCGAGCAGTCGGACCGTCCCGGCCGTCGCGTCGACCGCCACCCGATCCCCGTCCTCGAACCGGTCGACGGCGTCCTCGATGCCGTCCACGCAGGGCACCCCGCCCAGGATCGCGCCGGTCGCCACGATGGTCTCGGTCTCGTGGTTGATGATCGCCGCGGGGGCGGTCCCCCGCTGGGCGAGGCCGTAGAGGACATACGAGCCGACCGTCGAGCCCTTGCCCCGGGGGAAGACGAGCACGGTCCCGGCGACGTTCTCGCCGGTCAGGGGGTGGTCCGCCTCGATGAACTCGCCCGTGTCGGTGTCCACGGCGCCGTAGAAGCTGATCGGTTCCGGCGAGACCAGGACCTCCCCCTCGGCCCGGCCCTCCGCGATGGGCCGCCCCTCGAACGTGTGCGCCCCACTCATCGCTCGATCGCCTCCTCGAGGAGGGCGAGTTTGTCATCGAAGTGCACGTCCTGCTCGCCGAACCCGGGAAGGTACGCGGCGGCCTTCGCCGAGTCGGTCGCGGTCGACTCATAGCCCAGCTCCTCGATCGGGGCGACGACGTTGCAGGTGTCGCTGAGGACCATGCCGCCGGCCCCCTCGATGGTCTCGGTGTATCCCATCCGGTCGGCCTGTGACTTGACGGCCCCGCTGGTGCAGACCCAGAGGTCCCGGTCCAGGTCTGCCCCCTCCAGGCGGTCGGCCACCGCCCGGATCTCCTCGATTGAGGAGTGGGGACAGCCGAAGACGATGAGCTCGGTCTCGCCGGTCGAGGAGAGGTCGTCGTATTCGGCCTCGAGTTCCTCGCGGCCGAAGCGCAGGGTCTCGACGCCCTCGGGTGGGTCGTCGTCGGTGGTCACGCCGCCGACGAAGTGCAGGGCCACCGCGCCGGTCGCCGCCATCGCCGCGCCCAGGGCCTTCAACTCGTCCGTGCTGGCCCCGTTCACGCCCGCGAAAAAGGGCTTCCCGTCCTCGACGATTCGGCCGGTCCAGGAACCCAGCGCGGCGAAGTCGGCCTGGGTGTCGAGGGGCACCTCGACCTCGATCCGGTGGGTCGGAACGCGGTTCTCCGCGAGGTGCAACCCGTACTTTGGGGTGCGGCCGGTGATGGCCGCCGCCAGCGCCGAGGGGCCTCCCTCGCGGTTGGTTCGCGCACCGATGACGCTGTTCGCGAAGGAAACCGCGGATGATTCCGCCCAGGCGACGTGCTCGTTCGGGGCGGGGAGGTTGCCCGCGAGGTACGGCGTGCAGGTGAACGAAACGGTCACGCCCATCTCGCGGAGCGCCCCGACGATCCGCCGCTGCTTTCGGGCGAATTCCTCCTCGACGCCCATCTCCTCCCAGCGGTCGATGTCCATCCCCGCCGGGTTGGCAAAGGTCGGGACCTGGACCTCGGCCCCCTCCTCGGCGAAGCCCTCCAGGAACGCCACTCCGGGATCGCCGATCGACTTATAGGAGATGCCCGAGGCCTGCGCGGAGCCGATCTCGACGAACTCCTCGGCGCCGTAGATGTCCCCGAGCCGGACGAGCAGCTCCATCGACTTTCGAACCGCGGGAACGTCGGATTCGAGCAGTGCCTCCTCCTCGCGTGTCAGGTTCAGTGCCATGGTTACTGGTAGTCCTCGAGGGAGACGTCCGCGGCGCCGGGCACGGTCGCCTCGGCGAACTCGGCGCGGTCCCGGTTCGAGGGAACGGTGGCGTCCACGAGCCACTTCGTGAGCGTGCCGGACTCGAGGTCCTGGGAGGGGTCAAGCGATGACCCCTTGGCGTTCTCGACCGTCTCGATGTCCCGGTCGGCCTGGACCCGGGTCGCGATGGCCCACTCGACGGCGTCCGGGTCGGCGGGGTCGATGTCCGCCCCGATCACCACGACCCGCTTCATCGACGGATGGGCCGCGAGGGCGGCCAGTCCGGCGTTTTTCGCGTCGCCCTCGGTGCGCTTCTCGATCGAGACCACGCCGTGGAGCCAGGAACACCCGCCCGGGGTCAACACGACCTCCCGGACCGTCGGGACGGTGTTCTCGACGATCCGGTGGATGCGGGGCTCCTGGGGTAGTCCCATCAGGTGTGCGTGTTCCCGCCGGCCGGGAACGACCACCCGGATCCTCGGGTCGGGCCGGAGGTAGAGGTCACGCACCTCGACGACCGGCTGCTGACGGACGGTATCCCAGGTGCGCGAGAGGTCGACGAAGGGCCCCTCCTCGCGGGTCTCCTCCAGGATTCGGGCGGTCATCACGAGTTCCGCCTCGGCGGGCACCGTCAGCCCGTCGAGTTCGGTGACCGCCAGGTCCCCGTCGCGCAGGGCGTTTGCCACCTCGAGCTCGCTCATCTCGGGGTTCCCCGAGGTGGCCGCCGCGAGTTCGACCGCCGGGTGGACGCCGACGACGATGGCCACGGGGAGGGGGCCGTCGGTCCGCGAGCGGATGTCATGGAGGTGGCGCTCGACCAGTCGCATGACGAACTCGTTTCCCCCGTCGTACATCAGCCGGTGGAAGGAGAGGTTGTGCACGCCGGTATCGGGGTCCCTCGCGATCACGATCCCCGAGGCGATATACCGGCGCTCGTGCTCGGCGTAGTAGGTCGGGATCGGCACGTGTTCGTCGAGATCCGGCGATTCGGCGACGTGGTCGAAGGCCGCCTCGCCCGGGTCCGAGAGGGGGGCCGGGTCCGTCGTCGCATCGGTCATGGTCTCGAGGATGGCCCCCGTTTCGACGCCCAGGGCCGCGGCGATGCGGTCCCGGGAGGCCACCACGTTCGTCACGGCCGAGACGCCCGGATAGCCCGCGACGTGGTCGAAGACGAGCGGACGGGATTCGTCCTGCACCGAGAGCGCCGCGAGTTCGAACCGGGGGTCGACGGGGTCGGCGAGTTCCGTCACCGGCGATTCCAGGAGCACGCTTCGCAGTCCCATGCCGGCTCTTTCCCGGCCGGCCCATTAACTCTTCTACTCGATTCTCCTCCACCCGGCTCTCTCCCCGCCCTCCCGAAATCGCGGTTTTCGCGAACGGCTCCCGGTTCGGTCGATCGAATCTCGCGTTCGGACCCGCGTTCGAACGGGCCATGACCCGCGTTCGAACGGTTCAAGACCGGCGGGCCGAAGGGTGGATATGGGCACACCGCGGGACTCCCGGGCGGAACAGGCCACAGTCGTGATCGAGCGGCTGCGGGAGGCCTACCCGGAGGCCGCCATCTCGCTTGACTTCGAACCGGCTCGAACTCCTCGTCGCCGTCGTGTTGTCCGCACAGTGTCCCGACGAGCGAGTCAACGGGGTCACCGGGCCGCTGTTCGACCGGTATCAGTCCGCGGCGGACTACGCGAACGCCGAGA
>JBDGTI010000078.1:0-10916 GCA_042216995.1 Halodesulfurarchaeum sp.
CGGTCAGCAGCTGTTCGCCCTTCTCGAAGTCCGTCGAGATGAAGTGCGTCTCGGTCCCGCGGTCGTCGGCGATGTTCATGAGGTGCTCGATGGCGTCCTCGCGCTCTCTCATCTCGCTTTGCTCCCCACACTCCTCGCACTCGTGGTCGGGCGTGTCCCGACGTGACTCCACGATCACCCGATCCTCGTGTCCGTTGGGACACTCGTAGGTGACGACGTCCTCGCGGAGGTCCTCGCTGATGAGCAGCGTCTCCACCGAGCCCATCACCAGGTTGCGCCGCGTCGGCTCGAAGCCGTAGGTGGCGAGGTCCCCGCCGTGGAGTTCCTTGAAGAACCGCTGCATGTCCTCTTTGTCCTGCATGAGCTCCGCGTCCGCGAGCGCGGCGCTGCCGGCGTCGACGAGGTCGTAGAGGCCTGACTCGTCGGTGTAGGCCACGTCGAACTTCCCGAGGACCTTGTCCTGGAGCTCGTGATGGAGGTAGTCGCCGTCCAGGAATTCGTCCTTGGTCGGCGAGGGGCCGCCCACGAGGATCCCATCGAGGTCGTGGCGCTCGGGGACGAACAGCTCGTTGGCCATCTCCGCGACTTCCTGATAGAAGTTGTCGATGGCCTCCAGACGCAGGCGGGCGAATCGCTGGGCGGACTGTCCCCCCTTTCGCTGCTTGCCCGGAACCAGCGAGGTGGCGGACTTGACCGGTTCGACGCGCTTGCCCTTGAGCCAGCCGACGTTGGCCTCTCGGCGGTCGAGCACGATGAGCCCGTACAGGCCCTTGTCCGCGAGCATGTGCTCGAGCGGATCGGTCAGGAACGCCGAGTCGCAGTGATAGCGGAAGGACTCGATCGGGTCCGGCGGATTCTCCAGGACCTCCGTGACCATCTCGGTCTGCCCCCCGCCCTCCTCGACCGCCCCGGAGAACAGCACCATCCCGTTCTCGGGCGGCGAGTCGTAGTACTTCAGTCGGGCCTTGATCGAGGAGAGGGCGTCCTGGACGTTCTTCCGGGTCTGCTTGGACTTGATGTTCGACGCTTCGCTGTACTCCTGGGTCACGTGGGCGACCACGTCGGAGATGAGCATGTCCGGCGGGACGTAGATGCTGACGAGTTGGGTCCCGCTGCCGGTGTACTCCTTCAGGTCCTCGATGACCTTCCGGAACTCGTAATCCCGGCGATCGGCGTGGGCCTCCTCCCCGTTCGATTCGACGCTCATGTGGTTCGTTGCCTGCATCTCCACGATGAAGACAGATAAAGTGCCGGAATCCCCCCAGTCCCATCGCGATGGCCGTCAACCTTCATTACGGAGCAGCGCGTGTTTCCATGGAAATGGGTGGGCCTCCACTCCCGGGCGCGGCCCGCGACGCTCTCGGTTCTGTCCTGCGGTTTATCGGGAGCCATCCGATCGCGGCGGCCGCGCTCGTGGGAGGGAGTCTCGTGCTTTTCGCCGGCACCCTGGTACTCATCCGCCGGTACCGCAGCCCGGCCGGGACTGCCCTCCAGCGGGTGCTCGCCGGGCGTGATGCGATCGCCATCCTGCTGCACCCGAACCCTGACCCCGACGCGATGGGCGCTGCTCTGGGGGTTCGTGAGTTGGCCGCGGACGTCGGGGTCGACGCCACGCTTCACTACCCGGGCGAGATCCGTCACCAGGAGAATCGCGCGTTCCGCACCGTCCTCGACGTGGACCTGAACGCGACCGGGCGGGTCAGCGAGCTCCCCGGTGCGGTCGTCCTCGTCGATCACAACGAACCCCGTGGTATTGAGGGGGCCGGCGTCGTCGACCCGCTGGTCGTCGTGGACCACCACCCCGGCGGGGGCACGGGCCGGCGGTTCACCGACGTCAGACCGGAATACGGCGCCTGCTCGACCGTGGTGACCGAGTACCTCCAGGCCGCCGGCTTCGAACCGGCGACCGGGGACACCGACCCGGCGAAGCCACTTCCCCCGGACGTCGCGACGGGGCTCCTCTATGGCATTCTCTCGGATACCGATAGCTTCACGCGTGGATGCGCCGAGGCTGATTTCGACGCGAGTGCCTTTCTCCACCCGGCCGTCGACGAGGAGTGGCTCGACCGGATCGCCAACCCCGAGACCGACGCCGAGGTGCTCGAGGTCAAAGCCAGGGCCATCGAGGAGCGGGAGGTCAAAGGCCCGTTCGCGGTCAGTTACGTGGGAGAGATCTCCAACGTGGACGCCATCCCGCAGGCCGCGGACGAACTGCTACTCCTGGAAGGAGTGACCGCCGTCGTGGTCAGCGGGCGCAAGGACGGGGCCCTCCACGTCTCCGGTCGGTCCCGGGACGACCGGGTTCACATGGGCGAGGTCCTCGAGCAGGCCGTCGCGGACATTCCGATGGCGGGGGCCGGTGGTCACTCCTGCATGGGCGGTGGACAACTTTCCCTCGAGCACATGTCCGGTCTCGGCCCCTCCGAGGGGATCTCGATCGGGGAGTTCAACGATCGGCTGTTCGCGGCCATGGCCGGCAAATCCTGAAACGGCCGCTTCGTGTCGGGACTGCCTCCGCGACTCCGGGCCGCCACCTCGTCCGATCTCCCCCTCCCTTTAAGCGTCGCTGACGTGCATATCCCACCAATGACTGCTGGTGCGGTCTACGCCGTGGCGAGCGGGAAGGGCGGAGTGGGCAAGTCCACGACCGCCATCAACCTGGGCGCGGCCTTCGTCGAGGCGGATCGATCGGCCGTCGTGGTGGACGTCGACCTCGGCATGGCCAACCTCGCCGACCTCCTGGCGGTGGACTCCATCGACCCCACGCTTCACGAGGTGCTGTCCGGCGAGGCCGACATCGAGGACGCGATTCTCGAGGCCCCGGGCGGCTTCGACGTGGTGCTTGGAAGCACCGACCTGGAGTCCTTCGGCCGGGCGGACCCGGCCGCCCTCGGCCCGGTCATCGAGGCCCTTCGGGAGTCCCACGACCTGGTGGTGCTCGACGGGAGCGGAGGCCTCTCCCACGACGTGACCGTTCCGCTGGGTCTGGCGGACGGGGTCCTCATCGTGACCACGCCCGCGGAGGCCTCGATCACGAATGCGATCAAGACCCGCGAACTCGTCGAGCGACTCGACGGGACCGTCGAGGGGGTGATCGTGAACCGGATCGGCGGCGCGGGAGAGGCCACTCCGGCGGACATCGGCGGGCGAATCGGCGCCGAAGTCCTCGGCTCGGTGCCGGAGGACGGGGCGGTGCAGGTGAGCGAGACGGAGGGAACCCCGCTGGTGACCGTCGACCGGGAGAGTCCCGCCGCCCAGTCCTTCCGCGAAATCGCCTACGGGCTCCTCGAGGAGCCCCTGCCACGAACCTGGGAGGAGTCCGCGGAGTCGGACACGGAGCCCCCGGCGAGTGCGGTTCCGGAAGACGTGGCGTCGTCGGACCCGACAGCGGATACCGCGGGCGAGCGAGATGATCGGGCGGACAGATCGGAGTCGGACGGATCTGAATCACGCTCCCTGCTCTCGCGGATGACCGGCGGCCTGCTCGGGTAGCCACCGCAACTGGCTACATCGACTCGGGGGCGGCGATCCCCAGGGCGCTCAGCGCGTTCGCGAGCGTGTTCCGTGCGGCCACGACGAGGGCGAGCCGGGCCGCGGACTGGTCGGTCGGGACGTCCTCGCCAAGCACCTGACACTCCCGGTAGAAGACGTTGACCGCGTCGGCCAGCTCGCGGGCATAGGTCGCGATGACGTGTGGTTCGAGGTCCCGGGCGCTCTCCTCGATCCGGGCGGGGAACGCGGCGATCGCCTCCAGGAGCGCCCGCTCGGGATCCGAGTCGAGCCGGTCGGCCTCGAGGGCCGGGTCCAGGTCCGCGGCCGCCACGATCCCGCAGGTGCGGGCGTGGGCGTACTGGACGTACGGCGCGCTCTGGCCCTCGAAGTCCAACGCGTCTTCCCACTTGAACGTGATCGGCTTGCTCGGCTGCTTCGAGACGATGTCATAGCGGACCGCGCCGATGCCGACCTGTTCGGCGATGCGCTCGACGTCCGCCTCCCCGAGGTCGTCATCGCGGATGCGATCGCCCAGCCTGGTTTCCACCGCCTCGCGGGCGCGGTCAATGGCCTCGTCCAGCAGGTCATCGAGGTCGATCCCGGTCCCCGCCCGGGTGCTCATCTTCCCGGTCGGGAGGTTCACGTAGGAGTAGATCACGTCCGAAAGCCGATCCGGGTCGTTCCCGAGGACGTCCAGGGCGGCCTGGAGCTGCCGGGCCTGGAGCTTGTGGTCCTCGCCGAGGACCGTCACCGCCCGGTCGTAGTGCTCGAACTTCCACTCGTGGTGGGCCAGATCCCGGGTCGTATAGAGACTCGTCCCGTCCGACCGCATGAACACGAGGTCCTTCTCGAAGCCCCGGTCGGAGAGGTCCAGGTGCCAGGCGCCCTCATCCTCGTAGGCCAGTCCGCTCTCCCGGAGCCGCTCGGCCACCTCGCGGGTGCTCCCGTCCCGCATGAACCGGGTCTCCTTCACGAACTGCTCGAACTCGGCGGGGAGCCGGGCGAGACAGCGCTGCATGCCCGAGAGCACCGTATCCACGACCTCGCTCACGCGGTCGTAGGTCGCCTCGTCGCCGGCCTCCAGGCCCTGCATGATCGACTGGATCTCGCCTTCGGCGGCCTCGATTTCCTCCTCGGGCCCCTCCTCCAGGAAGGTGGTCCCCCGGCGATAGTACCGGACCAGCTCGTACTCGGGGCTGTCCCGCTCGGGGGGCGGGAGATCCCCCTCATCGAAGGTTTCGACGGCCCAGGTGAACACGGCGATCTGACGGCCAGCGTCGTTGACGTAGTAATGGGTCTCGACCTCGTGGCCGGCCCGATCGAGGATGCGAGCGATGGCGTCGCCCAGAATCGGGTTCCGGGCGCGACCGACGTGCACCGGGCCGGTGGGGTTCGCCGACGTGTGCTCGACGACGATCGACTCGCCGGTTGCGGGGCGCCGGCCGAAGTCATCGCTCTGGGCGGCCTCCAGGGTGGCCGCATAATAGGCCTCACTCGGATGGAAGTTCACGTAGGGTCCCTCCGTGTCGACCCGGCCGACGTGGGTGAGTTCCGACGTGTCGATCTCCCCGGCGATGTCGGCGGCGACGTCGGGCGGTGGGGCCTCGGCCGGGCCGGCCAGCCGAAAGGCGACACTCGAGGCCAGAATTGCGGGCACGTCCTCGGGTGGGGTCTCGATCCCGAGGTCCTCACTCGGCAGGGAGAGGGCGTCGAGCGCGTCGGCGAGCGCGGACTCGACCTCCCCGCGGAAGTCCAGCAACATACGCGGTGGGTGTCGGGGGCCACCTATAGGGGTTCTGCATGTCGCCGAACACCACCCTTTTGGGCGCCCACGGCAAACGACAGGCGAGATGACCCAGCAGGTGTCCGGCCCCGACTACCACGCCGTCGAGCACACGGCGGTCCAGACCTGCGGGTGGACGAAAAACGCCCTCCGCGGCGAGGGAACCTGTTACAAGCACCGCTTCTATGGCATCCAGTCCCACCGGTGTCTCCAGATGACCCCGATCGTCCGGTGCAACGAGCGGTGTGTCTTCTGCTGGCGGGACCACGCCGGCCACACCTACGAACTCGAGGGGGTGGACTGGCAGGACCCCGAGGCCGTCGTCGAGGCCTCGATCGAACTCCAGCGGGAGCTGCTCGCGGGGTTCGGCGGCAACGACGACGTGCCCGACTCGCGACTCGAGGCGGCCCTCGACCCGAAACACGTGGCCATCAGCCTGGACGGCGAGCCGACGCTCTATCCACACCTCCCCGAACTGATCGAGGCCTACCACGACCGGGGGTTCACGACCTTCCTGGTGAGCAACGGCACGCGCCCGGCGGTGATCGCCGAGGTGGCCCCGACCCAGCTTTACGTGAGCGTCGATGCGCCCGATCCCGAAACCTACGAGGCGGTGGTGGGGCCCCGCGAGGCGACCGCCTGGTCGGATCTACTCGACACGCTCGACGTGCTCGCCGATCACGGCTCCAGGACGACGATCCGCACGACCGCGATCGCCGGCGAGAACATGCGGGATCCGGCCGGCTACGCCGAACTGTACGAGCGGGCCGAGCCGGACTTCGTCGAGGTCAAGGGCTACATGCACGTCGGCTCCTCGCGCGATCGCCTGGACCGTGAGGCGATGCCCGACCACGAGGAAGTCGCGGCGTTCGCCCGCGAGATCCAGGCCCACCTCCCGTCCCACGACGTGTTCCGCGAGGCCCCGCCCTCGAACGTGGCGATGCTCGCGACCGATCCCGATACCGTCGTTCCGGCGCTCCGGAGCGAGTAGCGTCTCAGTTTTGGAATTCATTCCAATTCCGGTATTCTTATGCGCCCGCGGGCCCAATTTCGGGCCATGTCAGCCGACGCCGACACGCGTGCGGTCGGCTATGACGAGTTGGCCGTCCTGAAGCTCCTGGCGCTCGACGGGGCCCACCGGGGGGAGGTGAAGGTCTCGTGTCGCGACATCGCGAGCGAACTCGGGGTCTCCACGCAGACGGCCTCCCGGCGGCTACAGGCCCTTGAGGACGCCGGGACCATCACCCGGGAGCGGGTCGGGGACGGGCAGTTCGTCGAACTCACCGAGACGGGGACCGGGCTGCTCAAGCGAGAGTACGAGGACTACCGGACCATCTTCGAACAGAAGGGGACCCTGACTCTCGAGGGCGAGATCACGACCGGGATGGGCGAGGGCCGTCACTACGTCACCCTCCCGGGGTATGCGGTCCAGTTCGAGGAGAAACTCGGATACGATCCCTATCCGGGCACGCTCAACGTCACGCTCTCGGCGGCGAGCAAGCGCGAGCGCTCGGTGCTTGGCTCCCTCGAAGGGATCACCATCACGGAGTGGGAGGACGAGGAGCGGACCTACGGCGCGGCGACCTGCTATCCCGCGGCCATCGAGGCCGAGGGCGGACGGACCTTCAAGCGGGCCCACGTCATCGAGCCGGAACGCACCCACCACGACACGGCGGAACTGGAGATCATCGCCCCCGAGCGCGTGCGTGACGAACTGGGGCTCCTCGACGGCGACGAGGTGAGCGTCCATGTCGAGTCAGCGTGAGGCCGCCGAAAAATCGGGCGTCGAGGCCGCGGTCGAGGCCTTCGCCGCCGGCGAGCCGGTGTTGATCCACGACTTCGACGACCGCGAGGGCGAGGTGGACATGGTCTACCCCGCGGCCGACGTCGATCCGGATGCGGTCTCGCGGCTCCGGAACGACGCGGGGGGCCTGATCTGTGTCGCGCTGGGACCGGAGGTCGCCGACGCCTTCGAGTTGCCCTTCCTCGCGGACGCGATCGTTCACCCGGTCGCCGAGAGCGACCATCTCGGATACGACGAGCGCTCCTCGTTCTCGCTCACGGTCAACCACCGGGACACCTACACCGGGATCACCGACGCGGACCGCTCGCTTTCGATCAGCCGGCTGGGTGAGGCCGCGGCCGATCCCGAGGCGGTTGACTTCCCGCGGGAGTTCCGCGCCCCGGGCCACGTCCACCTCCTCCGGGCCTCGCGGTACGGGCTCTCGGACCGGAAGGGGCACACCGAGATGGCCGTCGCGCTGGCCCACGAGGCCGAGCGCCCGCCGGCGGCGGTGGTCTGTGAGATGCTCGACGACGAAACCGGCGAGGCCCTCCGGACCGAGGACGCCCGGGCCTACGCAGCGGACCACGACATCCCCTACGTGGAGGGAACGGACCTGATCGCAGCGTTCACGGGCAGTCAGGGCACGTGATTCGGGACTCGTTCGGACGATTCGCGGAGCGTACGGCTCCAGGGGGAGAGGTCGCCGCCTACTCCCAGGGCTTGACGAGCACCTTGATCGCCTCCCGCTCGTCCATCGCCCGGTAGCCCTCCGGGACGCCGTCCAGGCCGACCGTCTTCGTGAATATCGGCGACGGGTCGAGGGTGCCGCCCACGATATCGGCCATCAGCTCCTCGGCGTAGTCCCGGACCGGGGCCACGCCGCCCCGGAGCGTGATATTGTGCCGGAAGAGTCCATGGATGTCGAGCCCCGACTCTTCGACACCGTGGGGGACGCCGACGTACCCGATCGTGCCACCGTCGCGGACCACGTCGATGGCGGTGTCCATGGCCGGCCCGGCCCCGACACATTCCATGACGTGATTCGCGCCCCCGGCAGTCAGCTCCCGGGCCCGCTCGACGGCCGTCTCGCCCCGGGCCGAGATGGTCTCGGTCGCGCCGAACTCCGCGGCGAGTTCGAGGCGGTCCTCGTGATGGCCCATGGCGATGATCCGCTCGGCGCCCAGTCGCTGGGCCGCGAGGACGCCGCTCAGCCCGACCGCGCCGTCACCGATCACGACGGCGGTGTCCCCGGCCCCGACCCCGGCGCTCACCGCGGCGTGGTGGCCCGTGCCCAGGACGTCGGTGAGCGGGAGGAGTTTCCGCAGGGTCTCCTCGTCCTCGGCGTGGCGGTCCGGCACCCGAATCAGGTGGCCGTCCGCGAAGGGGGTCTTCACGTACTCGCCCTGACCGGCGCCGTGTTCCCCGCCCCACGATTCCTCCTCGACACAGGAGGTGTAAAGCCCCTTCCGGCAGAATTCGCACGTCCCACAGCTGATGGCGAAGGGCGCGATGACCCGATCTCCCGGTTCGACGGCGGTGACCGCCTCGCCGACCGACTCGACGACGCCCATCGGCTCGTGGCCGACCCGGGTTCCCGGTTCCCGATCGCTCAGTCCGCGATAGAACCAGAGATCCGAGCCACAGATCGCCGTGTGGGTCACCCGAATGACCGCGTCGGTCGGGGACTCGATCTGGGGTTTCGGCACCGATTCGATCTCGATCTCGCCCGGCCCGCGGTAGACGGCGGCGCGCATGGGACAGTCTCTGTGAGGACGGGGCAAAACAGTTGTGACGGGCGGTCTCCATCCTTCAGCACCCCCCAGACGGACGATAAAGGCGGTGAAACGGCCGCGAACGTCGACCGGCAAAATCGCCCTGACCTCAGGCCACGGTCGAGAACGCGAAGACCGCGATGGTGTACGCGATGGCGACCACCCAGCTCAGTATGACCATGAAATTCCGCCACTCGTTGTCACCGCGGAGGCGACTGGGGTCGGCCTGTCCCGACTCGATCCGCTCGACGAGGTCCTCGTTCCCCTCGATGGTCTCTCGTTCCGGGAGCACCTCCGGGAGGTTCTTTCGCCGGGCGTCCCACTTGTTCAAGACGTACACCCCGACCATGGTGAGCACGTACGTGAGCGGGAGGAGCACGAGGAGGGACTGCAGCCCGATGGCGTACAGGATCAGGGAGACGGTCGTCGTGCCCGCCGCCAGGAGGGCAAGTGGCACCTGCGAGTTCACGTGGTCGATGTGGTCCGATCCGGCGAAGATGGACGACATGACGGTCGTGTCGCTGATCGGCGAGACGTGATCGCCGAAGATGGCCCCGCCAAATAGCACCCCCATGAGCACCGGGAGGATATCCGCCCCGGCGAACTGGTACCCGAGCGGAATTGCGATGGGCGTCAGAATACCCATCGTCCCCCAGGAGGTACCCGTCGTGAAGGAGATGAACATCGAAGCGAGGAAGACGATGAGCGGGAGGACGCTCGCCGGGACGCCGGAACCCACCATCACGTTCACGATGTAATCGGCGGTGCCGACCTTCGAGGCGGCCAGCCCGATGGACCACGCGAGGACGATGATGGCGATGGCGATGAGCATCGTCTTGAACCCGTCGACGATGGTGTCAGAGGCTTCATCGAGGTCCACCGTTCCATAAACCATCGCGCCGGCGAATCCCGTCACCATGAACGCGAAGGAGGCATAGAGCAGAGCCAGGGCGACGTTCGTGTTCGTGAACGCCTTCGAGATACCGACGCCGGGTTTCGGCCCACCGCCGATCCACCACATGGCGAAGACGCCGACCCCCAACAGGACGAATATCGGGAGGAAGAAGTTGACCAGGGCGGGGTTCTTCTCGCTTGGCTCACCCACGTCCGTGGTGACGTCCGAGAGGGGGGTCCCTCCCTCGCGGATGCTCTTGCCCGTGGTGCGAGACCGCCACTCCGCGTCGAGCATCGGGCCGAAGTATCGCTGGGTCGTGGCCACCAGGCCGACCATGAAAAACGCCATGAGACAGTACATATTCCAGGGGATGGACTTGAGGAAGATGCCGAAGGGCGAGAGGGCGACCGAGCCGGCGATCCCGGCTGCGACGAGCCCCTCGCTGATCATCGAGACCTGAAACCCGATCCAGCTCGAGACCGGGCCGAAGGTAGCCACCGGCGAGGTGGTCGAGTCGAGGACGTAGGAGTGAAGCTCCCGGGAGGTCCCGTTGTCCTTTGACATCTCCCGGGTGGCATTGCCCGTCACGACCGTGCTCGTATATGAACTGAAGAAGATGAAGATCCCGATGAGCCAGGTGAGAAGCGTGGTTTCCCGGGAGTTGACCACCCGCTCGCCGACCCAGCGCTCGAGCGCGATGAGGCTGCCGGACTTGTAGATGAACGCCGCGCCAGCCCCCATGAACATGATGAGGAGGATGAACTTCGCCTGCCACGGATCCCGGACCGTCTGGACGATCCAGTCGAGGGAGGTGGTGGTCGCCACGACCGGATTCCAGCCCGCGACGAGCAGGGCGCCGATCCAGACCCCGGCGTAGAGCGATACGAGGACCTGCCGGGTGTACATGGCCAGTACGATGGCGAGCAACGGCGGGGCCAACGAAAGGATGCCGAACGTTGAGGCGGGCATAACAACCGGGACGCAATTCCATTTTGCGTACAATAATTGTTGTAAGCTACCCATGACTGAAGTCATGGGCTTTCCCCAACGGTGGGGTTTCGGCCCACACTCCACGACTGTCACGGGCGGGGTGCACGCACAGCGTTCTGCCGGAGGAGACTGTTCTGTGTCCTCCGGCGTACTCTCGCCGGGCTTTATCCGGCGAGGCGTTGGCGTATGGAAGCGCAC
>JBDGTI010000069.1:0-9893 GCA_042216995.1 Halodesulfurarchaeum sp.
CAACAACGTCCTCGGGTTCCCCTTCATCTTCCGGGGCGCCCTCGACGTGCGGGCCCGGGAGATCAACGAGGAGATGAAAGTCGCCGCCGCCGAGGCGCTGGCCGAGCTGGCCCGGGAGGACGTGCCCGACGAGGTCGTCCAGGCCTACGGCGACCAGCCCCTCCAGTTCGGGCCCGAGTACGTCATTCCCAAACCACTCGATCCGCGGGTGTTGCTCAGAGTGGCCCCGGCGGTCGCCGAGGCGGCGATGCGGACCGGCGTGGCCAGACGCGAGATCGGGGACCTGGCGGCCTATCGCGAGTCCCTCGAGGCGCGACTGGGCAAGTCCCGCGAGATGATGCGGGTCATCTACAACAAGGCCATGGCCGAGCCAAAGCGGGTCGCCCTCGCGGAGGGCGACGACGAGAAGACCATCCGCGCCGCCAATCAGATGGCCGATGCGGGCATCGCGGAACCGGTCCTCATCGGATCCGAAGGGACCATCGCCGAGCAGATCGAGCAGTTGGGCATCGAGTACGAGCCCGAGGTCCTGGATCCCCAGCGGGCCGACCTGGACGCCCAGGCCGAGCACCTCTACCGGCAGCGCCAGCGCAAGGGCGTGACCCGAAGTGAGGCCCACGATCTCGTCACCTGGGACCCGAACTACCTGGCGAGCGTGCTCGTGGATCGGGGGGACGTCGATGCCATGCTGACCGGGCTGACCTACCACTATCCCTCGGCGCTTCGCCCGCCGCTACAGGTGATCGGTACCGCACCTGAGGCCGAGTTCGCCGCCGGGGTGTACATGCTGACCTTCCAGAACCGGGTGGTTTTCGTGGCCGACGCGACGGTCAACCGGGACCCGTCGGTGGCCTGTCTCGAGGAGGTGGCCGAGCACACCGCCGCCCTGGCACGGGCGTTTAACCTCGAGCCCCGCGTCGCCCTGCTCAGCTACTCCGATTTCGGCAGCGTTGAGGACGAAGCGACCAGAATCCCCCGCGAAGCCGCGACGCGACTCCGGGAGCGTGAGGACATCGGGTTCCCGGTCGACGGCGAGATGCAGGCCGATACGGCCCTCGTCGAGGAGATGGTGACCGGCACGTATGACTTCGCCGAACTCGAACGGCCCGCGAACGTTCTGGTGTTCCCGACCCTGGAGGCGGGCAACATCGGCTACAAACTCCTCCAGCGGCTGGGGGAGGCCGAGGCGATCGGGCCGATGCTCGTCGGGATGGAAAAGCCGGTTCACGTCCTCCAGCGCGGTGACTCGGTTCGGGACATCCTCAACCTCGCCGCGGTGGCAGTCGTCGACGCGCAGAACGGCCCGACCACGAGCCACTAGTCCCCGGCGTGGCGGTCGGCCCGGGAGGGCGGGGGAACCTGCTCGATCGACTGTCGGCGCTCCGCGGGACCGGTCCGGTTGACGTGGGCGTACTTCTCGGGCGCATTCGCGAGCGGGTGGGCCGGGTTCTCGCCGCTCGAAACGGCGGCCGCCCGGACGGCCTCGAATCCGGCGATCCGGGCCCGGATCCCCCGCCAGTGATGGGCCGTACCGGGCGGGTAGGTCAGGTCGGCCACGCCCCGGAATTCTCGATCGCGACCGGCCAGCACCGCCGCGTTGACGTTGCCTGCCAGGTCGTCGTGATCGACGAGGACCCCGACCGTGGCATTCGGCGAGACCCGGGCGGCAAGCGTGTCGAGCCCGAGGTGCAGGGCCCGGTACTCGGCGACGTTGTTGTCGGGGGCGCCATCGGGGATCGAGAGCCGATCGACCCGCTCCCCGGTCGCCGTCTCGATGATGACTCCCAGACCGGCCCCCGAGGTCTCGAAGGAGCCGTCCGTCGCCACGTAATAGTCCCGGCGATGGGTGTGGGGCGGGTGGGCGATATGGGGAGTCGGTGACTCGTCGAAAAGGTCACGCAGCCGTGGCCGGCCCGTCGTGGCCATACTAGCACGTATGGGTCCCATCACATAAACGCCTCGCCAAGAATGATAGGGGCCGGGCTCGATAGCGGAGATGGACATGGAAGCACGCGAATTGATGACGGCGGACGTCGAGACCGTCCAGCACGATGACTCTCTCGGTTCGGTCCTGCAGCGGATGTCCCAGCGGGACTTCAATGGCTTTCCCGTGGTCGACGACGACGGCCGGCTGGTGGGCATCGTGACCCAGCGGGATCTCGTCGACATCTTCGAGCCCAGCGATCGCACGCTCTGGATCCCGGTGGGCCTGCCGCCGTTCCTGGAGCCGGTCGATTACGCCATCGAGGCGTCGTTCGGCGACCTGGACATCGAGATCGACCTGGCCCGACACGCCGGCGATCCCGTGCGTTCGATGATGACCGAGGACGTGGTCACCGTAGAGCCGGAGACCGACGTCGAGACGGTCATCGAGATCCTGGCCCGCCCGGAGCCGAACGTCAATCGGGTGCCGGTGGTTCGGGACGGGTTCGTCGAGGGGATCATCACCCGGCAGGACGTGTTGACCTACCTTCACGAGACCGACAAACTCGGCATCCCCGGCGGCAAGTCGGAACCCTGAAAGCGAGGTGCGTCGACAGCCAAAGCGTGTCCCGAGCGCGCACCGTCCTCGCGTGGCTCGTCCTCTCGGCGGTCTGGGGGACGGCCTTCATGGCGATCAAGGCGGGGCTGACCCCGTTCGCCGAGGCGCCGGTCCTGTTCGCGGCGATCCGCTATGACCTCGCGGGGATCCTGATGATCGGCTACGTGGTCGCGACCGTCGAGCGGTGGCGGCCGCGCTCGCGGGGGGAGTGGCTGGTGGTCCTCGTGGGAGGGGCCTTCATGATCGCCGGGTACCACGCCTTTCTCTTCGTCGGCGAACTCTCGACGACGAGTGCCGTCGCCGCGGTCGTCGTGAGTCTCAGCCCGATCCTCACGACCGGCTTCGCCCGACTGCTCCTGCCGGGCCGGGCACTCACTCGGCAGGGGGTCCTCGGGCTTGGGCTCGGACTCGTGGGCGTCGCCGTGATCGCCCAACCGGATCCAGCGGCCCTGCTGGAGAGCGGTCTCGGGGAGCTGCTGGTATTCATGGCCGCCCTGAGCTTCGCGCTCGGGAGCGTGCTCGCGACGGCCGCCGACACGGACCTCCCGATCGAGACGATGGAGGCCTGGTCGATGATCCTCGGGGCGATCTTCCTCCACGCCATCAGTCTGGGCCTGGGCGAGCGGCTGGCGTCGGTCGCCTGGACGCCCCGGGCCCTCTTCGCCCTGCTCTATCTCTCCGTGGCCTCGAGCGCGGTCGGCTTTCTCATCTACTTCGACCTCCTGGATCGGCTGGGCCCGGTCGAGATCAACCTCGTCTCCTATGCGGCCCCGATCTGGGCCGCGGCCACGGGTTGGCTCGTCCTCGGGGAGTCGATCTCGGCGACGACGGTCGTGGGCTTTGGCGTCATCGCCGCCGGGTTCTGGCTGATCAAGCGGGAGGCAATCGGTCGTGAAGTGCGTCGAGCGCTGGGACGATAACTAAATGGATCGGCCGTCTATCCCCCGGTATGCATGTTCGTGACGCCACGACCGAGGACATCGGGGCGATCCGGCGAGTGGCCGATGCCGCCTGGCACGCCGACTATCCCGATACGCTGAGCGAGGAGACGATCGAGGCGGGTGTGGGGCACTGGTACGGCGATCCGGTGGTTCGCATGGAACTCTCGAATCCGGGTACCGAACTTCAGGTCGCCGAAATCGAGGGGTCCGTCGTCGGCTTCGTTCACGGTCACCGGGCCGGCGAGACCGGAACGATCCTCCGGCTCCACGTCGATCCGGCCCATCGGGACAGCGGCATCGAAACGCGACTCTTCGAGTCGATCGTATCCGCCTTCGAGCGCGACGGGGCGGAGCAGCTCAGGGCAACGGCGCTCGCGGCCAACGACCACGTGAGGACATTCTACGAGTCCCAGGGCTTCGAACAGGTCGATACCGAACGGACGACCATCGACGAGAGCCACCACGAGGAGGTCGTCTTCGAGCGATCTCTCAGCTACTTCGCCTGAGCGATTCGCTCGATCTGCTCGGCGGTCAACTCGATCCGCGTGGCGTTGAGATCCTCCTTGAGCTGCTCGTTCGAGGTGGCTCCGGCGATGGGCGCGATCACCTGGTCGTGTGCCATGAGCCAGGCGAGGCTGACCTGGGCCGGGGTGGCCTCGACCGCCGCGGCGATGGCCTCGATCTCCTCGAGCACGTCGAAGTTCTCCGATGTGAGATAGGAGTCGACGAACTGTTCGTCAGTCGCCCCCCGCGAGCCGGGGGGCGGGGCCTCGCCGCGGGTGTACTTCCCGCTCAGGAACC
Source organism: Halodesulfurarchaeum sp. (assembly GCA_042216995.1). Classification (GTDB taxonomy): domain Archaea; phylum Halobacteriota; class Halobacteria; order Halobacteriales; family Halobacteriaceae; genus Halodesulfurarchaeum. The sequence continues at coordinate 4,285 of JBDGTI010000069.1, forward strand.
CGCCCGCGAGCGGCGACCAGGGGATCACGCCGATCTCGTAGTCCCGGCACATCTCCAGGTAGGTCCCCTCTATCTCCCGATTGACGGCGTTGTACCGCGGTTGGACTACCGTGAACGGCTCGTAGCCCTCGCGGCGGGCGATCTCGTTTGCCTTGACGATTTTCCAGGCGTTGGGTTCCAGGGTCGAGGCCCCGAGGTAATTGACTTTGCCGGACCGCACGAAGCCATTCAGCGTCCGCATGAACTCCGCGGCGGGCGTGCGGTCGTCCCAGCGGTGGATGTAGAGCAGGTCGACGTAGTCGGTTCCCAGCCGCTCCAGGATCCGGTCGATCTGTCGCCGGAGGTGTTTCCGCCCCAGTCCGCGGCCGTTGGGATCGTTCTGCCGGGTCGGCCAGTATATCTTCGAGGCGATCACGAAGTCCTCCCGGTCCCGCTCGTCGAGCCAGTCCCCGATGTAGGACTCGGCCCGGCCGTCCCCGTACATGTCCGCCGTGTCGATGAACCGTCCACCGGCGGCCTCGTAGGTATCGAGCAGTTCGTGGGCCTGGTCGCGATCGGTCTCGATGGCACCCGCATCGTCGGTCCGGCCGAATCGCCAGGTGCCAAAGGCGATCTCCGAGACCCGCGTGCCGGTCCGTCCGAGCGGCACAGCCGAAAGTTCCATGCCGCCCAGAACGTCCCGCGGTGAGTTAAATTCTCCCGCCTCACTCCGCGCGGTGTGTGCGTCCGAGGACCAGGGCGAGAACGTGGGCGACGATCAGGACGGCCACGGTTATCTGTGCGGTCGAGGTGTCGAGTCCCCGGAGGACGAGCGGGACGTAGATGAACGGCAGCGCGACGGCTGCCCAGAATCCGGCCGCCTCGAGCGGGCGCAACAACGTGCTGTGACCGGTGGACGGACTACTCGGGGAATCGTGCGTGTGGGAGGGACTGGACATCGGGGACCACCTATCTATCAGTAGGGGGTCAGGGGCCATATAGGGGGTCGATCGTTCGCGCGATTTCAGCGACGCTGCTCGCAAAATCCCTTCTTTCACCTCGTTTAACGAATGTCTTTGTGGGCTCGAAACGATTTATACTGTATTTTGAGCGATTCATGGTCCATCGAGTTCGTTGTGGATCCTCACCCGGTGGAAGCCACTCCCGATTCCACGCCGCCGAGTGCCAAAGCGTCCACGTGACCGGGACGGGGCAGGACTCATCTCGGTGCCACTGGAATCGGCGCGCTGCTCGTTCCATTCCTGCAGTTCTACGGCCAGGTCGCGGTCTTCCGAATGTTCGGAACCGCGTTCCGGAGCAACGTCTGATTCAGCGCTCCGCGAACTCGACTCCCTCGATTTCGAATCGCGCCCCGCCGGTCTCGCTCTCGACGACCGAGACGGTCCAGTCGTGGACCTTGCAGATCTCCGCGACGATTCCCAGGCCCAGGCCGGTTCCGTCCGCCTCGGTCGTGAATCCGGCCTCGAAGACCGAGTCCCGATCGGCCGGCGGGATTCCCGGTCCGTCGTCAGCGACGTAGAATCCGGATCGGTCCTCGAGCGGGCCGACACGAACCGTCGCGTCCGATCCGGCGTGCTCCACGGCGTTCCGGAACAGGTTCTCGAAGAGGTGGGGCAGCCGATCCGGGTCCGCCCGGATGACACGCTCGGTCTCGACCACCACCTCGCAGTCTTCGGTATCGATCTGCTGCCACGATTCCCGGGCCACCGAGTCGAGGGCAATCGGTTCGAAGACGTCTGAGTCGTGTGAACTCTGGGCGAAGACGAGCAGTTCGTCGTCCATGGCCTCGATGCGGTCCAGGGCTTCGAGCAGCGGAGTGACCCGATCCTCTTCGAGTTGCTCCCCGAGGAGGTCAGCATATCCCTGGGCCACGTTGAGCGGGTTTCGGAGATCGTGTGAGACCCGGGAGATGACCGCCTCGAGGCGATCGGCTCGCGTCGCCACCTGATCGGCCTGCTCGTGGATTCTGAGGTACTGATAGGCGTAGCCGAAGTTGATCACCGCCCCGATCGCCATGGCGTTCACGAGGAGGAAGATCGGTTCCCTGGGGAGCGAACGCTCGAAACTGAGGAGCACTCGCAGGTAGGTCGCGATGACGACGAACAGGCCCATCCCGAGGAGGACTGCCAGCCCGAGCACCGCGATCTGCCATGAGGAAAACTCGTGCTCGCGGGACTGAAACCCGAACCAGACGAGGCCGGCACCGACGGCCAGGGGGAGGAGCAATTCGAGCAGTCGAATGGCCGGTTCGGCGTTCCCATGGACGAAAAAGACCAGTTCCGAGGCCATCATCAGTCCGACCCCGGCACAGACGAACAGCCAGTGACCGTTGGGCGAAACCGACTCCGCGAGCCCTCCGAATAGCCTGAAACCCGACGGTAACGAGATTCCCGAGTGACCTGTGTGTGGTGACATGTCCCCCCATTGAAACTGCGTTACAATAAATGAACGCTACCAGTTATCAATGATAAAAATCGTCGGCTCCGGCGATTCCCTGGGGACGGATTCGGGACGGGTCGTGGCTCCACCCCGTACGAGATCAAAGAATGGGTATCCCAGATGTGTATCACGATCCCCCGGGATCGGTGAGCTACCCATTTGGGAGGAGAAACCGGGGATTTTACTGCCCGATAGGCATACCCACGGGTATGTCTCAGATCCGCCGTCTCGTCCTCGACCTGCTCAAGCCCCACGACCCGTCGATGGTCGAGATCACGCGTGAAATAGCTGCGCTGGAGGGGATTGCCGGTGTAAACGGCGTATTGGTTGAACTCGATGAGGACGTCGAGAACGTGAAACTCACGATCGAGGGCGAGGACATCGGGACTGATGCCGTCGAGGAGACGGTGACCACGCTCGGCGGGACCATTCACTCGGTCGATCAGGTCGTGTGTGGCGATCGACTCGTCGAGGAGACCGAGACGCCACAGGACTAGATGTTTGGTGATCACTCCCTCCGGGAATTGCTTCAGGACGAAGACGTCCGCTCGATTTCACGGCGCTACTTCATCTCGAACGGGTTCGATGGGACCCTGACCAGCATCGGCGTTGCGACGGGATCGTTTCTCTCGGGCGTTTCCGATGGAACGACGGTCTTTCTGATCGGGATGGGGGCAGCAGTGGGGCTTGGCACCTCGGGGGTGTGGAGCGTGTGGGAAATCGAACGAGCGGAGAAGCGGGCCGACATCCACGACCTCGAGGGAAAGATGCTCACCGACCTCGACGACACGCGGATAATGGAGCGGAAGAAGGCGGGCCGGGCGATCAACGCGGTCATGAGCGGAATTGGGCCGGTGCTCGCCGTTGTTCTCACGATGTCTCCGTTCCTGTTGGAGCCACTGGTCCTGTCGTTGCTCTCCGCGACCGTCCTCTCGGTGGGGGTCGGCCTCGCCCTCCTGTTCGTCTTCGGCGCGTACATGGGATCGATCGCGGACCTCGCCTGGTACATCGCCGGGATTCGGATGGCCGTTGCCGGGCTCGTCGCTGCTGGACTCAACCTTCTCCTCCCCGGGTGAGGCTGGGTCCTCTGAGTCGTTGGTTCGCCCTTGAGCCGAGGACCGCAGGCGGGACTCGCATCGAGCGGTGGCGTTCTCTGCCGCGACGATCACTCGTACTGCCCGTACTCTTTCGCCGCTTCGACGAGGGCGTTGAAGTTCTCACTCGGGGTGTTCGGATTCGTATCACAGGCCGGGGTCAGGATGAATCCACCCCCGTCGGCTCCATACTCGATATTTCGCCTCGCCGTTTCCTTGACCGTCTCGGGGTCACCCTCGAGCAGGACGGTGACCGGATCGACGTTCCCGAGAATGCAGACCTCATCGCCGACCTCCTTCTTGACGGCCTTTAGCATGATGCTATAGGGATCTCCCTCCTCGTGATCGATGGTTTCCTCGCCCAGCGTCTCTTCGAGGTAGTCCACGTCTTTCGGCCACTTCTCGACGTTGCCGTAGTTGGCATGAATTCCGCCCGGAGCCCCGTCCGGTATCGAATCGGCGACCAGCTGGGTGATACCCGTCGTGTTCCCACAGGGGTGGTTGATTGGAATCATGCCGGCGTCCGCGATCGCCTCGAAGTCCTCCTGGAGATACGGGAGCACGAACTCTTCGTACTGGGAGGGCGAGGTGGTTTCGGTTGCAGCCACCGGATCGAGGACGACGATCCCGTGGGCATTCCCCTCGAAAGCCGTGTGATAATCGATGTGGAACTCGTTCAGTTTCTCGAGGAACGAGTGGACCTTCTCGGGCTCTTCGTACATTCCCCGATAGAGTTCTTCGTGTCCGATCAGATTCGCGGCGGTACTGAACACGCCCGAGACGATCGGAGCGACGGCTTTCTGATCGCCGACCCTGTCCATGAGAATTCCGGATTCACGGAGTACCGAGGAGGTTCGGATGTGCTCATCCAGATCGGGGAATTCGAGATCGTCGATCTCCTCCCACGATTCGAAGGTGCGCTGGGTGGCATCGACGATCTCCATGTGCTCGCTCCAGAACCCCTGGGCGCCACAGGCCTTGGCTTCGACGAAACATCCATCGATACCGGCGATGACCATATCGTCGCCGAAGTTCTCGTTCGCCGCGATCTTCGCCTCCGCCATCGTTTCCGGATCGTTCTGTGCATCCTTTGGCCGCTCGTCGATTTCCCAGAGCGCCCGCGAAATTGCCAGTGTCCCGACCGGGACCCGGTCCGGTTCCTCCCCCTGTAATGCCGTTGCGACCCGTTCCACGCTGGCCATTTCACCCATTATGAGGCACCTCCCTTGACTTCCTGTTTAAGCTCACTCCCCAGTCGTTCGGCCTCATCGACGGCATGTGGCGCATCGGGCGCGTATCCGTCCGCACCGATTTCTTCCGCCCAGTCCTCGTTTGCGGATCGACCCCCGACGAGCACCTTGAATTCATCGCGAATATCCCGGTCTTCGAGTTCGTCGATCACGTCCTGCATGTTGTCCCTCGTGATGCTCATGAGAGCCGAGAGCCCGATCACGTCGGCGTCCTCCTCGATTGCGCGGTCGACGATTTCGTCCTCGGGCTTGTCGACGCCCATGTCATGAACCTGGTGGCCATTGCCGGCCAAAAACAACCGCACCAGATTCTTTCCAATGTCGTGAATGTCCTCCTTGATCGTCGCCAGGACGATAGTCACCCGTTCGTCCGTTTGGTCAGTATTCGCCATCTCCTCGTCGAGCGCCTCGGTGAGCGGGTCCATCACGGCTTCCATCGTGTCCCCACACCGCATGAGATCGGTCAGAAAGAAGTCGCCGGTTTCGTATTTCTCACCGATCGTGTCTGCCGCCGGGAGAATCGCCTCGTCCAGCACCGATGACGCTGCTTTATCGTCCAGGATTTCGTTGGTCAGTTCTACCGCTGTATCCGTGTCCGCGTCGATGATGGCCTCTTTTAGCTCTGTGCTTTTTGACATTGTGATAAAGGCCCATGGTAATACTTATTCCCTGATCAGTTGAGTACTTTCCCACATGATGGAGGGGAATTATATGTCAACGGCCAATAATCGATTTCAGTGGCGGAGGTCTGAACAGTGACCCGCCAAGTGAGCCAAACCCCAACGGGACTACTCCACCACCGTTCCCACGTACGGACAATCCGTCA
>JBDGTI010000057.1:0-9308 GCA_042216995.1 Halodesulfurarchaeum sp.
TGACAGACATCCGCGACCGGATGCCCGGTGCCAAGAAGTTCCACGCATGGGCGTTCCGCCGCCTCTACGAGTATGTCGAATACAAGGCCGAAGAACACGGGATTGTGGTGGAACAGGTTGACCCGGCGTACACGAGCCAGCGATGCTCGAAGTGTGGCTGTACGCTGGAGGAGAACCGCGACGGCGATTCCTTCGAGTGCCTGAAGTGCGGGTACGCTGTTCACGCGGATTATAACGCGGCGAAGAACATTGGTCACAAACTACTCTCTGCGGGGCAGAAGTCTCCGCAGGGAGGGGCCACCCGTCAACTGGCCCTGAAGTCGGGGACGTTGAACGCGAACGGCGAGTTTTCGCCTGCCTCGTCAGAGGCCTGAGCGGGAGTCCACCGACAAGCCCCGCCGTCGTCGGCCTACGGCCGACTGCTTGAGGGACGAAGTCCCTCTCCGTTCACGGCGGGGTAGTTGACCAGTCGTTCCCCGTGACCCCGATTGCGGCGGTGAGGAGGCCGACCACGACGAGAACGAAGGCCCCGCCGAACACCCCGGACGGGCCGAACCGGGACGCGATCGGGCCGAACACGACCGGGGAGAGGAACTGGCCCAGATACCCCAGCATGGCGACGTACGAGCTGAACTGCCCCTGTCGGTCGGGCGGGACCAGCTCCTCGATCCACAGCAGCACGGTGGGAAACACCAGGCCCTGGCCGAGCCCGAACAGCATCACCGGCGCCGCTGCGGTCAGGGACGAACTCACCACGGTCGCCAGCCCGAACCCGACACTCCACAGGGCGAACGCCACGACGGCAAGCTGCTGGTGGGTGAATCGGCGCTTGATTCGATCGTAGAAGAAGGCGCTCACCCCGCCGGAGACTCCCATCGCGGAGAGGTACAGGCTGATGCTGATCGAGGAGGTGAGCCCGATCGTCGCCAGGAGCCCGGGATAGTAGACGACGATGGAATAGAGGAGGACGTTCGTCAGGAAGTAGAGGCCATAGACCGGGATGAGAAGCGGCGTATCGCGGATGATTCCGACCAGCGATCGGACGGTGGCGCGCACGCCCCCCGACCGCTCCAGCCGCTTCGTTGCCGGCTCCGGGACCAGTACGACCGCAAGGGCCCCAAGCGGGAGCGCGAGCAGATAGATGCCGAACGGCCCGTGCCAGGACAGGGTTCCAAGCAGCCCCCCGAGGAGCGGCCAGATCGCGGCTCCCATGCTGTTGGCGCTCCCCCGAAAGCCCATGACCCGGTTCTTTCTCTCCCCCTCGTAGAGGTTGTAGATCAACACCGTGACCGAGGTATAGACGAAGGCGACGGCGATCCCGAGGCCGGCGCGGGAGAGGAGCAAGAGCGGAACGGTCTCGATGACGAGCCCGGCCCCGCCCGTGATCCCGTAGAGCCCGAGGCCGAAGATGAGGGGACGCCGGGGCCCGAACCGATCGATGAGAACTCCCGCAATGGGACTCATCACGACGATGAACAGTCCGTGCGTCGTGATGATGAGCCCGGCCAGCGACTGGGAGACGCCGAGTGCGGCCTGTATCTGGTTGACGACCGGCCCCAGGACCGCGCCGGCCATCACGGTCAGCGTACTGGAGGCGACGAGAATCCAGACCGCGTGCTCCGGGGTCCGGACGGCCGACCCGAAACGGTGGAGGCGTTCCCATATCGACCGCTCGGCCCCGTTCATCGGGTCACACCCCCGAGTTGCATCACCTGTGGTCACCCGCTTGCACGTTCTCCCTGTGGGAGGCCCACCTTTATCCCCACCGACATTCCGCTCAGGATGGGAGTGTCCCGCACGCGGCATCGGTGACCCGACGCGTGATTCGGCCGATCGAGCGCGATCGTGGCCGCTGAATACCGGCCGGGCAGTGATTGGGCGCGGAGCGGAGCGATAAATAGCCCGTAGCCGGTACACGCACTCATGGCACTCCTGATCGGGACTGATGCGGGCGTGTATCGATCCCCGGACGTACGATTCGACGACGCGGCACGGCCTCTCGAGGCCAATCGGGTGATGCGGATCCGTCAATTTCCGGGGGCCGATGGCGTGTTCGCGTGTTCACAGAGCGGCCTCCATCGCTCGACCGACGGAGGCACGACGTGGACCGAACTGAACACCCCCCGTGAGGAGGTATATTCGGTCCGTGTGAGCCCGGACCGGGAGTGTCTGTATGCGGGCACCCATCCCGCCCACCTCTACGTCAGCGAGGACGAGGGGGACACCTGGCGCGAACTCGAAAGTTTTCAGGCGTTGCCCTCGCGTGATGAGTGGTACACGCCTCGCCATCGGAACGAGGCACACGTCCGAAGCCTCGAGGCCCACCCGGCGGCCCCTGACCGCCTCATCGCCGGCGTCGAAGTCGGCGGCGTGCACGTCAGCGACGACCGGGGCGAATCGTGGACGGAACGCCGAACCGACCTCGACGACGACGTCCACCACGTGCTCCTCCTCGGGCCGGAGGAGTACGTCGCCTCCTGTGGGGGCGGACTCTATCGGACCAGGGACGCGGGCGCGTCGTGGACGCGGCTCGACGACCAGTTGGCCCACACCTACTTCCGGGAGGCGCTTTTCCACGACGGGCGGCTCTATGCTGCGGCGGCTCGTGATTCGCCCCCGTCCTGGGACGGAGCGAACGGCGCTGATGGCGGCCTGTACGTCTCGGAGGACTCCGGGGCGTCCTTCAGGTCGATCACCTATCCCGGCCAGCCCCGGGAAGTAATCCTCGCGTGGGCGGTCGCGGACGGAGCGGTGATCGCCGGGACGAACGAGGGCCGAATTCTCCGCGAGGAGAGCGATTCCTGGGAGACGATCGGGTCGATAGCTGCCCGGATTCGGTCCCTGTGTGTCGTCTGAACGGGTTGGCAGCGGATACTGGGGGTTTTTTGTGCACCAAACGACAAGTAACGACCCGCTCTGATGTACGATCGGATCCTCTTCCCCACGGACGGGAGTGATGTTGCCCGTCGTGCCCGCGATCACGCGATAGAGCTCGCGAAGCGATACGACGCCACATTGCACGCCCTCCACGTCGTCAGTCTCGACGAAGTTGATGAGGTGCCGGAACACGCGGATCGGGACCTGGTCGAAGAACTGCGAGACGAAGGGGAGGACGTGGTACAGACGGCGATCGAGGCGGCCCAGGACCGCGGGGTATCGGCGGTTGAAGAGGGATTGATTCTCGGGCGACCCACGGAGACAATTCTGGAATACGCCGATGAGCATGCCGTCGATTTGATCGTCATGGGCACACACGGCCGGACCGGCTTATCCCATTACCTCATGGGGAGTGTTGCAGAGAAAGTGGTCCGTCACGCGAGTTGCCCGGTACAGGCCGTTCCGCCGGCGGACAACGAGTAAACGACAGCACGAGTACCGTCGCGTGGGGGAATCCCGTTTCACTGGGGGTCGATTCGACGGATGGGTACGAAATCGATCGGCTGGACCGGCGCCGAAGCGTACGTGCTCGGGGGGATTCTCGGAAGCGGCCTCTTTAGCATCCTCGGTGTCGTTGTTCTCATTGCCGGGTCTGCTGCGTGGCTCGCCTATCTGTTGGCCGGAGTCGTTGCGGTGTGTACGAGTTACTCGTACGTCCAGCTGAACGCCGCCAGCGAGTTTCACGGCGGCGTCGTGACTCTCGTGCTGGAACAGGTCGGTCGCCCCGCGATTGCCGGAATGATCGGCTGGGTCCTCCTCACGGGATTCATCGGGGTGCTCGGGATGTACGGGTACGCGTTCGGGGCGTACGCCGAGGCGTTTTTCGGCGATTACCTCCGCCCGTTCGGCCTTCCCCTGCGTCCACTCTTCTCGACTGCTGTCATCGCGGTATTTGTGCTCGTCAATCGGTTCGGCCCGACACAATCCGGGCGACTCGAAACGGCCATCGTCGGGCTCAATGCGCTTCTCGTCCCGGTGTTTGGGTCGATCGCCGCATGGCACATCCACGCCGCCCCGGATCTGCAATACGTCATCGGGGTGAGCGGACACTCCATCGATCGCCTCGGGGTCGCCGCGGCCGCAGCCTTCGTCTCGCTGGTCGCCTGGCAGATACTCATGTACGATCAGTCCCGTCTCCGCCACCCCGTGTCGACCGTGAAACGAACGGTGGGTACCTCACTCCCGGTCGCGATCCTCGGATATGCGCTCCTCTCGGTTCTCCTCACGAGCCTGCTCCACGTGGGGCGGATTGGGCGGAACCCGGAACTGGTGCTCGTGATCGCCGCCGAGTCGTTCTCGGGGATGGCCGTGACCGTACTGATCGGCAGTGTCGCTCTGGGAGCCACGGCTGCGGCGGTGAACGCGGTCCTGTTCAGCACCACGCTATTTCTCCAGGGGCTGATCTCCTACCGGCTCTTTCCCGACGCAACCGCGGATATGCCGACTGACGAACTCCCGCCGGTTCCCCTGCTGATCGTCGGCGGCACCGCGATATGCATCGGGGCATTCGGCCGCATCGAGACCATCGTCCAGTTCGCCGCGCTCGCATTCACCGCGACTAACGGAATTATCAGCTATCTTGCGCTTCGGGACGACCGGACGGATATCCCATGGATGGTCCCGCTTGTCGGCTTGCTCGGATCCGGGCTCTTCGTCGCGTTTCTGTTCCGGTGGCTCCTCACCCGAAAGACAGCCCTGCTGGTGGCCGTCGGAGCTCTCGGTCTCGGTGTCGTCGCACTCGAATTACTGTACGTTGATCGGGAAGCCGAAGCCACGGACGGCCGGTGATCCTGGGCGGATCGATCCACGCTGGGTCGTATACGCGCCATCCCGCGATCAGGCGCTCGATCGAACCTGGGGAATCTCCTCGGCGGGGATCCGGTCGTAGGCAGCGAGTACGTCGCTCCGAGTCACGATTCCACACAGGGCCCCATCGTCGTCGACGATCAGCACCCGACCGATTTCGGCCCGGGCCATCCGATCGACGAGCGTGAGGAGGTTCGTGTGTGGCGAGGCGGTGACCACGTCCGTGGCGCCGATCTCCTCGACCGGGGTCTCCGGTGTGAGGTCGCGACTATCCGAGTCCTGCTCTCCACCGGATTCCCCTCCATTTTCGGAGAGGCCGAGACGACCGTCGTCCGGGGAGGTATCGATGAGACGCTCCAGGTCCGACCGGACGAGGATGCCCACGACGTCGTTTTCCTCGTCGACGATCGGCAGTCCGTGATGTGATTTCTGCTGGAAGACCTCGAGGGCGTCCCCGAGTGGCGTGCCCGCGGCGATCGTATCGACGTCCGCCGTCATGACGTCCTTGGCGGTCAGGTCCTCGAGGCTCCCGATCCGCCGCTCCTGGATGGTGATGCCCTTGTCCCGGAGCTTTTCCGTGTAGATGGTGCCCCTGTTGAGGAGGAACTGACCGGCCTCGCTTCCGATCACCGTCACGACCAACAGGGGGAGGATGATCGTGTACTGGCCCGTGAGTTCGAAGATGATGAGCGTCGCGGTCAACGGGGCGCTCGCGGCGGCCGCGAACACGCCGGCAGTCCCCACGAGCGCGTACGCACCGGCGCTGGCCGTGCCGGGGATCGCCCCATTGACGAGGGCGCCGAAGGCGCCCCCGACCATGGCGCCGATATACAGGGACGGCGAGAACACGCCCCCGGAGCTCCCGCTCCCGATCGAGAGGGCAAACCCGATGGCCTTCATCAGGGCCAGTACGACCAGTACCAGCAGGGTCAGTTCGCCGGCGATGCTCGAGTGGATCGTTCCGTAGCCGACCCCGAAGAGCCAGATCCCGCTCTGCAGAGGGTTCACGTTCAACACGACGGCCGCGACGAGTATCGAGAGCCCCAGCAGTCCGCCGCCGATCGCCGGTTTGACGGGGGCGGGGAGTTCGAGCCGGTCGAGAAAGAGATGCTCGGTCGCGTAGAGCAACTTCACGAGCCCCGCGCCGACAACGGCGACGACGATCCCCAGGAGGATGTAAAGCGGGAACTCCACCGAGGGCGACACGAGGTGATAGTTGATGGGCACGAGGAACTCGTGGACCCCCGGGGCAGCGGTAAATCCGAGGATCGCCCTCGCGACGGCCGTCGCCGTGGTCGCCCCGAGCACGACCACCACGACGTTCGTGAGGTAGTATTCCGAGAGGATGATCTCGAGTGCGAACATGATGCCCGCGAGGGGGGTGTTGAACGTGGCGGCGATCCCCCCGCCCGCCCCGGCGGCGACCAGCGTCCGCGTGTATCGCGAATCGACGAACTGGCCGAAGTAGGACCCGGCCGCGCTCCCGATCTGGACGATCGGTCCCTCCCGACCCAGGGAGGCCCCACTCCCGATGGCGATACTCGAGGCGAGCGTCTTGTAGATGGAGATCTTGGGGTCGATTCGGCCGTTTTCGGTCATGAGCGCCTCGAGAACCTCGGGGACCCCGTGGCCGCGGACGGCGGTGGTCGTCTCCCTCACCACGAGTCCAACGAGGAGGCCCCCGACCGCCGGAACGAGGAGATAGCGTACCGGACCGAGCGGGGCGAGCAGTCCGAAGACGTTCGGGATCGCGACCGGCGGGAAACTGACCGCCCCCGGATTTATCGTGGCGCCGAAAAAGACCTCCTGAAACGCGTAGATGGCGATCCGAAACACGACCGCCCCCAGTCCGGCGACGATCCCGACCAGGATCGCGATCGCGTTCAACTGCAGCCCGTCCCGGGAGAGGAACCGCCGGACGGCCTCGAGGGCCGACAGTCCCTGTCGGCGCAGCACGTGGCCGATCCGGGCGGCCATGGTCGACATCGGTGGTCCCTGGTCACGTGCCAAGCGGCGCTTCTCCGGCCAGTTCTTGAACCGGCGGCCGAACGCGACCGCATTCACCACCAGGATGCACGCCCCGAACACGAGCGAGGCGTCCGTGAGCGGACTGAGGGACCCGGAATCCATGCGGAGGGAGACCCCGATCATCCACAGCCCGAGCAGGACCGTCGCCCGGATTCCGTCGGGATGCTCGACGTTTCCCTGTGCGATTCGATAGAGGTTGTACGCGCTGATGAGCCCAACGACACTGCCGACGAGGACCGTATCGACCCGTTCGAGCAGCGATCCCCCGAAGGCGAGTCCGGCGAGGAGCAACCCGAGTGCGAACACGGCGTTCAGGAGGGACGGCCACCCGTGTCGATACGCGCCATCATCTATCAGGTTTTCGACTACGGATCTCACGGCGGAACTGCTCCCCATTCGTGGACGAACGAAGGGGCTGAATACGTTTTAATGTTTTAATTCTGATATTTTATCCTGACGACGATCAATGAACTTCGGGAATCAATATTTATCGATTCAACAGATAGCCCGCTCCCGTCTGGGATCGAATCGCATGAATCTGGCGGGATATCGCCCCCGCCGAACCGCCATGCGCTACCGATTTTCGAGCGGCGGTTTTCGGACGGAACGGCTTTCTCACTCCCATTTCGACAGACGTATATGGAACACATGAAAAACAAAACGACATGGCATCGGTCGATTCATCAACTATCGAATTAACTGACGCCCAGCTGACGATCCTCGCTGAATTACTCCACATACATACCAATCGAGACAGCGAACCGGTCAAGGGCAAGGAGATCGCGAACGCCATCGATCGCAACCCGGGCACGATTCGCACCCAGATGCAGAGCCTGAAGTCCCTCCAGCTGGTCAATGGCATCCCCGGCCCGCGGGGCGGGTACGAACCCACGGCGAGGGCATACGAGGTCCTCGACCTGGAGCGCTCGGACGAATTCGTCCCCGTCCCGATCCAGCGGGACGGGGATTCCCTGGAGGGCGTATCCGTGACGGAGTTCGATCTCCTCAACCTCCACCATCCCGACTGCCGCGAGGCGGAGATTCACGTGCGGGGATCGATCCGGCAACTCCGCGAGGGCGATACCGTCCGGATCGGGCCGACCCCCGCCGCCGGACTGGTGGTGACAGGCGACGTCGAGGGGGTGGACCTCTCCGATGGCATCTGTGTCATCACCATCGACGACATGCACTTCGAGTCGGCCTGAACTCGGGATCACGTGATTCGAGACGCCCAGGGTCTTCATCGCGGGAGCGTCGCTCTCTCGACCGACCCCGGGACTTCCCGCGGGTAGGCCCGGCCGATCGGACCGGCATCGATCCCGTCGAGGCCGATAGCCCCGGCACCGATACCGTCAGAGTTCGGTGACTGCCGCCCCGTCGGGCGTGTTCCTGACGGCCCTGAGGCCATCGGGGGTCTCGATCAGAACCGCCTCGCCCCCGGGCGCGTTCAGGTTGTTTCGGATGACGTTCTCACAGATGACAGCCCCCTTCCGCGTGGGGGTCGTCTGCCGGGAGTGGCCCACGATCTGCGGGGGCGCACTCGGCTTCATGTGTTCGAAGTCCATCCAGAGGAGGCCGGCCGATTCCCCGCGGCCGAACTGTCCGCCGAGCCCGAACACCAGGTCGTACTCCGGGAGCACGTCGAGCTGGCCCTCCCGGTAGCGGCCCTCCCGGAACAGCTCCACCAGCCGTTTCGCGGCGTCCCGGGCCTGCTCGTTCGCCCGCCGGACGTCAACGGCCTCGTTTGCCCCCGCGTGCGAGTAGGTGTACTGATAGCCCTCGAACGCCACCCGCAGGTCCCCGTTCGCGACGCGTTCGACGAACGACCGCCGGCGGTCCTCGGCCATCTCGATGCTGAACACGCCGGGCCAGCGGAACCGCTCGGGGAACAGGACGGCCATCTCGTGGTTGCCCAGGTGGTAGCGAACGCGACCGGGCGGGGCCTCCGCGGCCAGTCGCTCGAGGAGTTCCAGACACGCCCGGTTCTCCTCGCCCCGATCGATCAGGTCGCCGTTGACGAGCAGCAGGTAGTCGTTTCCGGCCCAGTGCAGCCGGCCGTCGCCGTCCGCCCGCACGACGGGCGGGAACTCCGCCGTCTCCCCGACGGCCGCGAGCGCCGACCGCGCCGCGGAGCGATAGCCGTGGATGTCGCTGATGCTGAGTATCTTCGGTTCGTCCCCGCGTTCCCGATACCACTCGATCCCGTGGGGGGCCACACCCGGGTCGAAATCCATGTGGCTGGAATACCGTCCCGGACTCACTCAAGCGTTCGGTCCGTCCGAAACGCGGGGAGCGGATCGGGCGGCCGGGCCGGTGTGGCCGTGGCTGGACAGCACGAAAGAAAACGAGAAAGGAGATCGCAGTCGCTTACAGCGTGACGGCCTCTTCGCCGGCCAGCGAGTCGGGCACGCGAATCACGAGCGTCTTGGTCGCGGCAGAGGGCGTCGTGATCTTGAGCGTGGCCGATGCACCGGGCTTCAGCGTGCCGGGATCGATGTTGATGAGGAACCGGTCGCCGGAGGTCATGACCGGCATCG
>JBDGTI010000026.1:0-9043 GCA_042216995.1 Halodesulfurarchaeum sp.
CCTCATCAAGCGCCACCAGCCCCGGTACAACGTCCGGCTGAAGGACGACAAGTCATACCCGCTCGTCCAGTTGACCGACCACGAGTTTCCCCGGATCGAGATCACCCGCGACCCGGACCCCGACGCGACCGCCTATGGCCCCTACACCGACAAGGGCGAACTGGAGAGCGTGGTCAAGGCCATCCGCGAGACGAGCGGGCTGCGGGGGTGTTCGGACCACAAATTCAGCGATCGCGAACGGCCCTGTCTCGACCACGACATGGGGCTCTGTGCGGCTCCCTGCACCGGCGAGATCGACCCCGGGCCCTACACAGAGCGGGTGGAACGGGCCGAGCAGTTCTTCGCGGGCGAGACCGGTGTGCTTGCCACGCCGCTCGCCGAGGCGATGGAGGCCGCCGCCGAGAACCGGGAGTTCGAGCGGGCCGGCCACCTCCGGGATCGGCTGGAGACCGTCCGGGCCTTCCACGGCACCGGCGGCGACGCGGTCGCGGACGCGGGGGGATCCCGGACCGTCGACGTGCTGGGCGTCGCCGTCGAGGGAGGAACAGCGACGGTCGCTCGCCTGCACAGCGAGGGCGGGAAACTCGTGGATCGGGACCGACACCAGCTCCAGACGCCCGATCGGGGAGACGGCGTACCGGCGGTCCTCGCGGCCTTCGTCCCACAGTTCTACGCCGAGCGGGCGCTCCCGGACGCGCTTTTGGTGCCACAAGACCCCGAGAGCGAGAAGCTCCGAACCTGGCTCGAGGGGGAGGGAGTGGCCCTCCGAGTTCCCGGCGCGGGTCGGGAGGGCCGGCTGGTCGACCTGGCGATGAAAAACGCCCACCAGGGCCCCGACCGGGACAACGCCGCGAGGGCGCTCTCCGACGCGCTGGGGATCGATCCACCGAACCGGATCGAGGGCTTCGACGTGAGTCACGCCGGCGGTCGCGAGGTCGTCGGGAGCGACGTCACCTTCGTTGCCGGCAGCCCCGAGAAGGCCCACTACCGCCGGAAGAAACTCGAAGAGCAAAACGACGACTACGCGAGCATGCGGGCCCTGCTCGCCTGGCGGGCCGACCGGGCCGTCGAGGGTCGCGACGAGCGGCCCGACCCCGACCTGCTCGTGATCGACGGCGGCGCCGGCCAGCTCGATGCGGCCCGGGAGGCGATCGAGACCGCGGGCTGGTCGATCCCCGTGGTCTCGATCGCGAAGGCCGAGGAAGTGGTGCACACCCCGGATGGCCAGTTCGACTGGGAGCAGGACGACCCCTCCCTCAAGCTCCTTCAGCGGGTGCGCGATGAGGCCCATCGCTTCGCGGTGCAGTACCACCAGACCCTCCGGGAGGAGGTTTCGACGGTCCTCGAGTCGGTCGAGGGGGTCGGCCCCGCCCGCCGCCGACGGCTCCTGAGGCGATTCGGGAGCGTGGCGGGCGTCCGGGAGGCCAGCCCCGAGGCCCTCCAGGACGTCTCAGGGATCGGGCCCGAGACGGCAGCGCGGCTCGACCGGCTGTGAGCGGTCACTCGACCGGCACCGTTCCGTCGTCCGGTTCGACCCCCGAATCCAGGTCAAACTCCGCCTGGAGCGAGCGGATGCGATCCCGGATGTCCGCCGCGAGTTCGAACTCCAGGTCCGCGGCGGCGGATTCCATCCGGGACTCGAGTTCCTCGATGAGTGCCGCAGCCTCGGCCTCGTCGGCGGGCTCGCGTCCCGCGATGGACTCGGTCTCCTCGCCCGAGCCCGGCAGGTCGATCTCCCCGACCGGCTTGTCGATGGTGCGTGGCTCGACGTCGTGGGTCTCGTTGAACTCCCGCTGGATCTGGCGGCGACGGCGAGTCTCCCGAATCGCGTCCTCCATCGCGTCGGTCACCGCATCGGCGTAGAGGACGACCTCGCCCGCCCGGTTGCGCGCAGCCCGGCCCATCGTCTGGATGAGCGAGGTGCGAGAGCGCAGGAAGCCCTGACGGTCGGCGTCGAGGATCGCGACCAGGGACACCTCGGGGATGTCGAGTCCTTCCCGGAGTAAGTTGATCCCCACGAGCACGTCGAACTCGCCGAGCCGGAGCCCCCGGACCAGCTCGTGGCGCTCCAGGGTATCGGTCTCGTCGTGCATGTACTCGACGGCCACGCCGGCCTCCTCGAGGTACTCGGTGAGGTCCTCCGCCATGCGCTTGGTGAGCGTGGTAACAAGCACCCGCTCGTCCCGTGTGACCCGCTCGTCGATGCGGGACAGCAGGTCGTCGATCTGCCCCTCGGCGGATTCGACCTCGACGGCCGGGTCCAGGAGATAGGTCGGGCGGACGATCTGTTCGACGATCTGCCCGGACTGGTCGCGCTCGTACTCGCCGGGAGTCGCGCTCACGTAGAGGGTCCGGTCGGTCCGGTCCTCGAACTCCTCGAAGGTCAGGGGCCGGTTGTCGAAGGCGGTGGGGAGTCGGAAGCCGTTCTCGATAAGGGACTCCTTGCGCGATCGGTCCCCCTCGTGCTGGCCCCGGATCTGGGGGACGGTGCGGTGGGACTCGTCGATGACGGTGAGAAAGTCCTCGGGGAAGTAATCGAGCAGGGTGTAGGGCGGGTCGCCGGACTCCCGGTCCGAGAGGTAGAGCGCGTAGTTCTCGATGCCCGAGCAGTAGCCGGTCTCCTCGAGCATCTCCAGGTCGAAGGTCGTCCGCTCCTCGATGCGCTGGGCGGCGACCAGATCGCCCTCCCGCTCGAAGTGACGAACCCGGGCCTCCATGTCGGCCTCGATCTCCTCGATGGCCGACTCCAGGCGGTCCTCGGGCAGCGAGTAGTGCTCGGCGGGATGGACCAGCACCGCCGGCTCCGTCGACTTGACCTGTCCCTCGAGCGGATCGAGCTTCGAGAGCCGATCGATCTCCTCGCCCCAGAACTCCACGCGAACGGCGTACCGCCCGTACATGGGGAATATCTCGACGGTGTCCCCGCGCACCCGGAAGGTGCCCTGACTGAAGTCCACGTCGTTGCGCTCGTAATTGAGGTCCACGAGCGCATCAAGCAACTCCTCGCGGCCGATCTGCTGTCCGGTCTCCAGCCGCAGGGCCATCTCCTCGTAGTTGTTCGGGTCGCCCAGGCCGTAGATCGCCGAGACCGAGGCCACGACGATCACGTCCTCGCGAGTCAGGAGCGATCGGGTCGCGGAGTGCCTGAGGCGGTCGATCTCCTCGTTGATCGAGGCGTCCTTGTCGATGTAGGTATCGGACTGCTCGACGTAGGCCTCGGGCTGGTAGTAGTCATAGTAGGAGACGAAGTACTCCACCGCGTTCTCGGGAAAGAGCTGGCTGAGCTCCTCGTAGAGCTGGGCGGCCAGGGTCTTGTTGTGGGCGATCACCAGCGTCGGCGTGTCCAGCTGTTCGATCACCCAGGAGACGGTGTTTGTCTTCCCGGAGCCCGTGACCCCGAGGAGGGTCTGTTTTGTCATCCCCGACTCGAAACCCGAGACCAGTTGCTCGATGGCCTCGGGCTGATCGCCGGCCGGATCGAAGGGCGCCTCGACCCGGAAGGAGCGATCCACGTCGGGGCGGTCCGGGGAGAGCGGGCCTGCGGAGTCACTCATCGGTTGGCACTAGTCGGCCAGCAACTTACGTTCGGCCCCTGCGATACGTCGGCCCTGCGGCGAGGCCAGGAGCCACACCATCAGGGCGAGACGCCGACGGTGAGCAGCGTGCCGTAGGTCCGATAGTGCTCGACCATGTCCTCGCGGGTCTCGAAGGACTCGGTCGGGAACGCCTCGGCGGGCGGGATATCGACCTCGCGATCGGGGATGCTGTCCTGCTCTGCGACGTAGAGCCCGGCGGTCTCGAAGGCCTCGCGGTACTCCTCGCGGCTCCAGCGGGTCATCGGGACCTCGATGTACTCCTGCCACTCGTGGGAGTGGACGTTCTCCTCGTAGTAGTCGACCGCACAGTAGAACGTGCCGCCCGGACGGAGGACCCGCCGCAGCTCGCGGAGGACCGCGACCGGATCCTCGGCGTAGTAGATCGCCTCCATCGAGAAGGCGTGATCGATCGAATCAGTCCCAAAGGGGAGGGACTCGAAGTTACCCCGGAGGAAGGCGATCCGGTCGTCATCGGTGTAGCTGTCGGCGTTTCTGGCCATCTCCGGCGAGGCGTCGATCCCATAGCCCCGGCCGATCGAGCGCTCCCGGAGCGCCCGGAGCGCGTAGCCACTCCCGGTTCCGAGGTCGAGGACGACGTCGCCGGTCGCGACCGGCATCCGGGCGAGGGCCTCCTTGGCGGTGTGCCAGTGGCGCTCCTCCATCCCCCGTTCGCGTCCCTCGGCGGCCCAGGCGTCGAACTTCTCCCGAACGCTCATGGCGAATCTCCACCGGTCATGGAAAGGGCAAAGCCGGCCAGCGGGAAAATCGCACCGGCCCACTGCGGGTGATGGACCGCCAGTCCCAGGCCACTTATTGCCCATGCACGGCTTTGGTGGATATGGACTACGCACTCGATATCGACGGCGCGCCGGCCGAGATCCCGGCCGGCACCGCGATCCTCCTCGAACATCCCAGCATCGGGGGCACCGATCCGGTCGACAACGGGTTCCTCCGGCCCGGCGAGGAGCCGGCACTGGTCGTCTCCACCCGAACCACCGCCCGGGAGGTCACCGAGAAGCTCAATCACTACGGCGTCGACCCGGATCGGACGGAGATCCTCGACACCCTCAGCATCGATCGGGGATACTCCCGCCGATCCAGGCCCGGGGTGCACTTCGTCTCCGCGCCCGACGACATCGAGGGGATTCTCGACGTCGTCGAGACGTTCCTCGCGGATCACGACGGGGGACGGGTGAGTTTCGACTCGATCTCGGAACTGGCCTACTACGCCGGCGAGGAACCGGCCGCCCAGGCCCTCGAGTCGGTGACCGAACTCCTGTCCGAACACGGGGCGGTCGGTCTCTTTCACGTCTCGCCGGAGGTCCACGAGGCGCCGACTCGCGAGCGGTTCGCGAACGCGTGTGAGGCGCTGATCGAGATCGACGCCGAGGGATCGATGCGGGTCGAGTTCTGAAAACAGACGGATAGGGGTCGAGTTCTGAAAACAGACGGCCGGTCACTCGCCGTCTCGCCAGGTCTCGGGGACCTCGATCACGTACTTGCCGTCCTCCCGGAGTGCCACGATGTGTTCCTCGCGGTCGTACAGTTCCATCAAGTTGAGTTCGTACTGTCCGGGCTCGACGATGCGGATGCTCTCGAACTGATCGTTGAGTTCCTCGCGGAGGGTCTCCAGGTCCGTATCCGCGGCCGAATCTGTCTCCCCGACGTCGCGGCGGTCTCCCGGCGGCTGATCGTCGACACCGCCGGGGTCGGCGGTCGGTTCGTCCGTGCTCGAGGCCCCGTCGGATCCGGACGACGCGGGGAGATCCGAGAGGTCCGCGACCTCGCCCCGGGCGGAGGCCTGGGCGCTGTCCTCGGGGGTCTCTGCGTCCGTGCTCGCCCCGGATGGGACGACTTCCCCGTCGTCCGGTTCAAACTCGGTCGTCCCGGCATCCGGTTCAGCATCGGACGGGGGGTCTTCGATATCCGGATCAGCATCGGTCGAGACCGAAGGATCGGATGACTTCTCGGTCACGGTCCCGTCGTCCGACACCGGTTCGACGGTGTCAGTTGACGCCGACTCGGCGGTCTCTCCGCGTTCGCTGACGAATTCCTTGACCGTCGAGGCGGCCCGGCCGACGCGGCCGGCGACCGAGTCCTCTGCAGGGGGCGGTTCGGGCGGGTGATCCGTCGCTGTCGACTCCGGATCGGCACCCTCGGGAATGTACTGGAAGGTGTTTCCGCCACAGTGGGGACATCCCGAGAGCATCTCCTTGGAGCCATCGGGGAACGTCGCCTCGCAGTTCGTGCACTGATGGGGCATTCTATCGGCCCGAGACGAGCGCGCGGATGAGCGTCTCGTCTTTCTGGAGGGAGTGGATCTGGTTCGCGGGCCCGATGACAGTGAGCTTCGGGTTCGAGGACTCGCCGCCGATCAGTCGGGAGAGGAACCCGCCGTCGCCCGCCGCGGTCTGCGGGAAGCTCTCGATCTCGATGCCCGAGAAGTCATCGGGGTTGATCTCGGTCATCGTGACCTCGATGAGTTTGGACTCCTCCTCCGGGGTCAGCCCCTCCTCGAGGATGACGATGTTGCCCTCCCGAACGTCATCGAGGATCATCCGGATCTTCTCCATCGAGGTCTTCCCGTGCATGCGCTGGCTCGAGATGAGTTCGATCTCGACCCCCTCTGCGGTTT
The DNA here is from genome assembly GCA_042216995.1 of Halodesulfurarchaeum sp. Taxonomy (GTDB): domain Archaea; phylum Halobacteriota; class Halobacteria; order Halobacteriales; family Halobacteriaceae; genus Halodesulfurarchaeum. Next base: position 6,232 of record JBDGTI010000026.1, read on the forward strand.
CGTGTTCTATTTCTGCCATGCTATCACCCGAAGTACGCCGCGATCTTGTCGTACACTTCGTCCATGTTGTCCCCCTCGAGCGCCGAGAGCGGCACCGTCTCGTGCTGCGGGAAGGCGTTCTCGATGCGACTGACCTGGGCCTCATCGAGGTCGATCTTGTTCGCGAAGATCAGCACGGGAAGGTCACGGGACTCGATGATCCCGATGAGCATCGTGTTCACCTGCGTGAACGGGTCCTCCGCCGAGTCGAGGACGTAGATCACGCCGTCGACGTCCTCCCGGAGCCAGTGCATGGCCTCCGCGACCCCCTCGGTTGCCTCTCGCGAGCGACGCACGGCCTCGTCTTTCTCGATGTCGTGTTCGAGGAACTCGGTGTAATCCACCTTGGTCGTCACCCCCGGCGTGTCGACGATGTCGATGGTGACCGATTGGCCGTTCCGTTCGATCTCGACGTTCTCCTTGCGCCGGGCGCGACGCGTCTCGTGTGGAATCTGGGACTCAGGACCGATGGCGTCGCCGGTCCAGTCCCGGGCGATCCGGTTCGCGAGTGTCGTCTTTCCGGCGTTTGGCGGCCCGTAGATGCCGATTCGCTTCTGTCCCCCGTCGCTATCGAAGAAGGCATCCGTGACCCGAGAGATGCTGTTTCGAAGGCTTCCGAGCAGTCCCATTATGATCCCTCTTGTGTGTCCCGGGGCTTGAAATCACCGGATACATGTACCTCCTCAGGCCGAATCCCCTTAAGTCTAGCATCGAACCCGGACACAGTTCATCGATGGGGACGTGACAGCACTCCGTGATCGGACGCGACAGCACTCGTGGCGGATGACGAACGGGTCGTTTCAAGACGAACGGGTCGTTTCCAGTCGAAACGGACGGGTTGAAATCACGTCCCACGATCGGGGAAAATTGCGCGAAACGGGTGTCTCTGTCGGGCAGTTATTTTCCCCCGGGCGGAGCGCATTCGAGGGTGACTGGGGGGACTGAAGCCGAGGGAGGGAGAAGTGCACGGGGAGAGAGGACGGGCCGATAGGAGGCGGGGGACGAGTCGTCGTTCGTACCACGGGAAGTGAAAGTCTCCCACGGGCGGTGATACCAACGCACGGAAGCCAGAAGTGAAGATATCCCTATCTATCAGTAAATGGACTTTTGAGCGGGGCCACCACCCCCACCCCTTCGTTTCGAGTGGAACGGAGAACGGCACGGGCGGGGCCGCGACAGCACCGATATCATGGATGTGTCTCGATAGTAATTCGACGACATATCATCATTCAGTGGGGTTGATTCCCTGGTTTACGGGTACTGTTTTCGCATCACTCCCATAAAGCTTGTCCTATGTAGTAGCGGGGGTCGTCCGCAGCGTATTCGCGCTCCAGTCGAAACGAAGGGGTGGGGGGCGAGGCGGGGTCTCCCCCTCAAGTCCGATTCGTGGAGTACCATAATTTCGATATGTCTCTATCAGACAAAATCGAAACATGGTTCGGAAACGTGTCATGGCATGGCACGTCGAACGATCGACCGGCAAGGAGAATCACGTGCATCGGAAAGGCATTCCCGGGTGCCACACTCGAACCGTCCCCGTGGGCGATCACGGTCGGCGGGTGGTGGCCGCGATCGGGGGCGAACCGATCGCTCGATACCGGGGGCGAACCCAGTCAATCGATACCTTTTTTCCTCTCCCTCACCCTTGATTTCATCTGCATCAACTGGACAGGTGACGCGTGATCGTTGCCCGCGGGAAACCCGCATTTACCGCATGTCTCTATTGGGCCCTTCCCTGAGATTTCGCGGGCGGGGCGGGTCTCCCTGTCGCAGCGGACCCCTGTCGCAGCGAACTGATGGGCACGGCCCCGATGGGCAGCCGGAACGGATCGCCAATCGGCGACCACGGAAACACACACGTCATGGACGAGGACACCACCGATCGAGATACCGCCGATCGCCACGGCACGGAACGGGACTTCGATGTCGACCTCGACGAGGTCCTCGAGGAGGAGTCCGAATCGGAGCAGGGGCTCTTTGATGACCTCCTCACGGGGAAACCCATCTTCGAGAACAAGGAGGTACTGCGCCCCTCCTACACGCCACACGAACTCCCCCACCGGACCGATCAGATCAACAAGATGGCGACGATCCTGGTCGCCGCGCTCCGGGGTGAGACCCCCTCGAACATCCTGATCTACGGGAAGACGGGGACCGGGAAGACCGCGAGTGCGAAGTTCGTCAGCCAGGAACTCGAATCGACCTCCCAGAAGTACGACGTCCCCTGTCGGGTCGAGTACATCAACTGCGAGGTAACCGACACCCAGTACCGCGTGCTCGCCCAGCTCGCGAACACCTTCATCGAGCGCAACCAGGAGTACGTCGAGGATCGGATGGAGGACCTGAAGGCCCTCAAGCGGGATGCGACGGCGGATTCCGAGGCCCTGTCTGACTCGTCCTATGACTCGATCTCGGCGATCCAGGATGACCTCGATGACCTCGAGGCGGATCGCGAGGAGATGGAGTCGGTACCGATGACCGGGTGGCCCACCGATCGGGTGTACTCCCGGTTTTTCGAGGCCGTGGACTACGTCGAGCGGGTGGCGGTCATCATGCTCGACGAGATCGACAAGCTCGTCGAGAAGAGCGGGGACGACGTGCTCTATAACCTCTCCCGGATGAACTCGGAACTGGAGAACTCCCGGGTCTCGATCATCGGCATCTCGAACGATCTGAAGTTCACCGACTTCCTCGACCCGCGGGTCAAGTCGAGCCTGGGCGAGGAGGAGATCGTCTTCCCGCCCTACGACGCCAATCAGCTCCGGGACATCCT
>JBDGTI010000007.1:0-8963 GCA_042216995.1 Halodesulfurarchaeum sp.
CGAGGACACCCGCGAGGTCGAGTTGCCCCAGCGCAACTGGATCGCCTCGGTCACCCGCCCCTCCTTCGGTCAGGACGAGGCCGGGGACATCGACGAGTTCGACCTGCTCGAGGCCGCGCTCCGGCAGCGCCCCGATTACATCATCATGGGCGAGGTCCGGGGCGAGGAGGGGCGGACGCTTTTCCAGGTCATGTCCACCGGACACACGACGTATACCACCTTCCACGCGGACAACGTCAGCGAGGTCATCAAGCGGTTCACCACCGAGCCGATCAACGTCTCGAAGACCCTCTTCACCGCCCTGGATCTGGTTTCGATCCAGGCCTCGACGCGGGTGCGCGGGAAGAAGGTCAGGCGGAGTCGGAACATCACGGAGATCAGGCGATACGACGCCGAAAACGACGAGATAAACGTCAACGACGTCTTCCAGTGGCGGCCCGAGACCGACAGCTATCGCAGCACCGCCGAGTCGACGACCCTGGAGGAGATCAAGTTCGACCGCGGCTGGGACGATGGGGAGCTACAGGAGCAACTCTTCGAGCGGCGGGTCATCCTCGCCTACCTCATCGAGCACGGACTCAACACCTACTCCGAGGTCGCCGCGACGATCCAGGCCTACATCAACGATCCGGAGACCCTGTTGTCACTCGTGGCCAACGACGAACTCGAGGCCGCCCTGGCGGACCTGCGCGAGATGGAGAGTGTCCTGATCGACGTCGATCCCGAACTCGAGGAGATGGTGCCCCGACCGGAACCGGACGAGGACGTCCTCGAGACGACCGGGGAGATACTCGAGGAGGCCGAGACCGAACTCTTCGCCGAGTACCGTGGCGAGGATTCGACTGAACTCGTCGATCTGCTCCCCGGGAGCGAAGCCGACCAGTCCCGAACGGCATCCGGACCGGGGGGTGAGTCGGGATGAGCACGCCGACCGAACGCCTCGGCGGGCGGTCCGAGCAGTTCGCGGACCTGTTCTACCCGGTGTACGAGTGGGCCTTCGGGGACGATTCGGAGTTCGTCTCGGACCTGGAACGCAAACTCGCGGAGGCCCGCATGGAGGAGACCGTCGAGCTCTACCTCTCCCGGGCCATCGGTCTCGGCCTCGTCGCCGGCGGACTCCTCTGGGTGCTCGGCACCGCGCTGGGGTGGGTGCTTTTCGGGATGGGCGTGATCGGGACCGAGATCTCGATCGGCCTGCCGATTCCGAACGCTGCCGTGGCGGCGGTTCTGGAGGCGCTCGAACTCCCCGTGCTGGTCCTCTCCACGGGGCTTTTCCTCGGGTCCATCGGTTTCGTCGCCGGGTTCGGGCTCCTCGTGCTCCTGCCCTACTCCCGCTCCTCCTCCCGGGAGCGCGAGATCAACATGCTCCTCCCCGACGCCGTCTCGTTCATGTACGCGCTCTCGATCGGCGGGCTCAACCAGCTCGAGATCCTCGAGGCGATGGCCCGGGCCGAGGACACCTACGGCGAGGTCGCCCTGGAATTTCGAACCGTCGTCCAGGAGACCGAGTACTTCGACGTCGACTACCGGACAGCGATCCGCCGCCGGTCGATGGAGACCCCAAGCGAGGAGCTCTCCCAGTTCTTCACCGACATGCTCTCGATCATCAACAGCGGCGGGGACATGGCGGCCTTTCTCGAAGACAAGAAGGAGACACACATGCGGACGGCCAAACAGCAACAGGAGCTGACACTCCAGACCCTGGAGCTCTTCGGGGAGATGTACATGACCCTCTCGCTGTTTCCGCTGCTCCTCATCATCGTGCTGGTGGTGATGAGCATGCTCGGGAGCTCCCAGCAGTTCCTCCTCTTCGCCACCGTCTATGTCCTGTTGCCGCTGGTGAGCGTGGCCTTCCTGGTCATGGTCTCGACGGTGAAGCAGGACGAGGTGGGCGATGGCTATCTCGAGATGGACCACGTCCAGGGGGCAGAGCGGGCCGACCCGAACATCGACGAAGGAGACACGGACCACCGGGGACAGGAAGCCCTCGCCGAGCGCCTCCGCAATCGCGAGCGCCGTCACACCGTCAAGCAATTCCTCCGACACCCCCAGCGGTACTTCAGGGAACACCCGCTTGCCACACTGGTCATCACCGTCCCGGTGACGGTGGCAGTTTTGGCCCACGCCCTGCTGGCGGGATTGCTGCCCACGACCCTCGACGGGATGATCGCGAACCCGGTCGGATCGACGTTTCTCGTCCTTTATCTCCCCCTCTACCTGATCGGAATCCCGCTCTCGGTCTTCTACGAGTGGAACCAGTTGACCCGCAACCGGATCACGGGAAAGCTCTCGGAGAACCTCCGGAAGCTCTCGAGTGCGAACGACACCGGACTGACCCTCCTCGAGTCGATCAAGACGGTCGCGGACACCTCGAGCGGCCGGCTGGCCGACGAATTCGAGGAGATATACGCCAAGGTCACCTACGGGATGACCCTCTCGCGGGCGCTGGTCGAGTTCAACAACAAGTACCACGTCCCGCGTCTCGCCAGGACGATCAACCTGGTGACCAAGGCCCAGGAGGCCTCGAGTCGGATAACCCGGGTGCTCTCGACGGCGGCCCAGGCCAGTGAAAACCAGGACGACATCGAGCGGGAACGGACCTCGCGGGCACGGATGCAGGTGGTCATCATCGTGATGACCTATCTCACCCTGCTGGCCGTGATGGTCATCCTCCAGACCCAGTTCCTCGAGGTGCTCTCCGGGCTGAGTAGTGCCGCAAAGGGGTCCGGCGGGGGGACAGCAGGTGTCAGTTCGTTCAGCACGAGTATCGACGTCCAGCTCCTCGAGATGCTGTTCTTCCACGCGGTGTCCATCCAGGGAACGCTCGCCGGGATCATCTCGGGGTACATAAGCAACGCCCGGATCCTCTCCGGGCTGAAGTACGCGATCGCGCTGCCGTCGATCGCCTTGGTGGTGTGGGCATTCATATGAGCGACCGGGGTCAGTCCACGCTTGACTTCCTGCTCGGGACGGTGATATTCCTGCTCGCGGTGGCCCTCGTCGCGGGATTCGTTCCGGGCATGCTCGACCCGTACGCGACCCAAACCGCGAGCCGTCCGCTCCTCGCCGATCGGGCGGCCAGCACGCTCGCCGCCGGCGTCCTTCCGACTGGCGACTCGCCGTACGTCACGACGGGAGAGCGGGTAACCACCGTCTTCGCACAGTCGGACGCCGAACTCCGGGCCGAACTCGGCCTGCCCCAATCGATCGGCTTCAACGTGACCCTGGAGGCACAACGGCGGACCTGGACGGCGGGATCGACGCCCCCGACCACGGCTTCGGTGACGACGGCTTGGCGTGTCGTCTCGATCGACGGGTATCCGGCCGACCTGATCGTCCGGGTGTGGTGAGTATGCACACAACACTACAGACCGGTTCCGACCGAGATCGCGGCCAGGCTCACACCCTCGAGGGGATCGCGGCCGCGCTGTTGATCCTGACCGGCGTGATCGTCGCGCTGCAGCTGACGGCTGTCACTCCGCTCACCGCGAACACGGCGAGCCAGCACCTCCAGAACCAGGCAGCCAGTGCCGCCGAGGGCGCACTCATGACGGCGGCGGACCGGGGCGAACTCAAAGACACCGTGCTCTACTGGAACGGGAGTGCCGACCGGTTCCACCACTCCGGCGTGTCCGGTCAGTACAGTACGGCACCCCCAACTGAGTTCGGGACGATCCTCGAGCGAAGCCTCGGGGCGGCGGGGCTGGTGTACAACGTGAACGTCCTGTACGTGAGCTCGGCGGGGGACCAGCGGTCGCGAGTGCTCGTCCACCGGGGCGAGCCGTCCGATCGGGCCGTGACCGTGACTCGAACGGTCACGCTTTACGACGGCGATCGGCTTCGGGCCCCGGACGAGTCACCGACGAACCGGACACTCGAGGAGGCAGACGGGTACTTCATCCGAGACGTGTCCCGGGGCCCCCTCTACAACGTCCTCCGGGTGGAGGTGGTCATATGGCAGGCGTAGATCGCGGCGTCTCCACGGTTGTCGGCTACGTCCTCAATATCGGTATCGCCACGATCCTGATCGCTGGCCTCCTGATCGCGGGGACGGGTCTCGTGGCCGACCAGCGAGAGCGCATTGCGCGGACCGAACTCGAGGTCCTCGGGAACCGCATCGCGGCCAACCTGGAGACGGCCGACCGGCTTCCGGACGACGGGACGGTCACGGTCCGCATGACGCTGCCGAAAACCGTCCTCGGGAGCAGCTATCGCGTGCATATCCACACCGCCGACGGCGCCGTTACGATCCGTCTCACCATGACCGATCCAGCGGTCGTCGAAACGGTCCCCGTCGCGAACGAATCGCGGGTGAAGGAGGCGACCGTTCCCGGTGGACCGATCCTCATCCACGGGAACAACGGAACGCTGGTGGTGCGGGATGGATAGAGGCGTCAGCGACGTATTGGGCTACGTCCTGATCTTCGCGCTGATCACGAGTTCGGTCGGCGTCGTGACGGTGGCCGGCTACGGCGCCCTCGAGGACGTTCGGGCCGCCCAACGGTTCGAGAACGCAGAGCGGGCCTTCGAGATGCTCAGGGCGAACGTCGCGGACCACCTCGAAAACCGCGTCCCGAGTCGCAGTACGGGAATTCAACTCGCCGATGCGCGTCTCGGATTCGGGGACCCGGTGACGATCACCGTCTCCGTCGAGGGGGTGGGAACGAATCGGACGACCCTGGAGCCGATCGTCTATTCGGCGGGGCAAACCGGGCGGATCGTCTACGCGAGCGGGGCCGTCATCCGCTCGGAGGCCGGCGGCTCGGTCATGACGGCCGAACCGCCGTTCAGATTCGGCAATCCGATGTTCATCACGATGGTCGACACCCGCGGGCACGGGACGGGAATCGCCGGATCGGCCCGGGTCCTCGTTCGGACGGAACTGCTCTCCCAGTCCGTGCACGCCTACACCGATGGGCCCTACGACCTGTGGGTCAACGTGACGACGCCCCGACCGGGCGCCTGGATCAGTTGGCTCGAAGCCGAAACCGGCAGCGACTGTGTCCTCGCGGGCGACACCGTGTCCTGTCCGGTCGAAGCGGAGACGGTGTATGTACGGACCGTGACGATCGACGTCTACCTCGACTGATCAGTCGCCATCCCCGACCTGTTCGACGGCTCGCTGGAAGGTCCCCTCGGGGAACAGGCCCCTGACCTCTTGATAGCTCAGTGTCTCGATCAGGGCTGCCGGCGTCCCCGAGACCAACAGGACGCCGATCCGGGGGGCGCTTTTCGTCACGGCGATCGAATCGAGACCGGCGATGCGATCACGGAAGGCCGAAGCGGCCTCCTTCAACAGATTCTCCTCGGCGGCGTAGAACTGTTTCTGGGCCTCGGTTCGGTTGATCGTCCCGTTCTGTAGCTTTTGAGTGAGGCGGCGTCGGACGTTCTGCAGTGCCTGTTGATCGATCTCGAGAGCGAGCGTGACCGTCACCCGCTCCCCGATTTCTTCGGTGGCTGCTCTGGTCCCCGACGGGCTGGGGGCGCTACATCCGGCGAGCGAGAGGGTCATTCCGGTTCCGGCCAACTCGAGGAAACGGCGACGCTTCGGTTCCAGGTCCATTGGACGAACGAAGTCCGTGATGCCGGAAAAGCGTTCGCAAACGACCCTCGCAGCCTTTAACTCTCGCGTCGGAGAAGTGGACGGTACACACTCGATGAACGCCCGTTCTCCGGCAGTCCTCGGCTGGCTCGTCCTCCTCGTACTCTCAGCGGTGGCATTCGGGGCGCCGGTCGCTCAGGCGGCAGATTCCCCGAACGTGACAGTCACCGTCAACGGCGAGACGGTGCGCGACGGCGCGTGGATCGTCCGCCCCGAGGTCAATCTCTCCCTGGTCGTGCGGGCGGACGCGCCGATCGAGACGGTTCTCGTGCGGATCAACGGCAAAGACGTCCTCGAGGCCACCCCCGGGTCGAGCCGATTCGAGACGTCCTTCGAACCGGCCGCCCTCCACGCCCGCTGGAACACGATCCAGGTGGTCGCCACGGTCGAGGGCGAGGGTCTGCAGACCCATCTCGTGCACGTCTACCAGGACTCGCTGGCCCCGAACGTCGGTCTCACCAGTCCCATCACCGTCGAGCCGGGCCACCAGTTTCCGGAGCGGATCCACCGTACCAACGCCACCCTGACGGTGAAGGGAACGGTCACGGACGCCGCGGAGATCACGCAGTTCACCGCATGGATACGCGGCAGCGGCCAGTCTGTCGAAACCACGACGCTACAGAACGGCTCGTTCGTCCTCGAGACCACGCTGGCCCTGGGCAATCACACGCTCGCCGTCGTCGCCACCGACGAGTACGGCAACACGGCTCGGCAGTTCACCCGCTTCCGGGTGACCGACGAGGGGAAACCAAGCGTCACGCTCCGGGGCTGGCCCAACGAGACCGCCTCGCGCACGATCCGCCCCACCGTGGTGGCGACTGACGCGGTCGCCGTCCGCTCGATCGTCGTCCGGGTGAGCGGGCAGCCGAGTCGGCGGGTACTCGACCCGACGGCGAAACTGCTCGGAGCGGGCCGGACGAACGTGACCCGCCCGGTGACCATCGAGTTCTATCACCCCGGTATCCACAACGTGACCGTCAACGTCACCGATTACGCGGGGCGGTATGCCAAAGCCACGACCGCCGTCGTGTACGACCCGGTGACACCGGCGGAGCGGGCCGTCCCGGAGATCGCCGTCGAGAAAAACCAGTCCGGGATCGTCGACGGGACGGGCTACCACCTCGAGGCGACGGTGTCGAACGGGTCGATCGTGCAGGTCGTTGTCGAGGCGACGGCAAACGAGACGGGGCGAGTGACGGCCTATGAGCAGGTGTACGACGGCGAACCCCGGAACCGGATCGAGATCAGTCGGACCCTCTCCCTCGACCCCGGCCGCCACGACGTCCGAATCGAGGTCGTCGACTCCTACGGTCGAACACACATCGCGGGGCCGATATCGGTCGAGATCGACACCGCGGACGAGTCCGAGACATCGGCCGGGACGGTGACAGCCACCGAATCCACGAAGGCGGGCCCGCGTTCGTCGACCGCTCGACCGACCAGCATTCCGGTCACGAAACCGCCCCCGCTCACGCCGGTCTCGGGGGTATCAGCGTCGACGTCGCCGCTTTTGGTACCCCTGGCCGTGGTGCTCGTCGGAGTGGTGGTTCTGCGCCGCAATTGACTGTCAGCCCCCGAGAATCCGGGATCGCGGTCGGTCCTCCGTCCCCAGTCAGACCTGGTAGCCCTTCTCGTTCAATAGCGAGCGAACGCGATCCTCGTGATCGCCTTGGATCTCGATGTGTCCCTCCTTGACGGTGCCGCCCGTCCCGAGTGACGACTTCAGGTCCGACGCAAGCGATTCCATTTCGGACTCGCTGTCGAGGCCCTCGATGATGACCATCTGCTTCCCATAGCGTCGCTCCTCGGTATGCACCTGCAGACGCCGGGTTGCACGATCGAGGTCGGCTGTCGGGTCTTCGGGAATGTCGAGGTCGTCGAATGGGTTGTCCTCGGACACAGTCCCAGAGTAGAATCGGCATGCCAATGAATGTGGGGGACGTGAATGGACCCGGTTTCGTATCGATCAGCCTGCTCAATCGGGCGGACAAGGAACAGGGGGAGATGGTCCGATGAGAGTGTCATGATACGCGTATGCATAAACGGTTAACTGTATGCTTCCCAAAATATAGAATATGACAGAAACGATCTATCTAACAATACCAAAGGAAAAAGCAGCCAGTATCCTCTCACAGAAGAAGGGAAGTTACTTCATCGGAGACGACAGCGGGGGCACGATCGAAGTACTACACGATGATATGTTCAGTGATCACGTCGTTGCGGAACTGACTGATCATAAAATCCCATCTGAGAGGGTAGAAACGGATGCAGCAGCCGCTGAATCCGGCATACTCGGCACTCGTGTTGACTATAAAAGTGATACGGTGAAACGATATCTCGAGGAGTACGAAGTATATTAATCGAAAACTAGAACGCGTTAGAACGTCTTATGGCATCTTTCAGTCCGGATCGTTTCCTCGTTCGTAGTCGGTGATGCCACCGACGAGTCGGAGACAGAACGCAACGAACACGTCAGTTCGTGCGTGGATGGGATCTCAGGCGCAACTATGCCCGGAACCGGGATCTTGATTGCGTCGACAATCAGTCGTTGCCGGCGACCGTTCTCCAATGAACTGGACTAGGTACGAAATCCGAGTTCCTCCTTTTCCGACCGCGATATGGGTCGCATTTGTAGACATCGTCTCCGTACTGAGGAAGTGGACTGCTAACGCCACGGGCATCTGCGTGTTCACCCTCGTCCGGGGGCCGGTCGTGGGATTTGCGATGTACCCCTGGAGTGGGTTCGCATCTGCGAGATGTGGAGAAAATTCAGCTGATACCGTCGCAACCGGATATAGAATCCAATATCCGCTGTGTGAAACTTTTGGCTGGTTTTGCGGTCGCTGGAAGCGCTAATCTCAAGACGATAGTTGTATCACCCACTATTCCGAGATCAGCGAAAAAGATCAATCCGATATCAGTTCTCCATTAACCGTGCCCGACAGCGGCGACTTCCGTAGATCGTCACCTGTTCAGCGAAGTGAAGGTGATTCTCCTCGTTCCCACTTCTGGGTTAGCAGTTCTTCGTCTCGATTCTCGGGCGTTACCCAAAATATGAATCGTATTCCGCTATATCAAATTCCAGATCCGGGTAGTAGACTACACCGTCAGTAGGCAGGTGAACGCGATCGGATCGATGCGTCAGAGATGGCAGAAGGATAGACTACGCCCGATCCATGGGCGAGTCGGGAACGTCTCGACACGTGTGGTACCATCCGATGGAGATACGAGAGACCGGTTCAGTATTCTAAGGAAGGAGTAATTAGCGAGCAACTCAAAATTGATCGTATGGACACCGATATCTCTCCGCTGAGTTCGGGGGTGCCCGCGCTCGATACGCTCCTACACGGCGGGTACATCG
>JBDGTI010000051.1:0-8808 GCA_042216995.1 Halodesulfurarchaeum sp.
GCGAGGAGGAGATCGTCTTCCCGCCCTACGACGCCAATCAGCTCCGGGACATCCTGACCCACCGGGCGGACGTCGCGTTCAAGGACGACGCGCTCTCCGAGGACGTGATCCCGCTCTGTGCGGCCTTCGCGGCCCAGGAGCACGGCGACGCCCGCCGCGCGCTCGATCTGCTCCGGACCGCCGGCGAACTGGCCGAGCGCGAACAGGCCGAAACGGTGACCGAGGAACACGTCCGGAAGGCCCAGGACAAGATCGAGCTCGATCGGGTCGTCGAGGTCGTCCGGACACTCCCCACCCAGTCGAAACTCGTCCTGTACGCCATCGTGCTCCACGAGAAACACGATGTCCGGAACATCAACACGGGCGAGGTCTACAACATCTACAAACGACTCTGTACGGAGATCGACGCGGACGTGTTGACCCAGCGTCGCGTGACCGATCTCATCAGCGAACTCGACATGCTTGGGATCGTCAACGCGGTCGTCGTGAGCAAGGGCCGCTACGGTCGGACCAAAGAAATCAGCCTCTCGGTCCCGGTCGAGGAGACCGAGACGGTCCTCCAGGCCGACTCGCGGATCGGTGACGTGGGGGACATTTCGCCGTTCTTCCAGGCCCGGTTTGACGATACTCACCACTAGCATCGTCACCACTAGCACCGCTCCGTGACCCGCATGCCCCCGTCACTGCATGCCCCCGTCACTATATCGGCCTGCGTTCCCCCGGATAGATCGGCCTGCATTCTGCCGGAAAGACGACGGAGTTATTACCATTACGCCACCACCTTCTGATTGATGGTAGCCGGTCCGCTGGGGAGCGAGGACCCTCCTGACTGCCAGGCCGTGTTCGACGCCCTCGAGGACAACGACTGCCGCCGAATCATCGAACACCTCGATGAACCGCGGACGGCGAAGGAACTCTCCGAGGACTGTGACCTGCCGCTCTCGACGACCTACCGAAAGCTCGATATCCTCACGGACGCCTCATTGCTCTCCGAACGGACCGTCATCCAATCGGATGGCCACCACACGACCCAGTACGATATCGCCTTCGAACAGGTCGCGATCGGCCTGGATGAGAATCACGAGATCGAGGTCGCGATCCAGCGACAGCCCGAATCGACCGACGAGCGCCTCGAATCGCTGTGGGCGGAGGTGAGACGGGAAACATGATAGACATGATCGATCCAACGGCGTTGATCGTCCTGTTGAAGGGCGCATCAGTTCTTCTAGGCGGATTCATCACCTACTTCGCCTTCCAGGCCTATCGCCGCACGGGCGCCCGGTCGCTCCGCTATCTCTCCGTTGGCTTCGCGATCATCACCCTGGGAGCACTCCTCGGCGGGATCGTCGATACGATCCTCGTCATGCCTCGGGAGTGGGCGATCGCGATCGAGAGCGCGCTTGCCGTCGTCGGGTTCGGCGTGATTCTCTACTCGCTTTACGCCGAGTGATCCCCGCTTCGCTTCGCCGGGTGCCCGATTGCTGGGAGAGTACGATTCGCCATACGCCCCGGCAACGTCGTGGATGCCCCAGTCGACATTGGCGACGGCGTGCCCCACTCGATTTTCAGGGCGCGCCGAGGGCTGCTGGGATCCCCGGGAAACGAATTTCAGTGACGGCGAGGCGAATCCAGCCAAGCCACGGGATCCGGAGCACGGCGGTCCCCTTGATCCACTCCGGCTTCACGATCGTGCTGATCCCCTGTGTCTGGTCGTAGTAGTCGTTCGTGACCGGATTGTCCCCCTTCGTGATGAAGCCGGCAGTCGGGGCCGGACACGCCGGGAGTTCCGCACAGGAATCGGCCTGGATGTAGGCCGGATCGGCGATGTCATACCAGTTTTCGCCCTCCTCGACCCAGAAACGGGCGCGGTGGATTATCGGGGTGGCGGTTTTCGAGCCGTCCGGGCGATACACGATCACGTCTCCCGGCGCGCCGAACTGGGTGTAGTTGTGCCTGGCTCCCACCCTGGCGGTGACGACGCCGGTGTTCTCGGCCGTGTAGGCCGGGTCGGGGAATCGGTGTTCTTCCACCACGAGGACCAGGTCGCCCTTGTGCAGGTGTGGTTCCATGCTGCTGCTTTCGACGGCGACGAGCGGAGGCCAGACCCCGCTTACCGCGAAGAGGAGGAAACCGACTGTCGCCACGATCAACAGACTGAATGCCGTCTCGCGGAGCAACTGGACGGCCGTGTGGTCGGTCCGGCGAAGCCACCGCAGGGTCGATCGCACGGATCGGGAGTCCGATTCCCCCTCGGTTTCGGCGTACGGGGAGTGGGGACCTGCTGTCCCGTCGAACTCCGACTGATCCGACTCCTCGCCCTCCTCACGCCGCTCCCCGTCGGGACCCATACTCCGCCCTACTGTGCTTTCCCGTTTCAAAGTTCCCATGCCATCGCGGGCGGGCCCAGTCGCTACGCTTTTGGGGTCCGTTCCCCTCCGTTTGTTCGTGCCGCGTGCGTCACCGGTTCGGATCGTGAAGCAACTCACTGCCGCCGGTCTCAACGCCGAACGCGAGGCGGTCACGCTGTTGGCCGGCGCCCCGGATCCCGACCGAGCCGTCGAGGCCGTCCTCGACCAGGTGGGCACGGAAGCGGTGACGATCACCGCCGCGGACGTCAGACCCGTTCTCGAGGACGCCCCGAGCCGGACGCCCCCGGCTTCGGCGTCGGAGGGAGGGACGGATACGGCCGACTCCGAACCCGCCTCGCGGACCCCTTCGGAGACATCGGAAGGGGGGTCGGCGTCGATTCGACGGGATCGGTCCGACGGGGACGCTGCCGGGCCAGACAGGGACCCTGTCGAACCTGTCATCCGGGGAGACGTCACGGGGGAAAGCACGGGAACCGGGGAGTACGAGGACTTCGTCTCGGTGTTCCGGGACCGATACGAGCGGCTCGCGGCGATGCTCCGGGGCCGGGTCAAGCACCGACCGACTGACGCCCTGGAGTCGATGCCCGCCGGGTCCGAGGGGGCGGTCATCGGGCTGGTCTCCGAGGTCCGGTCGACCCGAAACGGGCACCGGCTGATCGAACTCGAGGACACGAACGGGACCTTTCCGGCCCTCGTCATGAAGGACCGCGAGTTCGCCTCCGCCGTGGACGAACTCCTCCTCGATGAGGTCATCGCCGTTCGCGGTACCCTCTCGGACGACGGGGGACTTCTCTTCGCCGATGACCTGTTCTTCCCGGACGTCCCGCGCACGTTCGAACCCACCACGGCCGACAGACACGTGCAAGCGGCCCTGGTGAGTGACCTCCACGTCGGGAGCCAGGAGTTCCGGGCCGGGGCATGGGCCGACTTCGCCGACTGGCTCTCCTCCCCCGAGGCCGAGGCGGTGGAGTACCTCCTGATCGCCGGTGACCTGGTCGAGGGGGTGGGAGTCTATCCGGACCAGGACGAGGAACTGGACGTGATCGACATCTACGAGCAGTACGAGCGCTTCTCCGAGCGTCTCAAGGCGGTCCCCGGCGACCTCGAGATCGTCATGATTCCGGGGAACCACGACGCCGTTCGGCTGGCCGAGCCCCAGCCGGCGTTCGACCCCGAACTCCGCGAGATCATGTCGGCCCACGACGCCCGCATCTCCGGCAACCCCTCGACGGTGACCATCGAGGGCGTCTCGATCCTGCTCTACCACGGCGTCTCCCTGGACGAGGTGGTCGCCGAACTGCCCCTCGAGGAGGTGAGCTACGACCGGCCCGATCAGGCCATGGCCCAACTGCTCAAGAAACGACACGTCGCTCCCGCCTACGGCGGGAAGAACCGGATCGCGCCCGAGACGCGAGATTACCTCCTCATCGAGGACGTTCCGGACGTGATGCACTCCGGCCACGTCCACAAGCTCGGCGTCGGGGCCTACCACGGCGTCCGACTGGTCAACTCGGGCTGTTTCCAGGGACAGACGTCCTTCCAGCGCAGCGTCAACATCACGCCGGACGTCGGGACGGTCCCGGTTTTGGACCTCGACACCCTCGACGTGACCGTCCGGAAGTTCGCCTGAGCCAACCGGAGTGGCGACTCCGAGGCAGCGGGCCGGTCGACTTCCTGCGAAGGACACAGTTATGATTGCCCATGTGCTATCCCAGCCTATGCACCACTCTAGCACGTCAGGGAGGCAACTGGTATGCGGGTAGTCATCAAGTTCGGCGGCACGAGCCTCGGCAGCGGTGAGCGCATCGACCGGGCGGCCGATTCGATCGCCGACGTGGCCGAGGCCGGCCACGAGGTCGCGGTGGTCGCCAGCGCGATGGGCGATACCACCGACGAACTGCTGGAGGCCATCGAGTTCGACGCGACCGACCAGGACGAAGCCGAGATCGTCTCGATGGGCGAGCGGACCAGCGTTCGACTGCTCAAGGCCGCACTCATCGCCCGGGACATCGAGAGTGACTTCGTCGAGCCCGGCCACCCCGACTGGCCGGTCGTCACGAACGACCGGGGGGAGGTCCTCCCCGAGGAGACCCGCTCTCGATCCCAGGAACTGGCGGCCAAGCTCGATGACGTCGTCCCGATCATCACCGGGTTCCTCGCCGAGGATCCCGAGGGGAACATGACCACGCTGGGCCGGGGCGGCAGCGACACGACGGCGGTCATGCTCGGCCAGTACATGGACGCCGATCAGGTCGTCATCGTCACCGACGTCGAGGGGGTCATGACCGGCGACCCGAACGTCGTCGAGGGGGCCCAGAACGTGGGCGAGATCACCGTCGACGAGTTGCGGAACCTCTCCTTCCGCGGCGCGGAGGTCGTCGCTCCGAGCGCCCTGAGCTACAAGGACGAAGACCTCGACGTCCGGGTCATTCACTACCAGCACCGGGACATTCTCTCGGGCGGAACGACCATCGAGGGCAAGTTCGAGCACATGGTCGACATGCGCGAGGAGCCCCTGGCCTGCCTGACCATCGCCGGCCGCTCGATCAGGACGACCCCCGGGATCCTTCATGCGCTCTCGGGCGCGCTCTACGAGGCGGGCATCAACGTCGATGCGGTGGCCTCGGGGATGGACTCGGTCACCTTCTACGTCGATCGGGACGTCGCCGACACCGCCGAGAACGTGCTCCACGCCAAGATCCTCTCGAACAACACCCTCTCCAGCGTGACCGTCACCGAGGACATCGCCGTGATCCGGGTCCTGGGCACCGAATTCCCCGATCGACCGGGCGTGGTCGAGGACATCGTCGAACCGCTCGCCGATGCCCGCATCAACCTCATCGACGTCATCACGAGTGCCACATCCGTCGCGGTGTTCGTCCCCTGGGCGGATCGCGAGGACGCCCTCGATCTCGTCCAGAACGCGTTCTGATGTCATCGGCGGGAGCCGGGGGCCCACTGGCCAATCGGTCCTCCGCCGACCGAGGCCGCGTCCCGATCGGTACCCTTAATCCCGTACCTCCCCGAGAGCCGCCCATGTTCACTGTCAGAACGTCTCAACCGGCGATCGGTCCCGTCCCTGACGGGGGACGGTGTGTCGGTGGTCGAACATGACGTGGCGGCTGATTCCCCGGGGTCAGTTCGACGCCGCGACCAACATGGCCATCGACGAGACCCTCCAGGAGGAGATCGCCGACGGCGCCGATCCGGTCATCAGGTTCTACCGGTGGGAGCCGGCCGCGGTCAGCATCGGCTACTTCCAGTCCCTGGAGCGCGAGGTCGACGTCGAGGCCTGCGAGGAGGCGGGCATCGATTACGTCCGCCGTCGAACGGGCGGGGGCGCGGTCTACCACGATCCGGCGGGTGAGCTCACCTACTCCGTGATCGCCCCCGCGGAAACCTATCCGGCGGACATCGAGGCGAGCTACCGGGAGATCTGCGGTCGGGTGATAGACGGATTCGATCGACTGGGGATCGACGCCGCGTTCGCCCCCATCAACGACATCGAACTCGACGGCCGAAAGCTCTCGGGGAACGCCCAGACCCGGCGGGATGGCGTGTTGCTCCAGCACGGGACGATCCTCTACGATCTCGAGCCCGAGAAAATGTTCACGGCGCTGTCCGTCGACGCCGAAAAGCTCTCCGATAAGGCCACGGAGGCCGCCCGGGACCGGGTCGCGACCGTGCGTTCGGTCACCGACGCCTCGATGGACGAGCTCCGCGAGGCCATGATCGAGGCGTTCACCGCCGGTCGGGACTACCGCGTCGATGAGTACCGGGAGGCGGAACTCGACCGGGCCGAAACCCTGGCCGAGGAGAAGTACCGGACCGAGGACTGGAACTTCGAGCGCTAGTCCAGGCTGTCGGGCTCGACCCCCGATTCGAGGGCGTTCTCGACCCACAGCTCGCCGGCCCGGTAGGAGGACCGGACCGTGGGGGCCGAGGCGACGTACGCGAACCCCCGTGACTCGCCGTACTCGCGGTAGGCCTCGAACTGATCCGGGGGGACGTACTCGACGACCTCGGGATGGGTTCCCGTGGGTCGGAGGTACTGCCCGATGGTGAGGAAGTCCACCGCGGCTCCCCGGAGGTCGTCCATTGCCGCCTCGATCTCCGCTTCGGTCTCGCCGAACCCGACCATGAGCGCGCTCTTCGTGAAGATGCCGTCGTCGAGCTTCTTCACCCCCTCGAGGACCGACAGCGACTGATAGTACGCCGCTCGCGGGTCCCGGATTTCGTCCTGAAGCCGCCGCACCGTCTCCAGGTTGTGACCGATCACGTCCGGCCCGGCCCGGACGATGGTTCGAAGCGCCTCCCTCGAGCCCTGGAAGTCGGGGATGAGCACCTCGACGGTCGTCTCGGGGTTGTGCTCTTTGACCGCCCGGATGCAGTCCGCGAAGTGCGCTGCCCCGCCGTCGGGTAGATCGTCGCGATCGACGGAGGTGATGACGACGTAGGACAAATCGAGGTCGTCGACCGCGCCGGCCAGGCGGCCCGGCTCGCTCGGGTCCGGCGGCGCCGGCGATCCGGTGGGTACGTCACAGAACGAGCAGCCCCGGGTACAGGTGTCCCCGAGAATCATGAACGAGGCGGTGCGCTCCTGGGTCCAGCACTCCTCGCGGTTCGGACAGGAGGCTTCCTCACAGACGGTGGTCAGCTCCCGATCGGCGACGGTCTCGTGGACGGCGTGGTGCTGTCGGTCCACGCCGGAGAGCTCCTCGCGGAGCCACGTTGGCTTCCGTTGGGTCATGGATCGGTCTTTTCGGGCATGCTGTATAAGGTAGTGGGATTGTATAAGGGAGTGGGGGGATCCGATCGCCTGCTCACAGGTCCGGGACCCATCGCCTGGCACCCCACCGCCGCGCAGGACCCCGATGTCGATGGTACTGATCCCGGATCGCCGCGTTCGTCTCTCGAATACCGAGCGGCACGCGCCCCGAAGACGGGACGGATCCACACGATATCCGAGGATCCCAGCGAATCCGGCCTATCTTCCCCGGTCGAGTTCGATCCGGTCTACCGCCCCTCGTGCAACCGCTTTGCGGTCTCAGGCGGCAGGTCAGCCTCCATGACGGCCTGTTCGACGCGGCTGATATCATAGGGGACTCGATGGGTCTCGACCGACAGCGCGTCGAGGTCGAGCACCGCGTAGGCCGCCTGTGGGTCCCGGTCCCGGGGCTGGCCCACGCTCCCCGGATTGAGGACGATGCCGGCCTCGGTCGATTCGACGTGCTGTACGTGGGTATGTCCGAGGACGAGCACCGATTCCTCCCCGAGCAGGTGGGGACCGAACTCCTCGGGGAAGGTGTAGTGATCCGGATCATCGGGGTGGCCGTGGACGATCGCGACTCGACCGTCGAAGAGACGCCGTTCGGTCGGCAGGTCCGCGAGGTACTCGATCTGCTCGGGGGAGAGCTGTTCGCGGGCGAGTCGCACCCCGGCGCGGGCCATCTCGTTGCCCGCGAAGTTGCGTTCCGAGGCGACCATCCGATCGTGATTGCCCTGGACACAGGGTATCTCCCGTTCGCGGATCGTCTCGAGGACGGCTGCCGGCCAGGGGTTGTAGCCGACCAGATCCCCGGCACAGACGATCCGATCGACCGGCGGCATGTCCGCGAGAACAGCCTCCAGCGCGACGTGATTCGCGTGAATGTCGGAAATGAGCCCGATCTGCATGGCGGGTCGTTCGGCGGTCAGGCTAATTATTAACTCGATTGGTGGACCGCGAGTTCGACGTCCCCGTCCGTCAGGGCGACGCCGGCGGCGGCGACGGCGTGCTCGAACTCGGCCGCGTAGGCCTCGTGGGCCGCCTCTTCGGCAGTTTCGGCGGCGAACGCGTAGGGCTCGGGCGCGTCGAGTTCGTACGTGGCGACGAGAGTCGGTTCGGCGACTTCCCGCACCAGCAGGGCGTCCGGGCGGACGATCCCGACGACGGACTCCTCGCCGAGGACACCCGCGATCCGGGGGGTGTCGTAGTCGTCCTTCTCGTAGTCCAGGGCGAACAGACCGCTCACGAGCGCGTCCCGCGGCGGGTAGCCCATGTCGAGTTTCTCCGCGATCGGGTCGACGTGTGATCCGTTGCCCACGACGACACCGCTGGCTCCGGGTCTGACGCAGTTGTAGGCGATGTAGGGGTTGTCCGTCTCGGGGGCCTCCTCGGTGGGGGTCACGGTCAGCGTATCGCCCCGTTCGACGATTTTCCGGTTGGGGAACGAGCGGGAGGAGACGCGATACGCGGCGACATCGGGGCCGACGACGATGAAGCGACCGACGTACATCGTCCCGGGGGTCGTCCATCACGAGCAAAAGGATAGCGGAACCCGGCTGATCCGATTCGATCCGAACGCGGAACCGTTAAGGGCTCGCGTCGAATAGGATCGGCCACGCAGTCCCATGGGGTAGTGGCCAATCCTGTTGCCTTCTGGGGGCAACGACCCAG
>JBDGTI010000034.1:0-8709 GCA_042216995.1 Halodesulfurarchaeum sp.
GGTTCGGAAGCTCCAGCCTTTCAGGTACTTGCCGATGCCGCTTGGTTGTTCGGAGTCGCTCATACTCGTGCCACCTCCTCGGGGGAGCGATCGGTAATGTACTCGCGTCCGAAGCCGGTGATCGCGGCGATGACGAAGGTCAGGACGAGGAACCAGCTATGGAAGACGAAGGGGAACACTGCCGCCGGGTTCACGACCATCTCCATCGTGAACCACTCGAATCTCGGGACGACCTGGGAAACCATCGCCTGATACCCCACGAGGACACCTCCTGACCACGGGAAGACATATCCCATTGCGGACGTGTTCGCGTCGAGGATGTTCGCGCGCCGGTAGCCGTTCAGGTTGAAGCGCTCGCCGATGTTCCCGATGTAGGGCGCGATCGCGATCTCGGCTGCCGTGTTGATCGTGATCATCGTGTTGATGATCGCCGTTCCCAGCACCATCGTCAGCTCGGCGCTTCTGACGTTGTTGGCCACGCTCCCGAGCAGCCAGTCGAGAAGCGCCTCGAACCCGCCGCCACGGACCATGATCCAGACTGCGGACACGATCAGCAGGACCAGGACGACCATCGGGAAGAAGCCGACGGCGCCCGAGTAGATGCTACCGGAGACGGCCGCAGTCTCGGAGATCGTAGCGAAGGGCAGCACCTTCGTGAGCCCCGCGAGTGGCGCTTCCGCGGGGACCTGGAGGTGGATCATCGCGGTGACCGGTGCCAGGCCCAGAACGATGTTGAAGATGAATGCGAACACGATTCCCCAGGAGATCGCCTCGACGATGTGGCGGCCCCTGAAGGCGGTGAAGATCACGATCAGCATCGAGATGAGATGGATGAGGCCTGCCGGTTCGGCCGCCTGGGCCATGACCTGGCCGGCCCCGCCGCCGATCTCGAGGCCGTCCATCGACGACCCGGCGATGACGTATCCGATGGTGGCAGCGATTGCCGCCAGTATCGAGTACTTGAACCGGGAGGCGACGACGCCCCCGATGTCCGCGTTCTGCGTGACCGCACTGACGATGGTCGTGTCGCTGACCGGGGCGAGGTTGTCACCGAAGACCGCCCCCGAGAGGATCGAGGCGAACATCAACACCGGGTTCGCCCCGACGAGGACCCCCGCCGGGAAGAACAGGGTCACGAACGCGACCGTCGTCCCGTAGCCGGTTCCGATGCCGGTCGCGAGGACCGAGGCGAGGACGAACGTGATCGCCGGGAAGAGTGCCTCCCCGACGTTGACGACCTGTGCCGCCCACACCAGTCCGCCGACGAATCCGCCGGCCTGTATCGTCGCCGCGAACATCCCGGCCCACAGCCACGCCACGACGGCCGTCGCAGCGACGCGCTGTGTCATCCCTTCGAAGATGGTGTTCGCGTAGGTCTCCCAGCTTCCCTTCACGAAGAACATCCCGATGATCAGGCCGATCAGGAGGCCCGCGACGAGTCCGCTGGTGCTTCCGATGCGGAACAGCGCACTCTGGAGGATCGCCCACCCGATGAACCACAAAATTGGGAAGGCGCTCATCCACTTCCCGCCGTGGAAGTCGATCGATCGTTCTTCCTCCTCCTCTACCAGTTCCTCGACTCCCTCTTCGATATCTCCCGTTTCGCTCTCGTCCGGTTCGTCCGGGTTACCTGCCATGGTTTCACATCACCCGGATCAACAATTTGAATGAAAGATACTTATGTTTATCCCCCCGATTTCGACCGGAACTTAAGGGGAGACGGCACGACAGCGGGCAACGGGTGTGCTAGAAGATGACTCCTATCGTGTGCTAGATGATACCGACCGACGGCTGATTCTCACACGGGACACGACTGCCCGTCGAGCCAACACGGGGTTCGACTCGCCGTCCCGTCCCGCCATCCGATCCCGCGTGGGAGCCTGAGTGTGCCGGTTTCCACGGACGGGGCAGGCCGGGTGCTCCGGGTCGCGCAGATCGCGGACCGACTTGCCGGTTTCGACGCGACCGACTCCCACCCCGGAGCTTTTTGTGCCAACGTCCCCCACAGTAAAGTATAGCACATGGCAGGGAGGAGGGAGCCGATCCACGGGTGCCAGATCCCTTTCGAGGCGTTCGCCCGTTCCCGAACCCCCGCATCACCAACTCAAACCGATGACAGCACCCAGTACGGAGTCATTGACGATCGAATCGATCGAATCGGCGCAGGAAAGAATCGAACCGCACGTCCGGAGGACCCCGACCGTTGAACTACAAAACGTCCCGAAGGGTGAAGGTGTATACGCCAAATTTGAAAATCAACAGTTGACGGGGGCTTTTAAAGCCCGGGGTGCGGTAAACTCCGTTCTCCAGATGGACCCGGAAGAGCGGGCAAACGGCATACTCACGGCTTCGACCGGAAATCACGCGCAGGGCGTCTCCCGGGCCGCCCGCGTGGCCGGGATTTCCGCAACTGTCGTCATGCCCGAGACCGCCCCCGAACCCAAGGTCGCGAATTGCAAACGCATGGGGAGTGACGTGGTACTCCACGGGGAGGAGTATGAGGAAGCAGTCGAGAAAGCCCACGAGATCGAACGAGAGGAGGGGTTGAACTACATCAGCAGCTTTGACGACGTGGCGGTGATCGCCGGCGCCGGAACGGTCGGGTTGGAGATCCTGGAGTCCGTACCCGACCCTGCTGTGATTGCGGTCCCCATCGGCGGGGGCGGTATCATCTCAGGCGTTGCAACGGCGATCCGTGCGCGATCTCCCGACACGCGTGTCATTGGGGTCCAAGCAGCGGGAGCCAGCACGGTAATCCCCGCTATTGAGAAGGGGGAAATCGTCGAACTCGATTCGGTCGACACCATCGCGGACGGGATAGCCTTGAAGCGGATCGGATCGGTTCCCTTTGAGTTGATTCGACAGCGCGTGGACGAGTTCGTCACCGTCACCGATGAAGAGATTCGCGAGGCAATGGAAACGCTTGCCCACTACGAGAATCAAATCGTCGAACCTGCAGGGGCCGTGGGATTTGCCGCATTGCGGTCGGAGTCGATTGACCACGGGACTGATGAGCCAGCGGTCGCCGTGATAACCGGCGGGAATGTATCGATGGATTTGTTCAGAGCGGTAATTTGAATCCGCCGAACTCACCGAGAAGGAATCCCGAAGACTCGATCTTGACCGGGAGGCCCGGTTCTGGGACCAGGCTTCGTCCCAGCCCATCCAGGGGACGTCGAAGGAATGCGGGGACGGCCCCCCGAGGATCCCACACCGTGGTGTCGATCTCCCACACAGTCAGCCCGCTCGCCGATCGAGTCGCCGCCGGAGTTCGGAGGACCCCGTGACGAGTTCGGCCTCGCCAAGCGCGTCCATCACGACGATCGCCGCGGGGACAAACGGGAGCGGGGTTTTGATCGTGTCCGTGATGGCGGAGTCATTAAGCGGGGTCGCCCCGTCCGCGCCGTCCGTTATTCTGCGTGCGTAGTCCCCGTCGTAGATCGCGAGCAGCACACGCGTTTCGGGCCCGAGGGACTCGGACACGTCCCGCAGTACGTCGCCGTCGATGGGGGTCTCGAGTTCCCACGGGTCGAGATCGTCGACCACGGCACCGGGGGGGAAGAACTCCCGCATCGAAAAGACGAACACGACGACGTCCGCGCCGGCGACGGTCCGCTGCGGGGAGGTGTCAAGTCCCGCCCGGGTCCGGACGAACTCGCGGTACGGTCCGACGAACAGGTCGGCGGCAGAATCGAGAGGGCCGGTCGGCTCCCGGGCCGCCATCTCCCGATCGAGCGTCGAGAGATCCATCGGGGTCGCCGTGATGCGGATCCACCGCGAGAGCAACTGGGGCGAGCGATACTCGACCGCGACGGTCTCGGAGAGCGGGTTCGGATCGTTGCCGTTTCGGAGTTTGCCCGGCGCGATGCCGATGGTCTCACCGCCCGATATCAGTCGGCTGTCGAAGTCCGACTGAACGTGGTTCACGAGCCCCGTGACCACGGCGGCCCCACTGCTGTCCGAGCCGACGATCGCGACACGGCGTTGATCACGGTATCTGACGAACCCGCCGACGAGCCCGACGAACGCGATACCCGCTCCGAGCGTGATCGCCGCGTCGAGGTACCCCATGAGCGACGAGGGGTCGCCCAGGAACCAGCCGCCTAGGACGTACGCGTCGAGGATCGAGGTGAGAACGAGCAGGATGGCGAGCGTGTAGAGGCCGATCGCGGCGGCGGGGAACTCGATGCGTGAAGTGAATACCGCGGTCCAGCCGCCCGTGAGGAGCCCGACGCCGAGACCCGCCACCAGCGGGAGGACGTTCGCCAGCCAGTCGACGACCCAGAGCCGGCCACGCGAGAGCAGGACGCCCACGAACACCACGACCAGGACGACGATCGCCGGCGACTGGATGCGCTTCGAGCGGTCGACGACCATGAGAGCGAGCCAGGCGATCGGAACGCCGGTCACGAACGCGATGAGCGCGTGGAGCCCCACACCGAGCACGGAGGCGGTTCCGTGGACGGCCGTATACCCGACCCCGTGGGCCGCCCAGGCGCGATCGGCCAACCGGGCCACGAACCACGCGACGAGGATGATCCCCACCGTGAGGAGCCCGACGATCTTGAGATCGCGCCGCCGACGCGGGGTGAGACCGTCGAACATCACCCCGATCAGTCATCACCCGACGAATCGACCGGCCGGGTCGTCCTGAAGCCGACGCGGTCGACGTGCTCATCGAGCAGCGTGGACGCGACGCTGTCCCCGTATTCGCCGTCCTTCTCCCCGCTCTCGATCTCGTGATCGAGGAGCGTACCCAGCCCGTCCGGATCGTCGAAGTCGATGAATTTCGAGCGACGGACGTAAAATCCGTCCATCGCTTCGAGGATGCTGGCCAACTCCTCGTCGCCGTCGGGTGGGATCGTGCCATCGAGTCCATAGGTGTGACGAACGATCGAGGAGTCGATCGACCGCCCGTCCCCGAAGTAATTCGAGTCGACGGAGATCTCCTTGCCCGCGTAGCGTTCGTAATCGGACTTGTACTGCCGCCGAGCCGGCCGGAGGTTGTCGAGGAAGACCCCGCCGAGGAAGGAGACCGAGGCGAAGTCCCACGGCCCGCCCCCTGGAACCACGTTGTACTTCATCGGTGCGGCACTGGTCGGGAAGAGATCCGAGATCGGGGTCGCCGTGGTCCCGTCGAGTTGGCCCCCCGCGAGTTCAGCCAGGTCCTCGTGTGGGGTTCCCTTCGCCCCCTCGTCGTCCACCTGCCCCGTGTACTCGGCGTCGAAGACCTGGGAGAGGAAGACGGTGTGGGAAACGTACCCCTCGTAGTCCGTCATCGGGTGATCGTATCGGCTCCGGATGTCCGGTTTCTCGAGGGGAACGTACGCTGAGGCGTTCTGATTCGCCTCATCAACCCGGTCCGCGAGCTTCTCGAGAAGGTTCCGACGTTCCTTGTCGTCCGTCCAGATGGGCGTTTCGGCGAGCGATTTCGCGTCGAGCCGGCCCGGCTGATCCGGCTTGATGATCGACCGATACGCCCCGTCCGTGTTCCACGTCGACGTGTCCCGCTTGGGAATCGTATGGATGTCGATCGGGCGGGTGGCCCCGGCCTCGTCGTCGCCCTCCCAGACCATCTCCTCGTCGGATTCGCCCCACTCCGAGGAGATGATGTCCCCGAGGGTCACGATCTCGTCGACCGTGTCCATCCGGGCCTTGGCCGCGTCGAATGCCGCCACAGCGGCCGAGAGATCATCGGCGATGGTAGACGCGGGCGAGACGAGCAGGGACGTGAGTGCGGCGGTGAGTTCCGCCTCGAGATCCGCCTCGAGGTCACTCGCTCGGAGGTCGTCTGTGGTCTCCCACTCGACGGTGCCGTTGACCGTCTGCCGCCCGTCGAGTTTCGCGTCGAAGTCCGCTTCGTCCGTCTCCTCGATGATCGCGACGAAGTCCTCGGCAGCCGGCGTGAACGTCGGGTCCACCTCGACGTCGTCCGGCACGTCGGCGTCGATCCCGAGGGCCGCGAGGACGTCCTGATTCGGGGTCGGCTCCTCGACGCCGACGCCGGTGTTGACGTCCTCGAGGCCGCGTTTCACGTCCTGATACCGCCGGCCGAACTGTTCGACTTCGTCCTCGAGTGCGGCGGCGATCGACTCCCGGGTCGGGTGCTCGTCTTCGCGGGGCTCGAGGATCACGTCGAAGGAGTCCGCAAGGCGCTCCCGGAGCTCGGCGTGGCGGTCTTTCACGCGCTTGCGGGTCATCCGCACGATCCGCCCGGTGGCTTCACAGTCGAGCGGGTCGTTGTACCCACTCAGCTCGAAGACCTGACTGTCGATGTTGAGCTGTCGCTGGTCCTCGTACTCCGAGTGGGGATCGTCGCTCCAGAGCCGATCCAGAATGCCCCGGTCCTCGAGCTTCACGGTCGCGGCGTCCCGGACCCCCTGTACCGAGTCGAAGACCCGATCGACGTCGATCATCTCCACCCCGATCTCCTGCAGGTCCGCGTTCAGACGACGCAGTTCCTCCTCGTCGAACTCGAAGGCAGCGTTGCGCGCCTCGGCCGCACTCGACCAGCCGGCCTGTTGGCCGTCGCCGCCGACTGCCGCGGCGAAGTCATCGAGGGCGGTCTCGAGATCGTACAACCGCTGGGCGATGTCCCCGCCGCGGACGAGCAACTCGACGAACGCCTCGACGTCGTCCTCGGTTTCGGTCTCCCAGCTGTCGAGGCGGCGGGACCGCTCCCCGTTCGCGTCGTCGCGGATCGCCGTTACCGCCTCGTGTGCGTCCTCGATGATCGCTTTGGCGTTCTGCAGTTTGTCGCTGTACGTATCTGCATTCGAGGTCGTACTGCTTTCCTGATAGCTCAACGCGCGGCGCAGTTCGGCTGTGACCTCCTGGTCGGGGATGTCCTTGAGGACGCGGAGAAGCGCCGCACGCCGGCCAATCAGCTCGAGTTCGGTGCGAACGAACTCGTAGAAGTTCGCCTCGGTCTCCGAGGCCGCGCCCTGTCCGACGGCGTCCCAGTTGTGACCCGCCAGATCGTCGATGAGTTGTTCGCGCCGGGGCGAGTTCTCCGGTTCGGTTTCGCGATCGCCGGTGATGTTCCCCTGGAGGTCCTTCCACGCCGAGCGGAAGTCCTCGACGTCCCGGTAGTTCAACTCGTCGATGAACGAGGACTCGAGGAGGGACCGAACCGACATGAGCCGACCGTCATAGAGCCCCCGTTCGTTGTAGAGTTCGTTTCCGTCGAGGCGGCTCTCGCTCGTCCCGGCGTTGTCGAACAGGCCGCTATCGTATGCCTCGTAGTGGGTTTCGATGAACTCCTCGGCGTGCTGCAGGACCTCCCGCTCGTTCTCCAGGAAGTCCTCCTGGGCCGAGAGGAACTCCTCCAAACGGTTCTCCGTCTCTTCGGGCGTTTCACCCGGATAGCGGATGAACTGGGGGAACGCCACCGTGAACGGGGCGAACTGCGGGGGGCCGGTCGGCTCCGACTCGTCGAACCACGAGGGACGGTCCGTCCCGGCGACCCCGCCCTTGGCGTTGTAATAGGCGACGATGGTGTACGCGATCGCTTCGTCGAACTCCCTGTCGTCGATGCTCGGCTCCGGCGGAATGAGAACGATGTTCTCGAAGGGGTTGTTGTCGGTGAGCGCCAGGTACTCCAGCTCGGAGAGCGCGGCGTACGTGTTGGCACGCGAATCGCCGCTGTCGGCCTCCGCAGGGTCCTCCAGGATCGCGAAGAGAGTGAGGTTGGCATCCCGGGACCGGTCGATCTCCCTGGCGAGGTCCTGAAAGATGCCCGATCCCGATCCCCCACCGAGAGCGACGACCATCGCCGCGCTGGAGTCGACGTTCTGGATGACGTTCGAGAGCGGATCCCTGTCGTCCTCCCGACCGTAGTGATAGAGCGCCTTCGTGAGCGCACGCCGACTGACGACGCCGGTCGAGTAGTTGCTCTCATCACAGACCAGGGTCGCGTCGTCCTCGAGCCACCACGCGTCGAGGCCCAGATCCGAGGCGATGTTCCGGCCGAGCAGCCGGTGGTTCTCGGGTTTCCGCCGGACGTCGTCGACGAGATTGATGTGATTGGCCCGCAGCCCCTCTTTCGTGTTCTCCGAGGTCAGCTCGTCCCTGATCGACTCGAACCCGCGGGTGTCGTCGGTCGGGTCGACGCTCGTGTCCGTGTCGACGTGATAGACCACGAGACCGGACCCGTCTTCGCTGGCCGTCTCGAGCACCCACCGTTGCTCCGTGAGTGTGCGTGTGACGGCCCGTCCCGCGCCGCCAGCGCCAATGATGTAGTCAGGTAGCGTGAGGGTCATACTGGCTGTGTTCCGGAACGAGTAGCATAAAGCTAGGGCTGCACCGGCCCGACGTGTGAGCCCATCCTCACCACCGGGTCGGACCGTAGTCGGTGAAGAGCCAAATGTACCCCCCGATGGCGAGAAGCTGTGGCGGCAGAATCGCCGGGATCTCGATCGCCCGGGGCATCGGGTCGATCCCGTCCGGGAGATAGTCGCCGTCGGTGTCGGGGACGAAGGGATCCGTCCCGATCGCGAGCTCGCGGGCGTCCGACAGACCGTCGCCGTCCGTGTCCGTCACCGTCGGATCCGTCCCGACCGCGAGTTCCCGCCTGTCCCCCACGCCATCGCCGTCGGTGTCGGCGACGGTGGGGTCAGTCGGTGCCGTCCGCACTTCACGGGTGTCCCCGAGGCCGTCGCCGTCGGTGTCGGGGACGGTCGGATCGGTGCCGATCGCGAGTTCCCGACC
>JBDGTI010000090.1:0-8689 GCA_042216995.1 Halodesulfurarchaeum sp.
CGGTCACATCAAGTTTGACCGGAACCGTGCGGCGGACCGTCATACCTATCACAACACAACCAATGTTTAAAAACATTAATATGGTCCGGTGGGGGAGTCAGCCTGCCACCGGCAACGGCAGGAGTGTAGTCAAGCGAACGCGCTTCCTCCCACCCCTGAAGGGGTGGGTTTCCGCGCTGTGGTATCTATGAGCATCGTCGCCGAATTCACCGTTCCCGCCGATGGGTTTGCGCTGAAGGCCACCCTTCCGGCGGTGCCGACTGTCGAGGTCGAGTTCGAACGCGTCGTCAGTCACTCCCAGGAGTGGGTCATGCCGTTTCTGTGGGTGTATGGGGAGGACCTTTCCCCCTTTCACGAGCGGATCGAACGTGATCCGACGGCTGTGTCAGTGACGCTCTCCGATGCGTTCGCCGATGCCCGCCTCTATGTCGTCCAGTGGAGCGAGCGAATCGAGACGATCATCAACGGGATATTCGACCGCGATGGATCCCTCCTCGCGGCGAGGGGCTCGGCGGAGACCTGGGAGTTGACGGTTCGGTTCGCCTCCCGCGATCAGCTGACCGACTTTCAGACGTATTTCGACCAGGCGGGCGAACCGTTCGCCGTGGAACGGATCTCCGAGCAAACGAAACCACGGCAACCCGGATTCGGTCTGACGCCGAAACAACGGGACGCCCTCGAGACTGCCGCCGAGGCGGGGTTTTTCGACATTCCTCGCCGCGTCACGCTCGACGAACTGGCCGCCGAACTCGGCGTCTCCCCCTCCGCGCTCTCCGAACGGCTCCGGCGGGGAATGCGCACCCTCGCCGAGACGAACCTGATGTACGGGTGATAATACCTATCACGCCTATATAAAGAACTTTTATATTCCTGCACAATCCTGTCCAATGTGGGCCAGTGACACAGAATGCCCCCAGCGAGGGACAGATCGGGGGAGCGCTGATCATGCGAGCACACTAGTCATCATGGAAGGGACGTTCAGCGAACCGAGTGAGTCACCCACGGATCGCAGACCGCCTCAGCATCCCGAGGCGAGCCAAGCGAGCGCCACCGAGGCGGGGCGGGACAGGAAGAACGGACACCGCACTCTTCTCTATGCGGATCACGCGGGGCGGATGGACGCCGTCGCCTCGTTCTTCAAACGGGGCCGCTCCCGAGACGAGCGGTGTCTGTACGTCGTGGCCGAGAACACGAAAGCGGAGATCATCGACGCGCTCCGGGAACGCGGCCTCGACGCGGAGGCGGCCGTCGAGGGCGGTGGGCTGGTCCTCCGGACAGCCGAGGAAATCTATCTCGAGGACGGGGGGTTTGCCCCCGACCGTGCGCTTGACTTCTGGAACGAGGAGTTCACGGCCAGACCTGGGGACACTGGCCGCAGAGTCACAGCCGAAATGGGATGGATACGGGACGCTGCCGTCGATCACGAGCAACTGGCGACCTTCGAGGCGGACGTCAATCTGACCGTCGCCGATGCCGACCTGAACGCACTGTGCCAGTACGACCGGACGTCGCTTCCGGATGAGTACCTCGTCGATGTCCTTCAGACCCATCCTGTCGTGGTCGCCGATGGGACTTCGTCCGTCAATCCCCACTCCCGGACCCCGGAGGGGGTATCCACGGCGAACCCGCCATCGATCGATCCCGCGCGGGCGATCGACCGCCTGCAGGAACCACCTGCCGTCGAGCCCCAGGCCGGAGAGTCACACGGTGGGGCCACATCGCAGGGGACACACATTCACCTCTGTCTGTCAGATGGGAGAAATCAGCGCCTTCTGGCCGACTGGCTCGGGGACCAGTACGACTCAGTCACGACCGCCGACGCGCCGACGAATCTCGACGAGCGCGGGGTCGATCTCTGTATTCTCGACGCTCGCACGTTCTCCCACCATCGGGAGACGTTACTCGACCAGAAACAGCCCGCCGAGTCGCCACTCCTGCCGTATCTCGTCGTCACGCAGGAGTCGACAGTTCCGGACGATCCGACGATCCGGACGTACGTTGACGAACTCATCACGATGCCGACCGAGAAGGAAACCCTCGCGTGGCGGATCGAAACCCTGCTTCGGATGCGCTCGCTCTCACGGGAGTTGGCCCGGAAAAACAGGCGCCTGGAGCATCTCGCCAAGGCGGCCGCACACGACCTGCGGAACCCCCTCTCTGTCGCCCAGGGCTACCTGGACCTCATGGAGGAGGGGGAGGAGAAGGACACCATCGCGGCATCGCTCGACCGCATGGAGGGGCTGATAGAGAAGGTGCTGGCGATCGCAAACACGGACAAGCCACCCGAGAACCGAAACATCGAATCGGTCGACCTGGCCTCGCTCGTCGGCGAGGGGTGGGAGGTCGTGCCCACCCAGCACGCCACCCTCGAGAGCACCGTGGCCCCCGACCGGACGATCCGGGCGGAACCCGCACTCCTCCGACAGCTTCTCGAGAACCTCTTCCTGAACGCGGTCGAGCACGCCGGCGACGACGTCCACGTCCGGGTCGGGGAGATCGATGACGGGCGGGGCTTCTACGTCGCCGACGATGGCCCCGGCATCCCGGAAGACGAACGGGGCGAGGTCTTCGAGGACGATTACTCGACTGCCAGCGGAAGCGGTCTCGGTCTCGCCGTCGTAAAACGCGTCGCCCGGTATCACAACTGGTCGGTGTATCTCACCGAAAGCGATGCAGGCGGCGCCCGGTTCGAGATCCTTCGGTTTGACCTGTCGGGCGACACCCCTCGGTGAGAACCCATTTCGAGCCTCCCGACTAGGGGTAGGTCGCCCAGTCCAGGACCCGTCTGGCCGCGAGCCCCCCGGCGATCGCGACGACGGGCGCCAGCAACCCGCCCTCCAGGGCGCCCCCCATTCCTCCGATCGACGCGGGCACCGATTCCCCCGCCGCGGACGCGCCCGATGGGGAATCACTCGGCCGGCCGTCCGTGCCGGTGACGCCGCCGGACGCAGGGTCCGTCGGGTCGGTCCCGAACCGCGCCAGCTCCCAGTTGTCCGGAACCCCGTCGCCGTCTGTGTCCGCCCTGGTCGGATCGGTGCCGATCGCGAGTTCGTGCTCGTCCCCGAGGCCGTCGCCGTCCGTATCCGTCACGGTGGGGTCCGTCCCGAGCGCGAGTTCCCGCCCGTCGGCCAGTCCCTCGCCGTCCGTATCAGCCCTCGTCGGGTCGGTCGGCACCTCCTCGATCTCCCGCCGGTCGCTCAGGCCGTCCCCGTCGGTATCGATGGCCCACGGATCGGTTCCGTGCCGGATCTCGATCGGATCGGTGACCGCCCCGTCGCTGTCCACCCGCAGGGGATCGGTTCCGAACTCGGTCACCTCCAGGCCGTCGCGCAGGTCATCGTCGTCCGTGTCCGGATCGAGGAAGTCCGTCCCGCCGGCGACCTCCCGGCCGTTTCGGAGCCCGTCGCCGTCCACGTCGCCGGTCCGGTGGATCACGACCACCTCGAGGGTCCGTCCCTCGAGGAGGTCACCCCCGGAGTAGAGTCCGACGAAGACGGACTGCGGGCCACGTTCGGACAGGTCCGTCCGATCGAGTTCGAGGGTCACCCGCTCGTCGCCGAGGGCCTCGAGGACGAGGGGGGCCGTCGCGAGTGGCTCGTCGGTCGGGTCGACGTCCTCATCGCGGCTCTCAGTCACGCGGACTTCGTAGCGTCGATACTCACGCCTCCCCTCGAATGCCGGCGCGGCCACGTGGACCCGGAGGGCCGGTGCCTCCGTGGCCCAGACGTACTGGGATCCCCCGGCGGTCGTCGCCGCGGCCGGTTCCGTGACCGCCGCGTCGAGGACGCCCGTATCGACGGCGGCGACGCCGCCGCTCAGTCCGACGACGAGCAGGAGGGCGACCAGGACCGGGCGCGCAGGGGGCATGCTGTACCTGTTCTCCCCTCGAACACTTGAATGTGCCCGCGACGGCGGCCGTCGGCAGTCCCCCTTCCCCGCAGTCGCCCCGTCCTAGTCGAGAAGCCCCATCTCCTCGGCGAGCAGGTCCTGCAGCCGAGATTTCACGGCGGGATCGATCTCGGCGACCGACGCCCCGTCGTGCTGGCGCTCGTTGTGGGCCTCGATCGTCTCGGGGACCCGCTCGATGGGGACGCTCGTTTCGGTCCCGCAGGCTTCACAGGTGATGGGGACTTCGGCGTCCGAGTCCGGCATGTCTAGTCCCACGGCCGCCGCTGTCAAATCAGGCACGGTTCGCAGACCGGTGTCCGACCGGCTGGAGGACGGTATCGAAACCGGCCGAAGGGGCACTCTCGATCCCGGCCGGACTTCGTCTTCGGGTTCACCTCGGTCCCGGCGCATGAGTTGGTCCTCCTCCCGGCGCTCGGCCGGGTCCCGGGCTACGCGCTGCTCGCGATTGCCGGCGGTCGCCTGGCCACTCACCGCCCCTTCGATGCCGCTCACCTTCGCGTTCGTCGCGGTTCTGGCGATCGTGGCCTACGCCGGCGGACGGATCCTCGCCCGCCCGGGCGATCGATACTGATCCCAGTTGAAATCGTCCGTTCCGAGGGTTTTGTACCCCTGCCGTCCCAAGTGACGCCAAGCCCACCACTATGGCCTACGAGTACACCGGCGACGCCCATCGGGCGCTCCAGGAGTCCTATCGCGCCGACGCCGACCCGTTCCCCACCGAGACCGACCTCGTCGCGCCCGAACGCGACCACCCGCGCGAGGAAATAAAGCGGCTGAAATGCCTGTTCTTTCCGCGTCTCTGGAACGCCGGGCCGTCGGTCGAGGACCGCGAGGCGATCCGGGACTGTCTCTCGGAACTGGGCGCGCTCTTCGAGACCGGAATGGAGTTCTACGGCGAGGAGCGTCCGGCCGAGACCGTGACCGCCGTGCTCGACCAGACGCCGACGATCCGGGAAACGCTGAAGCGGGACGTCGTCGCCGCGTACAAGGGCGACCCGGCGGCGAAGAGCCACCGAGAAGTCATCCGCTCGTATCCGGGCTTTCACGCACTCCTGGTCCACCGGGTCGCCCATGCGCTCTACGACGCGGGGGCCGGGGAGTACGCCCGTGAACTCTCCGAGTGTGCCAAGACCGAGACGGGCATCGACATCCACCCGGGGGCCGAGATCGGGGAACACTGTTTCATCGACCACGGAACCGGCGTGGTCATCGGCGAGACCGCGACGGTGGGGGACTGGGTCCGGATCTACCAGAACGTCACGCTCGGTGCCCTTCACTTCGAAGAGGCCGAAGACGAGGAGCACATGCTCCGCAAGGGCTACAAGCGTCACCCCGATATCGGCGATCACGTCGTCATCGGGGCCGGATCGAACATCATGGGGCCGGTCGAGATCGGCGATCACGTCTCGATCGGCGCCAACTCCTGGATCAGCGAGGACATTCCGGATCATACTGCAGTCTTCATCGCCGACCACCCCGATCTGGAGCAGAAGCCGACCGACTAGTTCGACCGTTCGAGATCGTACTCCCGGCCGGTGAGGAGAAAGAGCACGTCCTCGACGATCGTGGCCAGTTCCGGTAGCAGCCGGAGGAGCCCCAGCGTGATGAGCACGAGGGCGACGACCGAGGCCGACTGGGAGATGATCCGATCGGCGACGATATACGAGACGAGATAGGGGTCCTCGATCCCGAAGACGAGAAAGACCGGCCGCTTGAAGGCGGCGAACCACTGGTGGCGGCTGGCCAGCGTGATGAAGGCGACCCGGAGCACGTTGAGGCCGTAGATGACCGGGACTGCGATCCCGATCCCGAGCAGCTTTCGGCGGAGCGACGCGCCGACGGCCATGACCAGGCCGACCACGATCGAGATGCTCCCGATGCCCGTACAGGCCAGGATGACCTCCGTCGTGAACGGGTGACCGCTTCCGGCGGTGACATACGCGAAGGTGTTCCGGAGGGCGTCCGGTCCGCTTTCGATCGCCGGATCGAATCCGTACAGGTGGAGGATCGCCTCGACGTTCTGGACCACCAGCTCGATCGCGTTGCGCCGGAGAAGCGGGATCGCCTCGAATGGGAGATAGATGAGCCCCATGACCGCGATCGCACGGCCGAGAACCTCGAAGGACCGACGCTCGGTCCAGGTCAGGTATCCCACGTAGAGGGACGCCGGCACGGCGATCGCGCTCAGGAGCCCTTCGACGATGCTCCGCATCTCGATGGCGTAATGGGGGATCATCAGCGCCCAGAAGATCCCGAACAGTCCCCAGGTGGCCGAAAACGCGTGGCGTCGATACGGCGAGTCCCGCCAGGCGAGCACCGCGCTCCCGGCGAAGGACAGGACGACGATCCACGCCAGCGGATCGGTGAGCGGGGCGAGTTCAGGGACGGCGACCATGTGTCGATCGAAACGTCCGGTCGCGGGAAGTGTGTGTCGGTCGTCGAATCCGGGCCGGAGCCCGCCAACTCAGGGCCGGAGAAGCCGCTTGAGTCCCACGCCGACCGTGCCCAGGGCGAGACTCCCGAGCGCGATGATCAAAAGCGCGGCCAGGCCGAGCCGAAGCGGCTCGGGCACTTCCTCGAGGACCCGTTCGATCGGCCGCTCCGGGATATCCGGCACCGGATCCGGTGCCATCTCGGTGGGTGCAGTCGTGGTCGGCTCCGGATCGGTCGGCTCGTCTCGACTGGCGGACCCGGCCCATCCACCACCGCCCCCGCCGGCTGCGGCGTCGACCGCCGACTCGGCCGCGGCGAACTGTCCGGTATGGAGGTCGCTGATTCGCTCGCCGTTGGCCGTGACCGAGACGGTGTAACTCGCTCCCGGATCGAACTCGCTCACGTTCGCCGTCGTCGCGTAGGATCCGTCCTCGGTCACGACCGTCGAGACGGTCACGGAGTCATCGGGGTCGGTTCCGAGGACGTGGGCCGTCACGATCGTACCGGGCGCGACCGTCGCCGTCCCGGTGATGGGGGCGGCCGCGGTCAGCGGGAGGCTGAGCGTGTCATTCCGGGTGGCCCCGGCCACCGTTGCTCGCGGCCTGATGACGCCGAGTTCGGTCCCGTAGGTCACGCGGGCGGTCCGGTTCGGGGTTCGGTCCCCGACGAACGGCGACTCCTCGGTGAGGACGAGTGCCATTTCGAGGGCTCGACCCGGCTGTAGCGCCGCGCTGACCGTGTCGTTCGCGACGAGGTAGAACCGTCCCGGACGGTCGGTTTCGACCCGATCGAATCCCGTCCAGAACGTACTTGCCTCTCTCCCGGAACTCGATTTCGCCCCCACCGAGACGAACGCGGGTGGCGTGGCGATTCTGGTGGCCGGTCCGATTTCGGCTCCCGGCTCGCGTGTCGGGCCCGTCCGTGTCCTGTTCGACCGGTTTTCGGCTCCGGGCCTCCGCATGCGGCCGGGGAAAATGTTCTTCGCGTAGGCGCCGAGTCCGGTGGTGTTCACCGCGATCACGAGTCGATCGCCGGCGGCGATCCGGTCCCGCGAAC
Source organism: Halodesulfurarchaeum sp. (assembly GCA_042216995.1). Lineage (GTDB taxonomy): Archaea > Halobacteriota > Halobacteria > Halobacteriales > Halobacteriaceae > Halodesulfurarchaeum. The sequence continues at coordinate 7,399 of JBDGTI010000090.1, forward strand.
TCGCGTGTCTCCTCACCGACGCTGCCGAGTCGAGGACTGTGGATTGTGGCGCGACCAGCGTCTCGACCGTTGCGGTCCAGGTGGCCGTCACTTCGACGGACGCTGCGACCACCGTTTCGCCTCCGCGGTGGACGGAGAGCGTGTAGTTGCCGACGCCGATGAAGTTGCCGACGCCGAGCGGGGGCGTATCCCCAGCACGAGGGGGGACGGGAGGTCCCGTTGTCCCCGATTGACCGGATCCAGGATGGGTGGGCGGCGGCACCGTGGTGGTGTTCGCCGTCCTGTCGATCGCTGCCGTCACCCAGGTCGGGGCGGTGTCGTTCGCTCCGGCCCGAATCCCGAATCCCCTGCCGGCGGTGACGGGGCTTCGACCCGCGGTGTCGATCGCGAGGCGGTGGGTCCGGCGGGGGAGGTCGCTTCTGACCGTGACTGACTCGATGGGCGTCCCCATTGAATCGGTGAGTCGGACCGTCACCGTTCCCGGCCGGGCGAAGGTGAGCCCGAACGGGGCCATCTCGCCCAGGGAGACCTGCTTGGCCGGCGGATGCAGCGTCACGTTTTGCGCTGGCACGACCGCGAACGGATCCGAGAGTGCGGATCCGTGGCCCCGGATCGCGCTGACCGACACCCGATATCGGCCCGGGACCGCGTCGAATTCGACCCGCACCGTGCCATCCGCTCCGAGGGCGTCCGTTCGCGTCGCGACCGTCGTGTTGTCGGCCGCGTGGCGAAGCCGAATCCGAACGGCCCGATCCGAATCGTTTCCCTCGACCTCGATGGGGATGACCGAGTCCGAGGCGGACAGGTTCGACGCCATCGGCCGGACGCTCAGCGAGACCGGCGGCTCTCGTATCCCGCTGGGAGGGTCCTTCGATGTCGCTTCGACCATCAGCGTCGGGCCGGGCCCGATTCCACCGATCGGGGAATCCTGGGCGAAGAACAGGCCTCTGTCCCCCGGATCGTACGCCCCGTCGCCGTCGGCGTCTCGGACCGCCGGGATCCGGAGCGAGACAGTCTCACCGCCCGGTGCGTCCGGGGCGATCGTGGTCCGGAGCGAGAATTCGGTTCCGTTCCCCGGCCCGAATTCGGCGGCCGAACCGGTCGGCTCGAGTACCCAGGTGCCGTTTGCGGTCGGTTTCGTCGCCGTCGCGATGGTCGTTGACCGTGCGTGGAGGGTGATGTTTTTGATGTACTGGGCTGCCAGCGTCCCGTTGTTCGTGACGGTTACCACTGAGAGACTATCTCCGAAGGTATTCGGTCCGACGGTATCGGTGTCGTTTTCGCGGTAGAT
>JBDGTI010000002.1:0-8510 GCA_042216995.1 Halodesulfurarchaeum sp.
AGACCCAGATCCAGATGCCCAGCGTCATCAGGAGCCACGATCCGCTCTCGGTGATCGCGGTGGAGAGGCCGTGTGGGAGTTTCTTGAAGAAGTCCAACACGTACCCGATGGACAGGTGAACGATCCCGAGCAGGACGCTCACCGTGAGCCAGAGCTGCGCCCAATTTTTGATCCCCGGGGTCGTCCCGCGAACGCCCTTGCGAATGATCGGGTGCCCGATCGTCGGCTCCCAGAGGACGTGCGTAATCGTCTCGAATCCGAATATTTCTCCCGCTAACAACCCGAAGAATATCGATATCGCACCGGCCCACATCCCGACCGCCCCGAGGCTTGCCAGTGTGTCACTGTCCGTGCGAGTGTAAAGCGCATATCCGACGGCCATGTACGCCAGGCCGTAGCCGACATCGCCGATCATCAATCCGAAGAACAGCGGGAACGTCAGAAAGAGGAATATCGAGGGATCGAATTCCGTGTATTTCGGTCGATTGATGACGTTCACGAGCGTCTCGAACGGCTGGATCAGACCGGGATTGTCCTGGATGACTGGCGGTCGGTCGGACCCGAGGGAAACGATCCCCGAGCCACCGTCGGTCGCCGCTCGCTTCTCCGATTCGTCGCTCGCAGCAGCGTCACCGGCCTCGCTATCCGCGACTGCCGCTTGATTCTGCAATTCGCCGTCGGCGGTGTACTCGGCCCGTTCGATCTCTTCGATTTCGACGCTTCCGTCCGCGGCCGTCCGAACCGCGTCACTCAGCGTCTCGATCTCGTCGCTTGGCACCCATCCCTCGGCGACGAACGCGTTCTCGGTCGTCGCAAAGGACAGCGGCGCTTCCCGTTTCTGGACGGCGATCGTCAGCTTTTCTTCGGCGGCCAGCAGGAACCCGTTCACCTCGAGTTTGAGATCCTTGAGCTCACTCTCGACGGTATCGAGCCTCGACTCGATCTGTTGCTTGCGATGTCTGCGATCCCTGAGATACTCCGTCGGATCACCGCTTGCATCCGGTACTGGGACTTCGCTGAACGTCGCGCCGACGAGGGCATCGTCGAAGACCGCCTCGTCATCGACGGAGGCGAACACGGCAATGGCTCCGTCTGACGACATGACGTCGTAGGTGTCGATCTCGCTCGCCTCGAGTTGCGCTGTCACATCCTCCGGATCGCCCTCACCGACGGCGACGTCGAGCGTGTCATAGCCCCTGAGCAGATCGAGGTCGATCCCGAGTGTCACGAACAGTTCCAGGCGGTCAATTTCCGCCTCGATGGACTGTAAATCGTCTTCGAGTTCCTTCCGTCGGTCGTCAAGCGAGTTGACCTCCTGGCGTACTTCCTCGAGTTTGTCCTCGAGGTCTTCGTCGGTGACGTCGTGGCTCGGTCCCTCGTAGTCGTCCTCGATCCCGAGTGTGCTTTTCAGCGCCCGAACGGTCACGAGCTTCTCGGAGTATTCATCCGCACCCTCGGAGGGATCGCCGGGTTCGAACCCGTCTATCTCGTTGTCGTAGTCGCTGAGATGCAGCAGATCGAGGTCGTAGATGGCCTCGATCACGTCGTCCATCATGCGCTTGGAGCCGGTGACCGAAACCCGGCTCATCCGCTCAGGTCTGAGCATGCACCGCCTCCGTGAACGCCTCGACCACGTATTCGACCACCTCGTCGACGCGCTCCTCGGCGCGATCCTCGAGCCGTTCGCACTCCTGTTCGCCCTCTTCGAGGATCTCCTCGCGTTCGGACTCGATCTCCTCCCGTGCGTCTTCGAGGCGCTGGTCGGCCATCTCCTCGGCCTCCTCGCGTGCTTTCTCGCGGATCTGCTCGGCCTCCTCCCTGGCTTCCTCGAGTATCTCATCGGCCTCCTCCCTGGCTTCCTCGACGATCTCATCGGCGTCCGATTCGGCCGTTTTGATCGATTCTAGAACCTCTGGCCTCGGCATCTATTTTCTAGGAAAGGATACCGAGAGCGCGTATTTGGGAGTTGCGGAACTTCCCCGAGGCACCGAGCGGGCAAGCGACCACGGCGGGTGCCGGAAGGCAAGTGCTAAAGGGGGACAGCCACCATCGGCGAATAATGGGGTTCCTGGAGGACAAGACGCGGGCGCGGTACTTCTATAAGTACCTCTCGAAGGTATACGATCGAATCAACGCGTTCGTCTTTACGGAGCCGATGCGGGGGGCCGCCCTCGACCTGCTCGAGCTCGAACCCGCGGACCGGGTCATCGACGTGGGGTGTGGGACGGGATTCGGGACCGAGGGGCTCCGATTGACGACGACGAACGTCCTCGGCGTCGACCAGAGCCCACACCAGCTGGCCAGGGCACGTGACCGGCTCGACGAGCGGGAGTTACTCGGGTTCGCCCTGGGCGACGCGGAGAACCTGCCGGTGCGGACCGACAGCTTCGACGCCGCGTGGTCCTCGGGCTCGATCGAGTACTGGCCCGACCCGGTGGCGGGCCTGGCCGAGATGCGCCGGGTCGTGAAACCCGGGGGACGAGTCGTGGTTGTCGGCCCGTACTACCCCGATTCCTGGATCGGCCGCCGCATCGTCGACGCCGTCATGCTCTTCTACGACGAGGAGGACGCGGAGGAGATGTTCCGGGCCGCCGGCTTCGAGTCGACCCGCCACGAGGTCATCGGCTCGAGGTACAAGGACTCACTCGCCATCGTCTCACTGGGCGTCGTTCCCGATACGTGATAGGCCCCTTCCCGCGGCGCATCAGCGCCGGTCCTTGCGGGTGGGGCTTTGATGGGGAGTCCCACCGGTCAACGTCCCACCATTCATATCTCCTCGCCACGTAGAGCACCTATGCGTCGGGACAGACGGATCGACGCGTTCGCCGTCGGGCTGGTGGCCGCCGTGACCGCAGTCGGCGTTCTCTGCTGGCCGGCGCTGCCGGAGTCGGTCGCGATTCACTGGAGCGGTGGCTCCCCCGACACGTTCGTGAGTCGCCCCCTGGCCACGCTCGGACTCTTCGGATTCGCGGTCGGCACCATCGCATTCGTCCGACTCGCCCCCGATTCGCTCTCGAACACCCCCGGCGGGGAGAACCCCACAGTGCTCTTTCTCGGCGTGGTGTTCGCGTGGGTCGAGGCGATCGTCCTGCTGTGGAACCTGGGCTTTGACTTCTCCATCGAACTCGCGGTCCTCCCCGTTCTCGTGCTGGCCGGGCTCCTCCTGGCGTACGCGGCCTGGCGGTCCGGGCGGCTCGGGTGAGCCCGCGAACGACATTTAGATACGTCCGCCACCCCCAGGGCCGGGCATGGAGGTGGCGCTCGTCATCCTCGACGGCTGGGGACTCGGCGACCACGACCGACTGAACGCCGTCGAGGCCGCCGACACCCCCACGTTCGACCGCTACTGGGCGACGGGCGCCACTGGAACGCTTCGAACCGACGGTCCCACGGTGGGGCTCCCGGAGGGACGGATGGGCAACAGCGAGGTCGGCCACCTCACCATCGGCGCCGGCCGGGCGCTGGATCAGCCGGCCCTCCGGATCGACCGCCAGATCGAGGCCGGCACCTTCTGTGCGAACGAGGCCCTCCAGACTGTCTTCGACGCCGCCGAGCGTCGGAACGGGCGCGTGCATCTCCTCGGACTGGTGAGCGACGGCGGCGTCCACGCCGACCAGACTCATCTCCACGCGCTCATCGAGTGTGTGGCCGATCGGGGGCTCGAGGCGGTGACCCACGCCTTCACGGACGGCCGGGACACCGATCCGAGCGCCGCGATTGGGTTCCTCGAGGATCTATCGCGGGTGATCGAGCGCGAGGGGACCGGTTCGATCGCGACCGTCTCCGGGCGGTACTACGCGATGGATCGGGACTTCAACTGGGAGCGCACCCGGCGGGCCTACGACGCCATCGTGAACCGCGAGGCCGAGCACCGGGCGGACACCGCGATCGAGGCCGTCGAGCAGTCCTACGACCGCGGGGACACCGACGAGTTCGTGGAGCCCACGCTGATCGACCGGGAACCGGCCCTTCGGGACGGCGATGGCGTCGTCTTCTGCAACTTCCGGGCGGATCGAGCCCGACAGCTCACCCGGATGCTGGCCGACATCGAACCGGTCTGGCCCGGGCGGACCGATCCCCCGGACGTCGCGATGGCGACGATGACCGAGTACGACCGGACCTTTCACCTCCCGGTGCTGGTCGAGCCGAACGAGCCCGAGATCACACTCGGGTCGGTCCTGGAGGCGGAGGGGCTGACACAGCTCCGGATCGCCGAGTCCGAGAAGTACCCCCACGTCACCTACTTCCTCAACGGCGGGCGCGAGATCGAGTTCGAGGGCGAGATCAGACAGATCGTGACGAGCCCGGACGTCCCGACCTACGACCTGCAGCCGTCGATGAGCGCACGTGCAGTCACCGACGCCGCCATCGCCGTGATCGAGGCCGAGGACCCGGACGTCGCGGTGGTGAACTACGCGAATCCGGACATGGTCGGCCACACCGGGGACTACGAGGCCACGATCGAGGCCGTCGAGGTCGTCGACGCCGAACTCGACCGACTCGGGGCGGCGATCCGGGAGGCGGGTGGGACTCTCCTGGTCACCGCGGACCACGGTAACGCCGAGGACATGGGTACGCCAAAATGCCCCCATACGGCCCACACGTTCAATCCGGTGCCGTTCGTCTCGCTCCCCCCGAACGGCAGTGAGGACTCGATCCGCGAGGCGGGGACACTCGCGGACATCGCCCCGACGATGCTCTCGATACTCGATCTCGATCTCCCCCAGTCGATGACCGGCCGATCGCTTTTCGACTAGGCGGGTCAGCGGACGACCTCGCCGTCGACCACGGTCAGTTCGACGTCGATCGACGAGGCCGGCCGTTTCCAGGGCGAGCCAGAGAGCACGGCGAGGTCCGCCGGTGCACCGACCGTCAGCGTCCCCGCGGGTGACCCGCCGCTCCGGCCGTCCCAGGTCATCGCCCGGAGCGCTTCGGTGGGGGACAGACGCGTGTCGGGTCCCGCGGTCCGGAGCCCCTCGAGGGCCGACAGGAAGTCCATCCGGAAGCCGTCGCTGCCGATCGCGAGGGGGATCCCGGCCGCTCGCAGTCGCCCGTAGCGTCCGACCTGCCCGCGACGCTCGGGCGGGGCCCGTTCGAGCACGTCGGGCCAGCCGACCACCACGGCCCCCGCGTCGGCGAGGGCCGGAATCTGCTCGTCCCGGATCAGGTCGGCGTGATCGATCACGGGCCGGTCCGCGAGGGTGTCGAGGACGGCGTCGACGGCCGCGTCGCCGCTCGCCCGTGCCCGCACGCGGAGTCCGGCCGCGCTGGCTCGTTCGCGAAGGGACTCGAGCGCGTCGGGGTCGGTCACCCCCGACCCGGCATCAGTGAGCCAGGCCGTTCCGTCGACGATCGAGCCGTCCACGTCGACGCGGACGCCCGAGAGGCTGAGCCGATCGTCTCCGAAACCGCTCGAGATCCCCAGCGTGTCGGCGGCCGCGATGGGGTCCCCTTCGAGAGCCGAGAGATGGTGGTCCAGACGGACGCGGAGCGGCAGGTCCCCCTCGCCGGCGAGATCGTGGTAGGCCCGGGCCGTCTCGGCGGTCCGGACGTCGTCGTGGACCGTCGTGATCCCCCGGCTCACGGCGTGGTCGGCCCCCGCCCGAATCAGATCGCGGGTCCGGGAGGGGGGCGGGGCGATCGCCCGCCAGACCCCCTCCGACTCGGGCCACCGGTAGACGCCGGGCGGTCCGGACTCGGCGTCGGTCGGGAGCCGGTCGACGGCGACGGAGTTGCACACGACGGTCCGCATCCCCGAATGGAAGGCGGCGACGGGTCGATCCGCGCTCACCGAATCGAGATCCGCCTGCCGGAGCCGGTTTTCGTCCGACAGGGCCGTTTCATCGGAGTTCGCGTCGAGGCCGGGATCGAGATCGAGGTCGAACCCGAGTATCCACTCCCGGTCCCGGTCCGCGTCGGCCCGGAGCCGTTCCAGGGCCGCATCCGGGTCCGCCGCGCCGGCCAGGTCGGCCCGGCGGCGGCGAAGGCCGATCCGGAGGAGATGGGAATGGGCGTCGACGAATCCGGGAACGGCCGTGTGTCCGTCCAGGTCGATCCGGGTCGTCTCGATACCCTCCAGGAATTCGATCTCGTAGGTGTCCCCGACGCGGACGACCCGCCCGTCCCGGGCCGCGAGGGCCTCGGCGGTCCGATCGGGGTCGGCAAGCGTGTGTATCTCGCCGTCGACGAATATCACGTCGGCGGGTGCGGCCATACGCCTACGGACGGTCCGGCGGGCAAAACGATTGGGATTCCCTACAGCAGCCGATAGCCGGATCCCTCCCGGACGATCGTCCCCTCGCGAACGAGCTTCTCGAGGGCGTCACGAACGGCCTCGGCCGGCACGCCGTGGTCGGTCGCGTACTCGATCACGGCCGACTCGGTCGGTTCGTCGAGGGTCCGGAGCGCTTCGAGAACCCGCTCGCGCCGACTCGTCGAACCGGCGGACCGCTCGCCGGCGGCCGCGATCTCCTCGGCGGCGAGCCCCTGTGCGTCGAGGTACTCCTCGTCGTCCACCACGTCCTCCGCGGCGGCTCGGCCCAGTTCGCTGACCGGGTCGAGGCGCTCGTAGGCCTCCTCGCGGTCCTGTGCGGCGGCGAGCATCGCCGACCGGACCTCCCGGGCCTCCTCGCGGTCGGGCGTTTTGACGAACTGCTTGAGGCGTTCGAACTGGTGACGAGTGCCACACCGGGGGCAGGTCGTCGTCTCGGGGCGCCCCTCGACGATCCAGAGCGCCTGGCAGTTCGAGCACCCCACGACCGCGTACATGGGGGAGAGTGGTCGGTGCTCGGAAATAAATGCACGCCTACTCGATCCGATCGAGGAACGAATCGAAGGCGCCGCTCTCGGCGTGAAGGTGCGAGTAGGTTCCGAGTGTCCGGTACTCGGTCACCCCATCACGGCCGTCCGTGATGCCCTCGCCTCGCGCCATCGAGAAGGCAAGCGTCGCGTCGCTGTCCAGGTCTGCCTCCGAGTAGTGAAATTCGTGGCCCCGCAACCGATCGCCCCGGTCGGCGGTGACCGTCCGCCGGTCGGCCGCGAGCTCCACGTGATCCAGCGCCTGGTAGTGCTCTCTCATCCGGATCTCGGCGGGGAGGACCCCGGCCATCCGGTGGCGGTCGCCGTCGGCGGTCACAAGCGTCTCGGCGAGCGCCATCAGCCCGCCACACTCCCCGAGCACCGGCGTGCCGTCCTCGGCCCGGTCGCGGATCGCATCGAGGGTGTCACTCGCCGCGAGTTCGGCGGCGAACCGTTCCGGATAGCCGCCGGGGAGGTAGATGGCCGCACAGTCCGGGACCCGATCGCCGGCAACCGGCGAGAACGTGCGGACGGGGCCACCCGATTCCAGGCGCTCCCGAACCGCCGGGTAGAGAAAGGAGAACGCCTGGTCCTGCGCGAGGGCCACACATCCCTCGTGGGAGGGGGGCTCCGTCCGCGCCGGCGGGGCTGGGGGCTCGCGGGCCGCCTCGAGCAGCCGGTCAGTCCGGATTGTCCGGGCCGCCTCGCTCAAGGCATCCGCCGGCAGCGAGGCCTCATCGCCCATGAACAGGCCCAGATGCCGGTCGGGCACTTCCAGGGCCTCCCGGGGCGGAATCCGGCCGAAGTAGGAGAGCGAGTCGGGAAGCGCCTCACGGATGCCCCGTTCGTGCCGGCCGCCGTGAGCCCGCTGGGCGAGGATGCCGGCCACGTCCACGTCGACCCCGGCCCGTTCGGCGTAGGCCTGGAATCCGAGCGCCGTCGCGGCCACGCTCTCCATTCCGGCCTTCGCGTCGACGACGAGTACGACCGGAAGGTCCAGGGCCTCGGCCACCATGGCGGTGCTCGAGGCGTCCCCGTCGTACAGCCCCATGACCCCCTCGACGACCGCGATGTCGCCCGTGCCCCGGGCGTAGTTCCGGCGCACCCCATCGACCCCTTCCATCCAGACGTCGAGGGTGCGGGCGGGGCGACCGGCGAGTTCGGCGTGGTGGCTCGGGTCGATGAAGTCCGGCCCTGCCTTTGCGGGCTGTACCGTTCGGCCCGCCTCCTGCAGGGCCCGCATGACCGAAAGCGACGCCACGGTCTTGCCAACGCCCGAGGCCGTCCCCCCGAGGACGAAGCCCTTCATGGTCGATGCTCCAGGGCCAACGATCTGGCCCGCTCGTACTTCCCGTCGGCGAGTGCCGCCTGGATCCGGTCGTCCTCGAGCACGTCCCAGAGGAACGCCCGGCGGGCCGATCCATCGAGGGCCGTCTGTTCCCGCAGCTCGGCCTGGAGTTCGACCATCGGATCGATCGCTTCGATCTCCCGCTCCAGGCGCTCGCGGAGGTACTTGCTCACCGCCGGACTCCGCCCGCCGGTCGAGATGCCCACCGTGACGTGCTCGCCCGAGACGACGCTGGGGGTCACCGTCTCGCCGGCCTCGTCGACGCGGTTCACCAGCGCGCCTTGGTCGGCCGCCCGGTCGGCGATCTCCCCGTTGAGTTCGGAATCGTCGGTCGCCGGGATCACCAGGAAGGCCCCCTCGGCGT
>JBDGTI010000017.1:0-8350 GCA_042216995.1 Halodesulfurarchaeum sp.
GCGGGTGCGGAACCGCTCGTTCCACTTGCGGAGGCGCTGCATCTTCTGGCGCTGGTTCGAGGACAGCGAGTTGCCGTAGGCGTCCTGGTCGCGCCAGTCGATGTTGGTCGACAGCCCCTTGTCGTGCATCGTGTTGGTCGTGGGGGCGCCGACGCGGGACTTCTCGTCTTTCTCCTGGGAGTCAAAGGCCCGCCACTCGGGGCCCCGATCGATCCCCTCCTCCTCGACGACCAGCCCGCAGTCCGCACACACCTTCTCGCTGTGCTCCTCGTCGTGGACGACCAGGCCGCCACACTCCGGGCAGTTGTCGGTTCGTTCCGTGTCCGTCTCCTCCGTCTCTCGGGATCTGAGTGTTGCGTTGGGCATGATGGATATCGCGAGCGGAATTCGGTGGCCCATGGATTTCGACAAAAATTACTTAATAGTTGTGTTTTCTTGTCGTAAAACAATCGTGAACGATCCGGCCAAGTTTCGTTCGAAGTCAACGAATACGGGTCACGAACGGCCGTGTGCGTGGCCATCTCAGGCCTCGGTCGAAACACCCGGTGGGGCCGAAAGCGGGGCGCAGACAGGCGGGTGGCAGTCGGCAGTCCGAACCGTGTTAAGTACCGGGCGACCCGGGCACTACGACCGTTCGGCCTGCGTGGCCCGCCCCTCGACCTCGCTCGGGCCGTCGATCGCTTCGGTCAGCGAGACGTTGAGGACGAGCATGGCCGCCACCCCGCCCAGGACGGTGATCGCGTTCTTCACCGCGTGATCGACGATGGCGACCGCGAGTGCGACCGCGGGCGCCACGGGGGACAGCGCGACCACGAGCACCGTGAACGCCCCCTCGTAGAGCCCGATACCCCCGGGCGAGAGCGGGAGGACCTTCGCGAGGTTCCCCACGCTGACCGCGAAGAAGCTGACCGCGAGGAGCAGTCCGACCGGAACTGCGACCTCGAAGGCCTGGAAGACCAGGATGGCCGTGAACACGTCGATGGTCCAGACGAGGAGACTCGTCACGCCGACCTGGGTGAAGGTCCACGGTTCGGCCGCGACCCGCTGGATGTCGCCGACGAACTGCTCCAGCGTCGAGGCCACCAGTTCGACGTAGGAGTCCTCGGACGCCCACTCCACGACCCGGCGAATCCGATTGGTCTCCGAGCGGGCCGAGAGCACGATGGCCCCCACCGCGGTGATGGCCCCGATCCCGACGACGCTGGCGACCAGAATCGCCATCCGGGCGCTCTTCTGCTGATTGGGGGAAGTCAGGCCGGTCCCCTCGGTGAGTGTCCGGCTCAGCGCGGTGAGTTGTTCGGGGGCCAGGGCGACCAGGCCGAGGAGGACCCCGCCTGCCAACAGCGTGATCGTGAGCAGGTCGAAGACCCGCTCGATCGCGAGCGAGGCGAACCCGGTGGGGTAGGGGACCCGGCGACGGGCCTTGAGTACGTAGGCCCGCACCGCGTCGCCCGCCCGAGCGGGGATCACCAGGTTGCCGGTCTGGCTGATGAAAATGGCGCCGGTGAGAAAGCCCACCCGCTCGCGATAGCCCAGCGCTCTCAGGATGTCCCGGTACCGGAACCCCCGGATCGGCCAGGAGAGCACGTAGACGGCGGCCGCGGCCCCGACGAGTCCCGGATCGGCCCGGGCCATCGCCGCGAGGACCTTCCGGGGTTCGAGGTAGAGAAACATGAGGCCGAGGGCGAGCACGGAAAGGCCGAAGCCGGCCACCACTCCGGTGCGCCGATTCGCGTACGGCCGGATCCGCAGCTCCCAGGCGGTCCGGAGGATCTGACTGCCCATGCCGAGGACGTCTCGAACCAGGTCGACCTTCGAGTCGCCCTTCGGCGTCCAGTCCACCGCGAACTCCTTGACGGCAAATCCCCGCCGCTGGGCCTTCACGAGCATCTCCGTGTCCCAGAACCAGTGAGTGTCCTTCACCGAGTGACGCAGGCTCTCGAATGCCTCGCGACTGAACGCCTTGAACCCGGCCTGGTGGTCCCGGAGGTCGGATCCCAGCAGCGTCCGCACCAGCGCGTTGAATCCCCGGCTGGAGATGGCCCGCTTCGCGGGCCGGTCGGCCTCCTCGCCCGGCATCCAGCGCGAACCGGTCGCCACGTCGTACTCCCCCGACCGGACGCTCTCGACCAGTTCCTCCAGGTGGGACATGTCCGTCGCGAGGTCGGTGTCGAAGTACACGAGCGTGTCCCCCGCCGCGGCCTCGAAGGCCCGGTTGAGCGCCTCGCCCCGCCCGAGCCGCTCGTCGCTGTGGTAGTGTCGGAGCCGCTGGTCGGACGCCGCGAGCCGATCTGCGATCTCGGGGGTGCGGTCCTCACACCCATCCTCCGCGATGATGACCTCGAATGCGTCGGACGGCAGAAACGCCCCGAGGGTCTCCAGAGTGATCTCGACTGTCGACTCGATGGTCGCCTCCTCGTTGTAGGCCGGGAGCACGACGCTGACCTCGACAGCCGACTCCTCCATGTCTCGCTTTTCGTTCACGCCCCCCTAAGAACCTTCTGAACGCCGGTTAATCGATCGTACCAAATCTGCCTTTCCCGTGGCCCACGATGGGTGATGTATGGGTGCGAGTGCTATCGAACGGACCGACGAGGGACTGACGCCGAAACAGCGCCGGATCCTCGGCTACCTCCGCGAGCGAGTCCCACAGGAGACGTACTTCAAGTCCCGGCTCATCGGCGAGGAACTGGATCTCTCGGCGAAGGAGGTGGGCACGAACATGCAGGCCGTCGCCGAGGCCGCCCGCGAACTCGACATCGAGCGCTGGGGCTACTCCTCCTCGACCACCTGGCAAGTCACGACCGTCTGAGTTTCACGGTTCGTACCCAAGCAGGTCGCTCGCCGTGTCGGCAAACGACACCGTCTTCGCGTCGAAGGACTCCGCGTACCGGACGACCAGGACGATGACCGTCTCGGGACGCGTTACCCGATAGCCCTCGCTTCGGTCGAGAATCCCCTCCCGGGCCATCTCGGAGGCGTGCGTGCTCACCGTCGCCGGCGAGACTCCGATCTCCGCGGCCAGGGACGATCCAGTGTGGTCCGGATCTTCGAGCAGCGCCAGGAGCATCGCCCGCGGGGTTTCACGCCTGAGATACCCCAGCGCGAGTTGCTCAAACGCGTCGAAGCGGTCGGCCGGGAAAAACCGTTTGTAGTCCCCGTCGCGGCGGATCTCGATGGTGTTCCGGTCCGTGAGCCGTCGCAGGTGGTACTGGGCCTCCCCCGTCGCGAGTTCCAGATCGTCCCTGATCTTCGAGAAGTGCGCGCCCGGCGTGCGTTCCACGTACCCCGCGATGGCCTCCCGGACCTCGCTTTTCTCCCCCTCACGGTCGGCGAGCCCAAGCAGCGGGCTGCCCGCCCCGACCGCGGCGAACTTCCGGAGTGTCCGTCGTTTCTCCTCGTCGATTGGCATGTCACTCGGTCTGTTCGTCCTGCGCTTCGACGTCGTCCATCTCCTCGATGACCGCTTGTTCTTCGAGTTCCGCGTCCATCTCTTCGATGACCTCCTCGGCGGATTTGATCGGGCCGCTCTCGCCCTCGATATCCGCGTCCTCGACCTCCATCGGCGCGCCGATCTCGTCGAGAATCTCCTCGATGTTGTCCAGCCCCAGGAGGTCCCGTGTCTCCTGATCGAACTCCAGGCTCTCCAGTCCTTCGGTCTCTTCGGCGACGTCGCTGTCGGTCAGGTGCTTGCCGTACCGGCCCAGCAGGGAGGACACCTCCTGTGGGAGCACGAAGGTCGTGCTCTCGGATTCGCCGATGACCTCGAGGGCCTCCAGGCCGCGCTCGATCACGGCCCGCTCGCCCATGGACTCGGCCGACCGGGCCCTGAGTACCGTCGAGATCGCATCCCCCTGGGCCTCGAAGATCTGGGACTGTTTTTCCCCCTGGGAGCGGATGATGTTCGAGCGCTTCTCCCCCTCGGCCCGCTCGATGGCCGACTGGCGCTCGCCCTGGGCCTCCAGAATCATGGCCCGGCGCTTTCGCTCGGCGGAGGTCTGCTGTTCCATGGCCTCCTGGACGTCCTGGGAGGGATTGACCTCCCGGACCTCCACCGACTCGACCCGGATCCCCCACTCGTCGGTCGGCTCGTCCAGCTCTTTGCGGATGCGTGCGTTGATCTCCTGGCGCTTGTTGAGGGTGTCGTCCAGTTCCATGTCCCCGATGACCGCCCGGAGGGTCGTCTGGGCCAGATTCGAGACCGCCCGCTCGTAGTTGTCGACCTCCAGGAACGCCCGCTTGGCGTTCATCACGCGGATGTAGACCACGGCGTCGGCGGTGACCGGCGAGTTGTCCCGCGTGATCGCCTCCTGGCGGGGCACGTCGATCGTCTGGGTCCGCATGTCGAAGGTGTACGTGCGGGAGACGAACGGCGGGATGAAGTTGATCCCCGGTTCGAGCAGCCCTCGAAACTCGCCGAACACGGTCAGGGCCTCCTTCTCGTAGGCGTCGACGATCTCGATGGCCTGATAGACCGCCACGACGAGAATCACGAGCAGGAGGAGTCCGACGACAGTCAGCGACGATATGTTGGTCAGTGACTGTGGGGGGAGTGCCATACCGTACTTTCTGTTCGAAGGGTGATAAAGTTGCGCCAGGCGGTTATTCCTGTTCGGGGTCCTCGATGGCCTGTTCGGCCGCTCGATTCCGCGTTCCCCGCTCGAGTTCCCGGTCGATGGCGTCCTGCTCCGAGAGGGCCTCCACGGTCAGGACGTTGCCGCCGCCGGGGTCGACCACGATGACTTCCTGCCCCTCCGGGATCTCGCCGTCGACGCTCCGGGCGGCGTAGGTGGGATCGAAGCCACCGTCTTCAACCTTCACCTGTCCGGAGCGGGGAGTGACCGTCTCGGTGACGTAGCCGCGTGCGCCGGCCAGTTCGGCCGATCCCTCCGTCCGCCCGCGGTCTGTCCCCTCGTAAAACTCGAAGTGCCGATAGACGTAAAACGAGCCGGCCCCCGCCAAAAGCACCGCCAGCCCCAGGACGAGCGGGGACGCCGCGCCCGGGACGAGCACTCCCACCAGGCCGGCGGCCAGAAGTGCCACTCCCAGGACGATGAAGTGGGCCCCCGGTGCGAACCCCTCCAGGACGATGAGGACCAGCCCTGCGAGCAGCAGGAGCGTCGAGAGGGACGCTCCGAGTACCGACACCATATGTCCCATTCCGGGCCTAGAGGGAAAACCATTGCCCGGTGGGCACCGCTTGCCGGATCAGAAGCTGAGCAGGAGTACCGCGATCGCCAGTCCAATTCCGAACAGGAACGGGATGACGTGTTCGATCTCCGGTGAGCCCGGCTCGATCGGGTCGGGGTCCGACTCGGATTCGGGCCCCACCTCGTCGATCTCGAATTGCCAGTCGCTCATCGGCCACCCCGGTGGTCTCGGGCGGGTTGGGTCACGTCGCCGGCGTAGACGACCCCCCGCTCGCCGTCGACAGTCACGGTTCGCCCGGGCGCCAACTCGTCGAGATCGGCCCCGCTGACCATCGGAATCTCAAGTTCGCGGGCCACCATCGCCGCGTACCCGGTCATCCCCGAGCGGGCGCTTATGATCCCCGCGAGGTTGTCCAGGCCGTCCCCGAACTCCCCGTCGAAGTCAGATCGGATGATTCCGATGCTGCCGGGTTCGGCGTCGGTGAGGTCGGTGTCCGACAGTTCGACAACGGGACCGGAGGCCCGCCCGTGAACCACCGAGCGGCCCACGGAGAGTGTCTCCGCGGCCACGTGGACCTTCAGCGTGTTCGTGGTGTCCTCGCCTTCGAGTTCGGTCATCATCCCCATCAGGACGACGACCGTGTCCCCGGGGTCGACCACGCCGGAGTCAAGCCCCGCCGCGACGGAGTTCTCGATGACGGTGGTCGCGGTCCCCTCTTGCACGTCCGCCCGTTGGGCGTTCACGCCCCAGACCAGCCCCAGCTGTCGGTGGACCCGTTCGCTGGGGGTCGTCGCCACGACCGGGACGCTGGGCCGGAACTTGGCGACCCGGTGGGCGGTGTATCCCGACTCGCTGGCGACGACGATCGCACTCGCGTTCACGTCCCGGGCCAGGTAGCGCGCCGACCGGGCGAGGGCATCCGTTCGGCTCTCGCCGGTCGCCTCCGGCACCCGCTGCTCGACGATTTCGGCGTACTCCGTGCTCCCCTCGATCTCGCGGACGATCTGATCCATCGTTTCGACCACGCGGGTCGGGTTGGCGCCCACCGCGGTCTCGGCGGAGAGCATCACCGCGTCGGTCCCGTCGAGGACGGCGTTGGCCACGTCGGAGGCCTCCGCCCGGGTCGGGCGTGCCTGCTCGACCATCGAGTCCAGCATCTCCGTGGCGGTAATCACCGGCACTCCCGCGGCCTGGCCCTCTCGGATGATGCGCTTCTGGATGAGCGGGACGACCTCCATCGGGAGTTCCACCCCCAGGTCCCCCCGTGCGACCATGATCCCCTGGGCGGCCTGAATGATCTCCTCGAGGTGGTCGACGGCGTCCGCCCGTTCGATCTTCGCCACGACCGGGATATCGGCGTCGAAGGACTCGATTGCGGCACCGACTTCCAGCACGTCCGTGGCGTCCCGGACGAAGCTCGCGGCCACGAAGTCCGCCCCCGCTTCGACGGCCAGTTCCAGGTCCGCCCGGTCCTTCTCCGTGATCACGTCCACGTCCAGGTCCACGCCGGGGACGTTCACCCCCTTGTGACTCTGGAGTGTCCCGCCGCTCTCGACGGTCGCGTGGACCGTTGACCCCTCGACGGCCTCGACTGTCGTCTCGATTCGTCCGTCGTCGAGCAACACGGAATCGCCCGGTGAAACGGCCGAGATGTCCGTCGAGAGCCCGATCTCCGTGCCGTCGATCGTGGGCGATTCGACGAACGTGACCGCCGTCCCCGCACCGAGTTCGATCGGCTCGTCGGTCTCGCCGGTTCGGATCTCCGGCCCCTGGAGGTCGACCATCACGGCGATCGGCTTGTCGGTCGCGTCGTCGACTGCCCGGGCGTGCTCGATCAGTTCGGCCCGGTCCTCGCGGGTCCCGTGACTGGAGTTGATCCGCGCGACGGTCATGCCCGCGTCCGCGAGAGACCTGATCGTGTCCCGGTCGGCAGTGGCCGGACCGAGGGTGCAGACGATCTTCGCGTTTCGCATTGGGTCCGCTTGGGGTGCCGGTCGAATAAAGGTGGCACTCGGCGACCGACTACTGGATCTTCGTCCCCGGTTCGGCGTCGCCGTGGGTCGTCAGCAGGTCGGCCTCCTCGCCGGCCGCAAGGAGCATGCCGTTTGACTCGACGCCGAAGAGCTCTGTCGGCTCCAAGTTCGCGAGCACGACGGTTTTCGTGCCGGGCAACTCCTCCACGTCGTGCAGTTGGCGGAGGCCCGCGACCAGCTGGCGGGTCTCCGCGCCGATGTCGACCTCCAGGCGGAGGAGTTCGTCCGCGCCCTCGATGGGCTCGGCCGATTCGATCCGGCCGACCCGGATGTCGAGTTCCTCGAAGTCCTCGAAGCCGATGCGATCCTCGGCCAGGGGTTCGATGTCAGTCATGGAGTGGGCGTCGGTCGTGTCTTCGTCGGACTGTGCCGTCGTTTCCTCCTCGATGCGTTCCTGGAGGGCGTCCTGGCGGGCCTCTACCTGCTCGTCCTCGATCTTCTCGAAGGGCTCGCGGGGCTCGCCGAACGCGTCGGGCGGGGCCTCCAGGCAGGCCTCGATCGTGGCCTCGGCCGCGGTCCCCTCGGCCTCGAGGTCCGTCCAGATCTGCTCGGCGGTCTCGGGGGTGAACGGCTGGAGCAGGACCGCGACGGCCTTGGCTAGCTGGACGGTGTCCCGGATGACCTGAGCGGCCCGGTCGGGATCCTCCTCGATGAGCTTCCAGGGCTCGTTGCGCTGGATGTACTCGTTACCGAAGCGGGCCAACTCCAGCGGGACGGTCCCGGCGTCCCGGACCGAGTAGTCGTTGAGCGCCTCCGTGTACTCCTCCGTGGCCGATTCGATCTCCGATTCGACCCGTGCTGTGACCCCGACGTCGGGGGTGCCATCGTAGTTGCGGGCCGCAAAGAGGAGCGCCCGGTAGACGAAGTTCCCCACGTCGTCGGCCAGTTCGGCGTTGACCCGCTCCTGGAAGGCCTCCCAGGAGAAGTCGATGTCCCGCTCGAAGGCCCCGGCGGTGGCGAGGTAAAACCGGAGCAGGTCGGTGTCGAAGGGCGAGTCCAGGTACTCCGTTGCCCAGACCGCCCGGTTCCGACTGGTCGAGAACCCCTTGCCGTCGAGGTTGACGAAGCCGCTTGCCATCACGGCCCGCGGCTCGTTGAAGTCGGCCCCCTCGAGCATCGCCGGCCAGAAGACGGTGTGGTGCTGGATGATGTCCCGGCCGATGACG
>JBDGTI010000087.1:0-8136 GCA_042216995.1 Halodesulfurarchaeum sp.
CTTCGACGGGGGAGGCAATAAGTGTTGGTCGCCCGCGCCGGCCGTATCGCCTCCAGCGCTTCTGGAGTGGGTCGCCGGACCCGGATGCAGCGGCGTCAGCGGAACAGAATGGAGGGATGATGGCGGCCTCAGCGACCTAGAGTGTAGTGATGAAGGCGGCCTCAGCGGAACAGTCGGTAGTTCGTCATCCCCGCTGCGACCGGCGCCACTTCGCCATCGGGCGTCTCGCTCTCGACGATAACCTGGGTCACGCCCACGTGGCCGCCAGCGCGGATGACCTTCGCGTCGGCCACCAGGTCGCCGACCGCCGGGCGCAAGTAGGACACCGACAGGTCGATCGTCGCGAGGCGCGCCTCGTCGGGGTTTTCGAAGGTCGTGCGGAGCGCGAAGGCGCTCGAGGTATCGATCAGCGTCGATGCGACGCCGCCGTGGATCGACGCCGCCCCGCGTATCTGGGGGTTCGTCAGCGACTCGTCGTAGGGAATTCGCATGACGACCCGATCGCGTTCGATCGTATCGATCGTCACCCCCAGATGCGAGAGGAAACCGTGGGTATCCACGAAGGAGTGAAACTCCTCCTTGGCGGACTCGGAGAGGTCGCTCATGCGATCACCGACCCTCGAAGGACGGCTCGCGCCGTTCGAGGAACGCCGTGACGCCCTCCTCGTGATCGTGGGTCTCGAAGACGGCGGCCTGCGCGTCGGCTTCGTTCTCGAGCGCCTCCCGGAGGCTACTGGAGAGACCTTTCCTGATCGAGCGCTTCGATGCGGCGAGCGCGACGGTCGGTCCGTTGGCGATTGTTTCGATCATCGATTCGGCCTCCGCCTCGAACCGCTCGGCCTCGTAGACGTGGTTGAAGATCCCGAGATCGTCTGCGCGCTCGGCGTCGAGGAGCTCGCCGGTGTAGACGAGCTCGAGGGCGACGGATTCGCCGACGATCCTGGGCAGCAGGTAGGAGGTTCCGGCGTCCACCGCGAGGCCAACCTGTCGGAACCCGAAGGAGATCTCCGCGTCGTCACTCGCGAGGACGACGTCGGCCGCGATGGCGAGGTTCGCGCCCGCGCCGAAGGCGGTACCGTCGACGAGGGCCACGGTGGGCAGTGTGCACTCCGCGACGTCGGCGATGGCCTGACCGGTGATCGACGCGATGTGTTCGGTCACCTCGTGAAGCGGCTCGCCGTCCCCTTCGAAGCGCTCGTTCATCGACTGGATGTCGCCGCCCGCGGAGAACGCCGGCCCCTCTCCTTCGATCACCACGATCCTGGCGTCGGTGTCCGGTACCGCTTCGATCGCGTCGCTGATCCCCGCCGCGACTTCGTGGGTCAGTGCGTTCCTGCTCTCCGGTCGGGACAACGTGAGGGTGGCGACCTCGTCCTCGACGTCGAGGGTGACCGCGTCGTCGGTCATCGGCGGTTCACGCTCCTTGCGGTGTCAGCGGTCGAGCGATTCGAATCGTGTGGCGCGGCGATCGTCGAGCCCATACACACCGTCACTCGGAGTCTCACCAAAAAACCTTGGTCCCCTGCAGAATCGGCGCGCCGCTCAGAACTCAGTGACGACGGGGATCCCGACGGTCTCGAAGTCGTCGAGTTTCTCGATCGTCTCGGGGACGTCCTCCAATCCGATCTCCTCTGTGACGACGGCGGCCGGATCGATCTTGTCCTCGGCCATCATCTGGAATATCTCGTCGTACTCGTGGGGCGGCATACCGTAGGACCCGTAGAAGTCGACTTCGTCGGCGACGATGTTGTCGACCGGGATGGGGACCTTTCCGCCCTCCTCGGCGGTCGTCAGTCCGACCTGGAGGTGCTGGCCGCCCTTGTCGAGGGACGCGAGCGAATTCTGGGTGGTCTCCGCGATGCCCAGCGCGTCGACGGAGACGTCCGCTCCCCGCCCGTTCGGCGTCGCCTCACGGACCGCCGCCGGCACGTCTTCGACGTCGGGCACCCTGACGGTTCGATCGGCGCCGAGTTCTGCTGCCTTCTCGAGGTTCTCCTCGTTGAGGTCCACCGCGATCACGTTCGCGCCGAGTGCGTCGGCGATGTGGACCGCCGAGAGTCCCACGCCGCCACAGCCGTGGATGGCAACCCAGTCGCCCGCCGTCAGATCGACTCGGTGGACGAGCCCGTGGAACGCGGTGGCGAACCGACAGCCCAGGCCTGCGACTGCGACCGGATCGACGTCGTCCGGCAGTTTGACCAGGTTGTGATCCGCGTTCGGCACCGGATAGTACTCGGCGAAAGCGCCCTGCTGGAAGGGGACCAGCCCCATCGGGATCGACGACTCACAGATGTTCGAACGGCCCGCCTGGCAGTGCCGACAGGTCCCATCCGAGAGGTTGAACGGGTTGGTCACCCGGTCGCCGACCGAGAACTGGGTGACGTCCTCGCCGACCTCGACGACGGTCCCGGCGGGTTCGTGGCCGAAAATCTGGCCCTCCTGTGCGGTGATGTTGAGCCAATCCCAGTCGCCGCGCCACGCGTGCCAATCGCTCCGACAGACGCCGCAGGCCTCGGTCTCGACGACGACGCCGTCCGGGCCGGGATCCGGCCGGTCCACCTCGTCTACCCGCATCGTTTCCTCTACGCCCTGGAAGACGACTGCCTTCATACCTGATCGATTCCCCGGGCCGAGTAATGAATCTTGGGTACCCCCGGTCGACCGCCCGGCCGACTCGCGGGGGCCGCCAAGCGCATCCCGTGCCTACCGGGAGGACGACGGTGTCGTCGTCGCCGACTCGTCGACGATGTCGAGGAGTGCAGACAGGTTCTCGATCCGGTAATCCACGGCGTCGCCGTCCTCGGTCCCGTAGCCGACGGTCGCGAGTCCGACGTCTTTCGCCCCCTCCATGTCGTTGCGATACCGATCGCCGATCATGAGCGAGCGCCGGGGATCGACGCCGGCCTTCTCCAGTGCGGCCTCGAACATCGCCGGGTGGGGCTTCGTCTTGTCCACCTCCTCGGAGGTGGTGAACGAGTCGAAGGAGTCATAGAGGTCGAACGTCCGGAGGATCCGCCGTCCCTCTTCCGTGTCGACGTCGCTGATCACGCCGACGTGGAGGTCGGTCTCGGCCAGCGCCCGGACGGTCTCGACCGATTCCTCGTTGGTCTCGATGTAGCGATCGACGACGTCGTGGAAGAGCGGTCGCCACTCGGACCGGTCGATCTCCGCCTCCAGGATCTCTTCGTTCGCTCGATCGTACGCTTCCCGGGCGGGCCGGAAGGTCATTTCGTCACGCTCGGAGAAGTAGTCCCCGACGGCCCGTCGCCACCGATCGATCGCGGTCTCGGGATCGCCGGCACAGGGGTAGCGCTCGCAGAGGGCCTCGACGAACGCTGCGTGTCCCCGTTGCACCGATTCGAGCGAGAGGATGACGCCACCGATGTCCCAGAAGACGGCCTCCCAGGCCGTGTCCTCGTCCATAGCGTCTTTCAGCGGTCGACGCCTATGAATCTACTGGGGCGACTGCTTCCGATCAGCTTCATGGGTGACTGCTTCGGGTCCACATCCCGGGTGGCTGCCGGCGCGGATCCGCGGGACGTTCCGATAGCCGGCGACGGCATTTTTCTCCCGACCGGACTGCCGGCGACGGTGGATTAATGATGACAGTAGCCGTAGGAACCCTCGTATGTCAGAAGCGACAACACCAGTCATCGCTGCGGCCGTCAGGACACCCCAGGGCCGCGAAGACGGCGTCTATGCGGACCTGCGGATGGAGGACCTCGCCGTCACGCTCATCGATCACATCCTGAACGAACAGGACCTGGACAGCGCCGACATCGACGATCTGATGTGGGGCGTCGCCAACCAGCGAGGCGAACAGGACAACAACGTCGCCCGCGTCATCGCACTCCTCTCCGAACTGGGCGAGAACACCCCGGCGACGACCATCAATCGGTGGTGTGCCTCCTCCATGCAGTCGATCATCTCCGCCAGCGACTCGATCCGGGCGGGGCAACGCCAGGCCATCATCGCCGGGGGCGCAGAGCACATGACGCGCGTCCCGATGGGGAACGGCTACGACGGGGTGCACCCCGACCTGGCCGAGCTGTACGACCTGGAGGACCTCACCATGGGGATGACGGCCGAGGCGGTCGCCGAACGGTACGACGTCTCCCGTGAGGAGCAAGACGAGTACGCGTTGCGGAGCCACCGGCGCGCGGCGGACGCGACGGAGTCGGGTCGCTTCGACGACGAGATCGTCCCGATCGAGACCGACGACGGGCTAATCGAAGAAGACGAAGGAATCCGGCCGAACACCACGATGGAGAAATTGGCGGACCTGCCGACCGTCTTCAAAGAGGACGGCACGGTCACGCCGGGCAACGCCTCGCAGATCTCCGACGGCGCCGCGGCAACCCTCGTCACGAGCGAGGCGTTCGCGAAGGAGCAGGACCTTGAGATCATGGCGTACGTCGGCGATCACAACGTCGCGGGCGTGGACCCCGAAGTGATGGGGATCGGCCCGGTGCCCGCTACCCGGGGCCTCCTCGAGCGGGCCGACGAGAGCATCGAGGATTACGATCTGGTCGAACTGAACGAGGCGTTCGCCTCGCAGACGCTGTACTCACAGCGCGAACTGGGCATCCCGGACGACATCTTCAACGTGAACGGTGGCGCCATCGCCATCGGCCATCCCCTCGGCGCGAGCGGTGCCCGCCTCCCCGTGACGCTCGTCCACGAGATGGAAAAGCGCGGCGCCGAGAAGGGACTCGCGACGATGTGCGTCGGATTCGGACAGGGTGGCGCTATCTCCTTCGAACGCCCCTGACGCCCTCGGAAGGTGTGGGGTCGCCCACTGACCGGTCGGCGTCCCACCGGGCCAAACACTTTTGGTATGCGGTACCGACCTACACCCGATGTCCGACGCACCTCGCAGCGAAGACCTCGAGACGCTCATCGCGGACCTGGTCGGGTTCGAGACGGAGAACCCACCCGGAAACGAGCGGCCCTGCGCCGAGTTCGTCGTGGACTGGTTCGACGAGCACGGCATCGACGCCGACCTTCTCGAGAAGCCGGACGCGGAGCGCCCGCAGGTCGGCGCGACCATCGGTGAAGGGAGCCCGACGCTGGTGCTCAACGGGCACATGGACGTGGTTCCCGCGGGAGACCGTGCGGAGTGGTCCCACGACCCATTCGGTGGGGACGTCGAGGGCGGATCGCTTTACGGTCGGGGCAGCGTAGACATGAAGACGGGCCTCGCCCTCGCCATGGTGACGGCCGCGGAGTTACGACCCGAAATCGACTCGGGCGAACTGTCGGGCTCGCTCGTCGTCCACGCCGCCATGGGCGAGGAGACGGCGGAACCCGGGACGAAGACGCTCCTCGAGGAGGGCTACGACGGCGATTACGGTGTCGTCCTCGAGCCGACCGGCCTCAGGACCGCCACGAGCGAGAAGGGGCTGGCGTTCTACGAGTTCGAGGTCGACGGGACGCCGTCGCACGCGAGCAGTCCTGATCAGGGGAAAAACGCTATCCTGGACGCCAGACGCGTCCTGGAGGCGCTCGAGGAGTACGACGCGAGGGTTCGGGAACGGCGCCACGAGCTCCTCGGACGGGAACTCTCGACTATCACCAAGATCGAGGGCGGCACGAAGGAGAACGTCGTTCCGGAGGACGCCACCATCACCATCGATCGTCGGTTTCTCCCGGAGCGCGGCGTCGAGGAGATCGATCGGGAACTCGAGGACGTCCTCGCGGATCTCCGGGACGACGGTATCGACGTCGAGCTCCGGCGACCTCGGACCTTCGAATCCGCCGAGATTCCAGTCGATACCCCCATCGCCGAGACCTTCCGAACCCACAGCGCCGACATCGCGGACGTGCCGGCCGACCCGTGGGGGATCCCGGCGTCGACGGACGTCCGGAACTTCATCAACGACGCCGACATCCCCGCGATCACGTGGGGGCCTGGCGACATCGATCAGGCACACACCTACGACGAGCACGTGGACCTGACCGAGGCTGGGACCGGGCTGGACATCCTGCTCGCGGCCTCGCGTGACCTCCTGTCGTGAAACGGGGGCCGCTTTCCGTCCTGATTCGGGAGGGCCGCTTTCTGTCTTGACTCCCTGGCCCCGCATTCTGTCCTGAGACGGAAGGTAGCTCAGCGAACGCCGAAGAAGACCACGCCGCTCGAGGTACCCCTCCTAGACTGGCCTCATCGGCCGGGGGCGAACGTGGGCGTCACCGGTATTGGTCCGGTGGCGGAGCGATGAGTTCGACCGGGTGGTCCGTCTGATGGTCGTAGAGGTCCTCCAGTTGCGTCTGACAGGAGGTACCGTTCGCGGCCAGGTGATCGTCCGCGACGTCGCCCATGTCTTCTTTGAGGTCCGCCCCGATCGACTCGCTCACTTCGAAGTACTCGCGCTTGTACCCGAAACTCCCGGCCATGCCACAGCACTCCGTGTCCGAGACGTCGAGGTCGTAGCCGAGCCGTTCGAGTACGTCTTCCGTCGGGCCGTCGAATTCGAGGGTGCGCTGCTGACAGTGCGTGTGGAGGGAGACAGCCGAGGTCTCTTTCGGTCCGGAGAGCGTGTCGATCGCCTCGTCCTCGAGGGCGTCCAGCCGTCGAGCGACGTATTCCATGACGTCGTGGCTGTGCGCCGCGAGGCGGTCGAAGGAGGCCTCGGGAAGCAGGTGGTCGTACTCCGACCGAAACATCGCCAGGTCGCTCGGTTCGATGACGACCACGTCCTCTCCCGCGTCGATGTGCGAGACGAGGCGCTCGTGCACCACCTTCGCACGCGTCGTCGCCGTCGAAATCATCCCCTGGGAGAGGGGAGCGCGCCCGCTCTCGGGGACGTCGGGCACCCGGACGGCCACGTCGAGCGCTTCGAGGGTCCGGACGGCCGCCTTTCCCCGCTCCGGATCGAAATAGTTCGTGTAGAGGTCCGGATAGACCACCACCGTCTCGTCGGCGTCGGGAACCTGGCTGCCTCGCTCGTCGTACCACGACCGGAATGTCTCTGGAGCGAAGGAGGGGAGGTCGCGACGGTCGTCGATGCCCAGGAACCGTTCGAGGGCGCTCTCCACCACCGATGTGTTCGCCAGCGCGTTCGCGACGCCAGGCGCGATCGAGCCGATTGTGGCGACAGTGTCCAGGTTGCCGAAGAACCGCTGCTGGAGATCAAGGCCCGAGGGCTCATCGTCCGGCGTCAGCCCCTCGACGAGGAGGTCGAGATTCCCGCTCGCCTCGGACCGGTTTCGCCGGTCCCGGACCACCGTATTGATCCACGGGATGTCGATCTTCACCGGGCACTTCGGCTCGCACCGCGTGCAGCCGGTACAGAGGTCGCTCATGTCGCCCGCGACGTCGAGATCGGCGACGCCAGCTTCCCACCCCGTGCCGATTCCTCCCGAATACGTATCGCCCCCGAAGGCGTGCCCGCCGACGGTCTGGAAGTTGGCGCAGGCGTTACTGCACGCCCCACAGCGGATGCAGTACAGGGTCTCCCGGAGGTGTTCGTCCTCGCGCATCTCCATGCGGCCGTTGTCGAGCAACACCAGGTGGAACGAGCGGTCCGTGGCGGGGCGGAACTCGTCGGCCTCGAAGTCGGGAATCGGGGTGTCGACCGGCGGCGTGAGGTGGGAGACGTAGGAGGTGATGGACTGCCCGGTCCCGGACTTGGCGATGAGCTCCGTGAACGGCTGCAGGTCCGTGACGCTCGGGACGATCTTCTCAACCCCGGTGACCGCCACGTGCGTCTCGGGCGTCACCGCCGTCTTCCGGGCGTTCCCCTCGTTCGTCACGAGCATGATCGATCCCGATTCGGCCACGACGAAGTTTGCCCCCGTGACGCCGACGTCCGCCTCGCGGATGTGCTCGCCGACGCGCTCTTTCGCGAACTCGGTCAGTTCCGTCGGATCGGCGTCCAGGGGCTCCGCGGGGTCGAAGACGTCGTTGAAGAGGGTCGCGATCTCCGCCGAGGACTTGTGCATCGCCGGACCGATCATGTGCGAGGGCGACTCGTCGGCCACCTGAATGACGAACTCGCCGAGGTCGGTCTCGACGACTTCGTAGTCCTGGCCGATCGCGTCGTTGAGGTCGATCTCCTCGGTGGTCATCGACTTCGATTTGACGACCGTCTCGGCCTCTTCGTCGGCGAGGATGTCCTCGACGATCCGGTTCGCCTC
>JBDGTI010000088.1:0-1487 GCA_042216995.1 Halodesulfurarchaeum sp.
CTCTATGACCTGGTCGACGAGGGCCAGGAGGCACTCGCGGACGCCGAACTCATCGAGGACAAGGAGGACATGGAGTCCTTCTTCAAGGAACTCCACGGCGGGGAGCTGGCGACTTACGGGTTCGGACCGACCCGGAAGAACCTCATGATGGGCTCGGTCGAGACCCTGCTGCTCTCCGAGGACCTCCGGAAGGACGTCGCGATCTACGAGTGCCCGGAGGGCCACACCGACCGCGAGCTGGTGGACCCGCGTCCTGACACCCCAGAACACACCTGCGAGGAGTGTGGCGCGGAACCCGAGACCACGGAGCGAGAGGACGTCATCGAGCACCTCATGGACATCGCCGACCAGCGGGGCACCGAGACACACTTCATCTCCACTGACTTCGAGAAGGGCGAACAGTTGCTCACGGCATTCGGCGGGATCGCCGGCATACTCCGCTATCAGACCGGCATCTAGATCCCCTGTGGACAGTCACCCGCTTCGACGTTACCCCAGGAGTTGTTCGAGCTGGTGGCGTCGCCGACCCATGTCGAAGTGGGTCTGGATCCGCCCGCTCGCGGCCAGCCGATCCAGCAGAAGCAACACGTCGACCCCCTCGCGTTCGGCCTGATCGGCCAGGGTCTCGATCTCGCCGCGATACACCGCAAGCGAGTCGAGCAACCCGAGCAGCGAGGCGGCGACGGCACCGCCCTCGCCGGTCGGGAAATCCTCGAGGACCGCGTCGAAGTCGGGATACTCGGCTGGCGGGTTCTCGATCGGTGCGGTCCACAGACAGTCACGACAGATCTCGGCCCCGGCCCGGCCCTCGGGGAGCACCTGGCGGGTCCGGTCGGGGAGGGGAAAGGCCACCGTCTTGCCACCGCAGTTCGGACAGGGCATACCGGGCGAATACGGCCGGTCGGGAAAACGCCATCGGCTCGGGTCCTCGAGAAGGTGCCACCCGGTCCCTTCCACAGCGGAATCGAATCACTCCTCCTGGTTCATCTCCTTGATCTTCTTCATCCGGAAGATCTCCTCCCGCTCCTGTTCTTCCAGTTTCGACTCGATGTAGTCCTTTGACTCATAGAGGTCCGGCAGGAGGGTGAACTCCAGGGCGTTGACCCGGCGTTTGGTGGTCTCGATCTCCGAGAGCATCTTCTTCATCGCGGTCTCGACCTCCGCGGCGAGCACGATCTGCTCCAGGAGTTCCTCGAAGGCCTCGGCGGTCTCGTCGATCCGTCCGCTGGTGCCCAACAGCCCGTAGCCCCGATCCTCGAGGTCCTTCCGGACCTTCGTGGACTCGATCTGCGGGACGACCACGCCCATGATGTTCTTCGACTCCACGGAGATCTCCGGCTGCTCCTTGATCGCCGCCGCGGCCCCCCTGACCGCGACGTCCCCTTCCATCGCCCGGGCCATGTCGATTTTTCGCTGGGCCTGCTGGTACTGGGCCTCCAGGTCCGAGCGCACGTCCTGGGCCTGGTCCAGGATGTCCATGAACTCCA
>JBDGTI010000088.1:1497-7954 GCA_042216995.1 Halodesulfurarchaeum sp.
GTGGCCCCGCTCGGAGAGCTCGATGCGATCCTCGATCTGCATCAAGTTCTTCCGAGTGGGGGTGACGTCTCTGGCCATACAGGATCTCCTTTCGCGAGGGGTTAACCGTTTTCGGACCCGTCCGTGCCGGCCGTCTCGAGGTCGCCGGCGTCGAGTGTGGCCTCCACGTTCTCGGCGGCGGTCACCATGTTCCGGAGCTTCCGGTTTGCCGGCTCGCGTTCGAGCGGCTTCAGACCGCAGTCCGGGGAGACCGTCAACCGCTCGGGCGGGATGTGTCTCAGCCCCGTCTCGATCCGGGCCTCGATCTCCTCGACGGTCTCGGCCTCGCGGTTCTGGGTGTCGACCACGCCGAAGCCGATGTCCATCTCGAACTCCCGCCCCTCGAAGACGTCGGCGGGATCGTCGGCGTCCGAACTGGCGAACTCCAGGTCGAGTTCGTCGACCGGGAACTCGGCCATCTCCTCGGCCAGGTTCGCGTAGTTGCCCGAGCAGACGTGGACGCCAAAGCGCACGTCCTCGGGCACCGCCGGGGCCACCCGCGAGAGACACTCCTGTGCCAGTTCGCCATGCGGGGACATGCCAAGCCCCGGCTCGTCGAGCTGGATCCACTCGGCCCCGGCGTCGGCCAGCCGCCCGACCTCCTCCGCGATGAGGTCCGCAAAGTCACGGGCCAACTCCTCGATCGAGTCATAGGCGTCGGCTCTCGCGAAGGACGCCAGGGTGAACGGGCCGGTTATCGTGACCTTCACCGGGCGGGAGGCGACCCGATCGGCGAACTCGAAATCCTCGAGTAGCCAGGGTTCGGCCGTCGACACCGCCTCGGTGACCCGGGGCATGCTCGCGTTCCAGTTGTCCCCGTCCCCGCCGCCGGGCGCGTCGTAGCCGGCGACGACGTTCGTGAAGTACTCGACCATCCCCTCGCGACGCATCTCGCCGTCCGAGATCACGTCCAGGCCCGCGACCTGCTGGTCGAGGATCGCCGTCCGGGTGGCGTCGTTCTCGGCCTCCATCCGGTCGGCCGGCTCGAGGTCTCCCGCGGCGACGCCCTCGCGGACGTAGTCGAGCCAGTCGGGCTGGGGGTAGCTCCCGACGACCGTCGTCGGGAGAAAGTGCTCGTGATCGTGATGGGGGGGTCGGAACTGCTCGCGTGTCATCGGCAGTGCCTACGCGAGGATCGCCACAAAAAACTTCCTAGGGTCAGCTCTCGACCGCGGCCGCCTCTTCCCGGTAGTACTCCTCGATGTACCCCTCGTCGATGCGGTTGAGTTCGGACTTGGGCAGCATCGAGATCAGATCCCAGCCGAGATCCAGCGTTTCCTCGATGTCGCGGTCGGTCTCGAAGCCCTGGTCGACGAACTCCTCCTCGAAGCGATCTGCGAAGTCGAGGTAGGTGTTGTCCCGATCGGAGAGGGCCTCGCGGCCGACGATGTTCACCAGGTCACGGAGGTCCTCGCCCTCCGCGTAGGCGGCATACAGCTGATCGGAGAGGTCACCGTGATCCTCGCGGGTCAGGCCCTCGCCGATCCCCTCGTCCATCAGCCGGGAGAGGCTGGGCAGCACGTCGATGGGCGGTTCGACGCCCTGGGAGTTGAGGCTCCGGTCGACGTAGATCTGCCCCTCGGTGATGTACCCGGTGAGGTCCGGGATGGGGTGGGTGTCGTCGTCGCTTGGCATCGTCAGGATCGGGATCTGGGTGATCGACCCCTCGACGCCCCTGATCCGGCCGGCGCGCTCATAGAGTGTCGCGAGGTCGGTGTACATGTACCCCGGATAGCCCCGGCGGCCGGGAACCTCCTCGCGGGCCGCACTGATCTGCCGGAGCGCCTCACAGTAGTTGGTCATGTCCGTCAGGATGACCAGCACGTGATAGTTGCGGTCGAAGGCGAGGTACTCGGCGGTCGTCAGCGCGAGCCGTGGGGTGACAGTCCGTTCGACCGCCGGGTCGTCGGCGAGGTTCATGAATACGACCGAGCGCTCGAGCGCGCCGGTCTGCTCGAAGTCGCGCATGAACTCGTTCGCCTCCTCCTGGGTGATCCCCATCGCGCCGAAGACGACGGCGAACTCGGTTTCCTCACCCTCCTCTTCGGCCTCGGGGACCGAGGCCTGTCGTGCGATCTGGAGGGCGAGTTCGTTGTGTGGTAGTCCGGATCCCGAGAACAGCGGAAGCTTCTGTCCGCGGATGAGGGTATTCATGCCGTCGATGGCGCTGATCCCCGTCTGGATGAATTCCCGGGGATACTCCCGCGCGTAGGGGTTGATCGCCTCGCCCACGATGTCACGCCGGTCTTCGGGAACGATGTCCGGCCCGCCGTCGATCGGGTTCCCGGCCCCGTCGAGCACGCGACCGAGGAGATCCTCGGTGACGGGCATCTTCATCGTCTCGCCGAGGAACCGGACGGACGCGTCTCGACCGATCCCTTGCGTGCCTTCGAACGCCTGGATGGCGGCGATCCCCTCGGTGGCTTCCAGCACTTGGCCGCGGATGACGTCGCCCTCCGGCGTCTCGATTTCGACGATCTCGTCGTATCCGATCGGTTCGTCGACTTCGACGTAGACCAGCGGATCGCTGATCTCGGTGATCGTCTGGTACTCCTTCATTGGTAGAGCCCTCGCAGTTGCTCGGTGATGTCGGCTTCGAGTTCCTCGATGAAGTCCTCGTAGTCCTCGGTCGTCCCCATCCGGTTCAGCCGTGGAGCAGCATCGATGTCCGTTATCTCATCGACCGCGACTCCCGCATCGAGCGCGTCGAAGGCCTCCTCGTCGAACGTCTTGATCGCGCCCATCATCCGGTAGGTCTTCGCGGGTTCACAGTAGGTGTCGACGTCGTGCATCGCGTTCTGCTGGAGGAACGCCTCGCGGATGTACCGCGCGACTTCGAGGGTGAGCTGCTGGTCTTCGGGGAGGGCGTCCTTCCCGACCAGGTCGACGATCTCCTGGAGTTCGGACTCCTCATCGAGCGTGTCGATGACCCACTGGCGCAACTCGGCCCAGTCGTCGGCGACCGCCTCCTCGAACCAGGGATCGAGCTGGTCTCGATATAGCGAGTACGATTCGTCCCAGTTGATCGCCGGGAAGTGCCGGCGCTCGGCGAGGTCGTTGTCAAGCGCCCAGAACACCTTGACGATGCGGAGCGTGTTCTGGGTGACCGGTTCGGAGAAGTCTCCCCCCGGCGGGGAGACCGCACCGATGACCGAGATAGACCCCTCCGAGCCGTTGATGTTCTGGTAGTAGCCGGCGCGTTCGTAAAATTCGCTCAGACGGGCGGCCAGGTCGGCGGGGTACCCTTCCTCCCCGGGCATCTCTTCGAGTCGCGAGGAAATCTCGCGCATCGCCTCGGCCCATCGGGAGGTCGAGTCGGCCATCAGCGCGACGTCATATCCCATGTCGCGGTAGTACTCCGCGATCGTGATACCGGTGTAGACGCCGGATTCACGCGCTGCAACCGGCATGTTCGACGTGTTCGCGATGAGCGACGTTCGGGCCATGAGCGGCTTGCCGGTCACCGGGTCCTCGAGGTCCGGGAAGTCGTCGATGACCTCGGTCATCTCGTTGCCCCGCTCACCACACCCGACGTAGACAACGATGTCGGCGTCCGACCACTTCGCGAGCTGGTGCTGCATGACCGTGTTGTGGAGGACGGCCGGCACATCGCCGCCGACGAAGTTGTGCGTGTCGGGAACCGTCACGTCGTAGACGGTCCGTTCCTCCTCGACGATCTCGATGTCCACGATCGGGTCGAAGAAGACGTCCTCGAGGAACTCCGAGACGGTCGCCGCGCGGTCGGCGAGTGTGCCGCCGCCATCGGCGACGACGTCCCGGATTGAATCGAACGCGCTTCGACTCGGGTTCTCGCCCAGACCGGTGTAATTCGACGTTTCGACGCCGGCGTCGGCGAAGTCGCTGTACCGGGCGCCGTCCGCGATGTCGGCCATCGTCTCCGGATCGACCGGCACCGTGTCGACGTTGGTGTTGGGCGTCGTGGTCCGGGCGTGGTCGCCCATCGCATCGAGTTTCTGGTGCGTGAAAGCGTCGTCGGTGATCGCCCGGTGGAGGGTCTCGAGTTCGTCGGCTCCAGTCACGACGACCCGATTCGCACCGTTCTCTCGTTCGGAAACTCGAACGAGGACGCCGAGACGGGCGAGCAGATACGTCAGGTCACTCGCCATTGCGTCGCTCGAAGTGGCGATCTCGGCGGTGCCACCGCTGAGGGAACCGTCCCCGAGGTAGTATCCCCGGAGGAACCCTGCCACGACGTCGTCGGGAGACTGCTTGATGCTGTCGGGAACCGTCGCCGTGACGGACTTGTCCGTTTCGGGAACGCCCATCGCCGACACCAGCGACGCGATCGCGGTGCTCCGAATCTCACCGGTTTCGACCGTGTTGTGAACCGTCTCAGCGGTCTCGACGTCGAAGAGACGTTGTGCGAGCGTGGCGAAGCGCTCGCGGAGCCGGTCGTCGCCGTTGTGGAACCGGACCGTCCGCTCGGTGATCGTCCCGTCGCTCAGGAGGAGGCCAAGGAATTCGGCGAACGACTCCTCGACGGACGACGGAACCCGAACCGGTTTTCCGTTACTCCCGGGTTTCACCCGCTCGACTGGCGGCCGCTCCGCGTCGAGGTGATCGAACACCCCGGCGATCGCCGACAGGGTCGGTCGCGTCCGTCCCAGCGCGTAGTTCATGAACACGTCGCAGGATACGTCGGCCGCCGCTGCGAGCGATTTCTTGGAGACGTCGGTCGAATCCACGACCTCACGGAACCGTTCGACGGTCGAGTCCGATACAGCCCGCGTTTCGGGCACTAGCTCGTAGGGATCGATCGTCACCTCGTGGCCCTCGATCGGAAGCGACCGGGGCATGACCAGCGAGTCGCCGGTCGAGAGGTCGCCGGCCGGCGTCGGATCGACCTGGAGATCGCCGCGCATCCGGAACAGCTTGTGCGCCGGCGTGACCTCCAGTTCTCGGCCGCTGGCCGTCTCGATCCGAACGATCGCCTCGGTCGATCCGCGGTACACGTGAGACGTGGTCGCCGGTCGGATCTCACCCGCCCTCTCGTCGAAGGTGAGGATTTCGGCCTCGCCCTCTCGAAGCACTTCGCCCGACTCGGGGACGTCCTCCGTCAGCCGATCGAACAGCTCCGCGATCGGAAGCGTCTCGCCGTCGGCGAGCGTGACCGGCGTGTCGGGGGTCACGCACTTCCCGGAACCGAACGGGCCGGGGATCGCGGCCGTGCCGCCTTTCGCGATCGGGAACAGCCCGTCGAGCACGCGCTGGCCGGAGATCAGCGGATCGGTCGGCGTCTCCTTCTCGTCGGTGGGCCGGGCCTCCCGGACCGGCCACTCCTGGTGCATCGTGATCTCCTCGCCAGTATCGAGTTCGACGATGGGCTCCTCGACGGTGAAGTTGCCACTCTTGGCCTCGACCACCTCGCCGCCGTCGGAATCCGGCGGGACCATTACTTTGTGATCGATACTCTCGGTCTCGGGAACCGTTCCGACGACGTCGCCGGCCGAGACGGCATCGCCTTCCTCGACGGTCGGCGTGAACTCCCAGGTTTTCTCGAGATCGATTCCCGGGGCGTCCACGCCCCGATCGAGGAACGATCCCATCTCGTCTTCGAGGACGGGCAGCGGGCGCTGGACCCCATCGAAGATCGAGTCCAGCAGGCCCGGACCGAGATCCACGGAGAGGGGTTTACCGGTACTCTCGACCGGTTCACCGGGCGAGACGCCCGACGTCTCCTCGTAGACCTGGATCGTCGTCTCATCGCCCTCCATCTCGATTACTTCGCCCATCAGCCCCTCGTTGCCGACGCGGACCATGTCGTTCATCTGGGCGTCCATTCCGGTCGCCGTCACGACGGGGCCGCTTACGCTCTCGATGACGCCGTCTTCACGAACGTCTGTTGTCGTTGCTTGACTCATAGGTTCTCTTCTTCCATCAGATCGATGCCGATGGCGCGTTTGATTTGCTGGCGCAAGTCACTGCTGCCGGTCCCACCGAGGGACACGAGGACGGGATCGACACTCCCCTTGACCGTCTGGCGGATGTCCTGTGAGAGCGCGTCCAGGTCGTCGTCGTGCATCACGATGATTCCGATGTCGTCGTCCTGGAGTATCTCTTCGACCGCGTCGTCGAGTTCCTCGTCCATTTCGTCCTCGGGGATGTCGACGGCTTTCCGGACGCCAGCCAGCCGAAAGCCGGTCGTGAAGTCGGGGGAACCGACCACGGCGATCTCCTTGCTCATAACATCACCAGTTCCGTCTCGATCTCATCGGGCGATACGTCCGCCTCGCGACCGCGGGCGATCGCGCGGATGTTGTCCACCTCGCGCTCCTTGGCGAGGACGTACGAGACGACCGGACAGACCGACAGCGGGTAGCGACTCGACAGCGTGTCACCGTAGTCGAGCAACGCCGCGTCGAGGGCGCGTTCGAAGCCGATGAGATCGTCGGCCTCC
>JBDGTI010000068.1:0-7239 GCA_042216995.1 Halodesulfurarchaeum sp.
GGGCGACCTCCCCGAGGAGGAAGGAGTCCTCGGCGGGGAAGGCCTTCCCGAGGACCCCCTCGTTCTCGTCGAGGCGAAGTCGGTCGGCGAACCAGTCGATGGCGCCCATCGTTACCCACCTCCGGGGCCGATCGGCCCCTCGAACCCCCCCGTCGCCATGAGATAGCCGTCACTGGAGAGGGTGATCGGCAACTGCGGAAGCGGCCGCGGCGCCGGTCCAGTCTCCACGACGGCGCCCTTCCGGGGGTCGAACACGGAGATGTGACACGGGCAGACGAGGTCGTCGTCTTCCTGTTCGCCGGAGACCATACACCCCGCGTGGGTGCAGATCTTGGAGTAGGCCGCATAGCCCTTGAT
Source organism: Halodesulfurarchaeum sp. (assembly GCA_042216995.1). Classification (GTDB taxonomy): domain Archaea; phylum Halobacteriota; class Halobacteria; order Halobacteriales; family Halobacteriaceae; genus Halodesulfurarchaeum. The sequence goes on from JBDGTI010000068.1 coordinate 358, forward strand.
CGTGTAGGCGAGCTTCGTCGGTTTCTCGTACTCGCTCTCGGGGAACCGGACCAGCAGCGTCGGGGCCTCCGACGCGCCGGGGTGGCTCTCCGGGAAGACCGTGGTCCGCTCGCCGTTCTCGAGGGCGTCGGCCGTGATCCGGTTGCCCTCGGCGTCCACGAGATAGGTTCCCTCGGTGTAGAGCGGCCCCGTGTACGACCGGCTCGCGGTCGCCGTTATCCCCGTCAGGGGAACGGCGAGGGAGGCCGCAGCGGAGACGCCGGCGACGCCGATGGCCGACTTGGCGAGCCCCCGGCGGGAGAACTGGCCGAGTTCGGAATCCGACTTGGATCCGTCTCCGTCAGTCATGGTATCGCTCCTCCGCGACGGTGACGTGTGGCATGAACCAGCCGTAGTAGGCGATGACGAGTCCGGCCAGTCCGAAAAACGTGCCCCCGACGTAGACGCCGGCGTACTGGGTGCGTGCGAGCGTGAGGAACTCGGTGACGGTCAGCGCGGAGAAGGCCACGACCACCAGTCCGAGCGCGACGATCGCGAGGAGGCCGCGGTTGTCCGCCACCGCCCCGACGGCGGTCGCGACCCGGCGGTCCTCGGTGTCCATCCAGGCCGGATGCTCGCCCGGGGCGTCGGTGGACGGCCTGACGCCGTGGGCCATGAACCGGTGGGCGCCGGCGAGCAGGGCGAGCAGGGCTCCCAGTGCGACCCAGATGACGACCCCGACTTCCGCGGGCGTGAGCGCGTTCGGCGTGTCGATGATCTCCTGGAGCGGTCGGATGGCCGTCTCGTCGGTGTCGATCCCGGCCTCCTCGACGTGGTGGCCCGCCTGGGTCGCCGCGAACCAGGTCGGGAGCAGGGCCGCGACCACGACGAGGAGGATGGCTAGCGTGCGTGTCCGCATGGCTGTCCCCCAGCAGCAGTATCACCCGAGACCAGTGCACCGGAGTTCACCCACGGAGACCGACAGCGAGGCGAGGGAACCCCGGGCGGTGATCGTTTCTCTCTCACGCGTATTGGATGTGTCCGGATACGCAAAAACGGTAACCCGAACATGTGGGGGATTCAGTTCACCTGTTCGACACGTTCGTCACGGATTCCCCCGTCCATCTCGGAGGGCCCACCGAGGGAAGTCCCGCTCGCCAAGCGACCCAGCAATCGCTAGGGCTCGTGTGTGTCCGGCCGCTCGAAGTACCACTCGACGACGTTGCGCTGTGCCCGCCGGAGGAGATCGCTCGCGGTCGATTTCGTGATCCCCATCTCGTCGGCTATCTCGCTGACCGTGCTGTCGCGGGGAATCGAAAAGAACCCGCGGTCCCGAGCGATCGAGAGGAGTTCACGCTGGCGATCCGTGAGGACCTCCGCATGGGGATCCGTCCCGGCTTCGCCGACGTGTTGCACCCGATACTCGAGGTCTGCGGCATCGAGGGTCTCGGCCAGTTTCGAGAGCCGCTCGTCCGTCGTCGTGAGGTCCCAGTTCACGACCCCGTCCTCGACGACGAACGGGGTCGAGAGGGGAACGCCGACGCTGGCGACCAGATCGAGCAGCCCCGTCTCCGCGGTCTCCAAGTGGACGATGGCCTGCCGATCGTCGGCCGAGACGAGATCGAGCGTCGGGACGTCCTCCTGCGTGCGAACCGTCGTGAGAATCCCCAACGGATCGTCCGCGATCACCGCAAGAATGGCGATGGCAGCGGTATCGTGATGCGTGGTGAGCACCCGGAACGTGGCGTCCGGTCGACGTCGTGAGACGTCGTGAATCCAGATGTCCTCGGGAATCTGCACGGAGAGTCGAGCAGCCGGCATAGGTGCTACCAGACAGTCATGCTCAAAGAAAAGTAATGCGCACATGTTCGCATAGGGTGAGCAGTTCGCGGGAACGCCCAACCCGCCGACATCCCTCCGACCAGTCGTGACCAGACGAGCTTTCATCTTCGGCGCGCTGGTGGTGGCGAGTCTCCTGTTCGGTCCGGGGACTGTCGCTGCCACGGAGGACCCGCACTTCGAGACCCACGTTCGGGACGACGTCCTCCCGCCCGGGCAGCCGAGTCGGATCACGGTGATCCTCGTAAACGACCTCCCCGATCCCGACGAGCGGGTCGAAACGGCACACGATCTCACCGCGGAGATGCATTCCGGATCGACCCCCCTCTCGATTCTCTCCGGGACCCGGGTCCTCGGACGCGCACCCGATGGGACGCCCCTCCGGATGACCGTCACGGTCGACGTTCCACAGGACGTCGAAAGCGGGCGGTATCGGATCCCCATCGATCTCACGTACGCGGTCGACGGCGAGCGCGAGTCGACGACGGTCTACGCGACAATCGAGGTCGCCGACCGTCCCGCCTTCGCGGTGACCAACGTGACTGCACACACCCGGGTCGGGACACGCGGCACGGTCACCCTCTCGGTCACGAACGTCGGGAGCGAGACGGCGACCGACGCGGTCGTCTCCCTCGCCTCGAAGAGCCCGGCGATCGTGATCGGAACCTCGGGACCGACGTCGCGGCACGCCGGGCGATTGCACCCGGGAGAGACCACGGAACTGGTGTATGAGGTACACGCTCGGCGATCGGCAGAGTCCCGTCCCTACGCCCTCACCGCGACGGTCGTCTACGACAACGCCGACGGCGATCGACGCCACTCGACGCCCCTCTCGGCCTCCGTGACCCCGCTCCCGGCGGGACGGTTTTCGGTCCGGGCCACGAGCGTCTCGCTTGCCGCCGGGTCGGAGGGGGCCGTTTCCGTCGCGGTGACCAATCACGGCCTGACCGCCGTCGAACAGGCGGTAATGAAGATACGCGGCCTGGGCCCCGGACTGCACCCCGAAACACGGCACGTGGCGATTGGCGCCCTTTCGGTCGGGGAGACCAAGACCGCGACCGTTCCGATCGACGTGACCGAAGACGCGGCCACAGTGTCACATCGATTCGAGTACGTGATCGGGTACGATACCCCCTCCGGTGATCGCGCCACCAGTATCGTCTACGGGACACAGGTTCGAGTCGCCCCGGATGAAAGCCGGTTCAGCGTTCGCGTCCGGAACGGATCCGTCCCGGCCGGCGGATCGGCGACGGTGACGCTTTCGATCACCAACCTCGACGACGGACCGATCACCGACGTCAGTGCCAAGGCGTACACCGACGCCCCGTACAGCGTTACCGACGATACGTCCTTCGTGGGCCACCTCGCTCCGAACGAGTCGGCCACGGTCAGGTTCGAGGTCGCCGTCCCGGCCGACACGGCCGGCAAGCAGTACCCGCTCACCGTCGACTTCCAGTACGAGCAACCCGACGGGGACACCGTCCTCTCGGACCAGTACGACGTCCCAATCGCGGTGACCCGGCCGTCGGGCCCCGCCGCCGCTGCCATCGCCCTGGCGGCTGGAATCGCCCTCGTGATCGCCCTCGCCGCCGGGTACTGGTATATCCGTGACTGAGGAATCACCCACGTCGGGGGCCGAAGGGGCCCCGGGACGGCTGGCCCACCTCATCGTCGATCGACCGGAGGCGGTCGTTCTCGCATTCCTCCTGCTGACTGCCGGGATCGGTGCCGGGCTGGGACAGGTCTCGATGGCGGGCGGCACCGGACAGTTCACGGTGGGTTCGCCCTCACAGGACGCCTACGAGACCGTCCAGCAGACGTTCACGGGGACCTTCGACGTGCCGACGGGATCGACCCTGCTCGTTCATCACCAGGGGAATGCCCTCTCGAAATCGGCGTTGCTCGAGACGCTCGCGGTGCTGGAGGAGCTAAAGGGCCGACCCGAACTCCGCGTCCGGACGACCCGAAGCGTGGCCGCCATCGTGGCCCGGCAACTCGATCCGAACGCGAACACCGTCGATGCCCAGCGACGGGCCATCGCGGCGGCGACGCCCTCGGAGATCGACGCCGCCATTCGGGCGGTCGCCGACCGGTCGAATTTCCGTTCGCTCGTGAGCGAGGACTTCTCCGCCGTCGAGGCGGCGGCCAGTACCACGGTCGCGGTCGTGACCCACGCGGTTCCCGGCAGGGATCCGACCGCCGTCGGCGTCACCGCCGACGCGGCAGTGAAGCACATCCAGCTCCAGACCCGGGAGATCGTGACCGCGATGACGGATTCGATGACCGTCTACGGCAGCGGGATCGTCGCCCACGAGTTCTCACTCGTCATCGTCGATTCCCTCCAGATCGTCGTCCCCGCGTCCCTGGTACTCATTCTCGCACTCCTGTTTGTGGCATTCCGGGACCTGGGCGATTTCGTGGCCGGGATCGTCTCACTCCTGATCACTGTCGTCTGGACGTTCGGCCTCATGGGGTGGGCGGGCATCGCCTTCTCCCAGCTCCTGATCGCGGTCCCGCCGTTACTCCTCGGGGTCGGCATCGACTATGGAATCCACGTCATCAATCAGTATCGCGAGCGCCGAACGACGACCGACGGAGTCGCCGCGGCGATGGGACCCACGATTCGGCACCTCGTCGTGGCGTTTGGGCTCGTGACGGTCACGACGGTGGCCGGATTCGCAGCGAACCTCTCGAGTTCCCTCCAGCCCATCCGAAACTTCGGGCTCGTCGCCGCCATCGGGATCGGAGTGACGTTTCTCGTCTTCGGCGTCTTCCTCCCCGCTCTGAAGGTACTCACCGATACCGTTCGGGGCCGGTCGGTATCGAGCGGGGACCAAACGGCCCTCGGCAGGGAGGGGACGCTGCTCGGATCGCTACTCCCCGTTGGGGTAGGTATCGCTCGGCGAGCGCCACATCTGTTCATCGCGGTCATGCTTCTCACCGCCGGAATCGCCGGTGCGTACGGATCCGGGGTCGATACGAGTTTCTCCGATGAGGACTTCCTCCCGCCCGCGGACGTCCCGGAGTACCTGGAGAAATTGCCCGGCCCCCTCGCGCCACACACCTACACGGTCACCGACACCAAACGGGTCCTCGAGCGGGCGTTTTCGATCTCCAAGTCGGATTCGATCACGATCTACTGGGAGACGCCCCTCCGGTCTGGGAGCACTCTCGAAGAGATCCAGCGCATCGGAACCGACCCGCCCGACCCGATCGTCACGAGCGGGCGGCGGGCGAGTTCGAACAGCCTCCTGACCGTCATCGACGCGTACGCCAAACGGTCTGACTCCTTCGCCCGACTCGTCGCCCGAAACGATCGTGACGGTGATGGCGTCCCCGAGGAGAACCTCGGACGCATATACGAGGCCCTCCTGGAATCGCCCCTCGAGGAGCGGGCCCGTCGCTACCTGGGGCCGGAGTACCGGAGCACCCGGATCACGTATGCGGTCGAGGCGTCTGCGACACAGGCGGCGGTCGCCGCGGCGGCCGAGACGCTGGCCGGTCGGCTGCGGGGTGATGCGGACGCGACGGGAAGTACGGTCATCTTCCACGGCATCGCCCGGAGCATCTACCGGTCAGCGATCAAGAGCCTGCTCGTGGCGCTCGCGCTGACCGCCGCGATTCTCGCGTTGGCCTACCAGTGGTTGTTCGATGACTGGACCCTCGGGATCGTCAACCTCGTCCCGATTTTGCTGACCGTCGCGTTCGTGCTGGCGACGATGCGGGTGCTCGGGATGAAACTCAACGCCCTGACGGGAACCCTCCTTGCCGTCACGATCGGAATGGGCGTCGACTACACGGTGCACGTCGTCCACCGGTTCGTCGAGGAGTTCCGAGACCAATCTGAGAGTGAGCCCGCACTCGTGACGACGATGCGGGGAACGGGCGGCGCACTCACCGGAAGTATGCTCACGACCACGCTGGGCGTCGGCGTCCTCGGACTGGCGATCACCCCCATCCTCCAGACGTTCGGGATACTGACAGCGATCTCGATCGGCATCGCCTACCTGATGTCGATCGTCGTCACCCCGTCGCTGGCCGTACTCTGGGTCGGATTCCGAAAGCCATCGTGATCCCCCCACGGCGAAAGCCGTGGCCTCCGTCCCCGCCGTAACGGAACCGGCAGACGGAGACAGGAAAGGCTTAAGCGACCTCCCTCGGTACGCACAGAGGAATGGGAGAAAATAACAAACGTGGCCTCGGGCGGCGCCAGTATCTCAAAGCAGTGGGTGCGACTGCAGTCGGGGGCGCTCTGGCAGGGTGTACATCCGGAGAGTTCGGTGCCCGGACAACCGAAGCGACGGACCAGACGTCCGAGGCGAAGGACCAACCGATCGACGTGAAGGCGATGGTCTTCACGCACTTCGAGGTCGGAAAGAACTCCGGAGATACCCCGGGAGAGATCCAGAAATGGTACACGGGATATGATCTCACGAACAAAGTCGAGGTGCCAGGCGCCTGGGCCCCGTGTTTTACAACGATGACGGGGTTGCCGCCACGTTGACCGGCATGGGCCACAGTTTTTGCGGGCCATCCGTGGCGGCGATTCTTGGCTCCCCCGCTCTCAATTTCGAAGACTCCTACCTCCTCAGTGCCGGCATCAGTGGAACACCGCCGGACGTCGGTACCCTCGGGAGCGTGTTCGTCAGCGATTACGTCGTCAACTGGGACTACGGTCACCGATGGGCCCAAGAGGACGACCCCCGGGATCTGTCGGGGGGATCGGGATCCGATCAGGCGTTCGCCTTCCAGATCTATCCGGGGCGACCCTTCGATTACGTGTACGAGTTGAACCCGAGCCTCGTCGAGAAGGCCGTCTCGTTGAGCGAGGGCGTCGACCTGGCCGACTCAAAACGCGCCCAGGAGTACCGGCAGCTGTACCCGCAGGAAACCGCCCAGCGTGAGCCCTTCATCGACGTGGGGACGACCGTCTCCGGGGAGGAATACTGGCACGGATCCACGTTTTCGGATCAGGCCCAGTACATCGCCGACGAATACGGGGGCGAGGTCCACGGTCTGTTCGTCGCCGAAACCGAATCGACGCCGCTCTCGCCGGCCCTCTCC
>JBDGTI010000039.1:0-7206 GCA_042216995.1 Halodesulfurarchaeum sp.
GACATATAGACGTAATACGCTGGTCTTACCAATAGGCGTTTCGGCGGAGCCTCATTCGTCGCATACTCGTCGTGGATAGCCGCATCGAGGAGCATTTCTATCACATTCCTGACTAGGGTTCATCGTCCGTCCTGTGAGTGTGGATTAGCGAAATCCGTGGTGTCCCTGAGGGGACGCGCCCACGGTCGATTTCGGATCTATCCCACCGCAGTCTGTGAATTAGTTTGTGTGTCCTGACACTCCCCCGAATCGCAATACGGCGGGAGATGCCCTGTTTAGTGAGAGAAGCGAATCTTGAACGGGTTTCGTTCAGACTAGTGTAGCCAGAAAAGTGTGCGTTCAAGGAGTGTACAGAGGAAAGAGCCTAGGCCGGGATTTGAACCCGGGGTCTCGTCCTTACCAAGGACGCGCTTTACCGCTAAGCTACCCAGGCAGGCAGTCGATGGGAGGGACCCGTTCCCTGTTAGGGGTTTCGATCCGCGATCAGGTATCAGTCGCCGACGGCGTCCGAACTGGTTCCTCGCTGGGTGGGTGGCCGCCGACCCGGGCCATCGCCTCCTCGATGCCCTCGGGCAGGCCCTCCGGCGCTGGCGGCAAGGGGGGCTCGCCGAAGTTCCGGGCCAGGCCGATCACGTACTGCCGGAGCGAGAGGGGCGTCTCACTCCCGGTGGCGGTCGCACCGGCGATGACCGCAAGTTCGAAGACGTTGGCCTCGAGCGAGCGGGCCGTGGTGCCCCCGGTTCGGAGTTCGGTCTGCTCGCGGCCGAACGCCCGAACGGTTTCGACGGCCTTGTCGGCGGCTTCGGTGTGCGAGAGGAGGTGAAACCCCCGGGCGACCAGCACGTCGGCCGCCAGCACGTCGAGGTCGTCCTCGACGTCCGCGTCGGATCCGGCCCAGGGCTCCTCCCGGACCAGCGCCCGTGTCAGCCGGAGCCCGTCGTAGATGAGTTGCACGCCGGCCGCACGGTTCGAGACGGTCGTCTCCTCCGCGTCACCGTCGGCCACCGAGGCGCTGAGGAGGGCGAGTACGCCGGGGATCATCGACGCCCCCAGGACGTGGGCACTCATCGTTTGCCTGAGACGATCGGGGGTGATCTCCCCGATCGCCTCAGTCACCGCGGTGCGCGCCTTCGCGGCCTCGTCCATCGTGCCCGAATTATGGCGGGGAGCGGCAAAGACCTTTGGAAAGGGCCAAACTGATCGATTCCGGATCGCGGAGTCCGCCGAGTCAGAGGGGGGGATCAGGGACCGCGGGCGGGTGGCGCTTGTGCTCGGACCGGTCGACCATCCGATCGACCCGTTCGACGAGCTCCCGGTCGACCTCGAGGAGCCGAGCGGTGGCCCCCGGGGAGAGCGGACCGTCGACGTGCATCGCGAGAATGCCATCGAGCACCTCGTACCCGATGCCCAACTCCGCCTCGTCGGTCTGACCGGCCCAGAGCCCCGCCGTGGGGGTCTTGGTGACCACTTCCTCGGACACGCCCAGCCGGCGGGCGACCTGCCGGACCTGCTGTTTGTAGAGGCGACCGATCGGGTGGCAGTCCACCGCCCCGTCCCCGTACTTGGTGAAGTATCCCACCAGGGACTCGGTGCGGTTCCCGGTCCCGACGACCAGCCCGTCCTCGTGGTTGGCGAGGAGATAGGAGACCATCGCCCGCACCCGGGCCCGGGCGTTGCCGACCGCGTACTGATCGATTTCGGTCTCGGGGAACGTCCCGACCAGCGAGTCGACGACGGGTTCGATCTCGATGACGTCGTACTCGATGCCGAGATCCAGGGCCACGCCCTCGGCGTCGCTCATGTTCTCCGACTGGCTCACTCGACCGGGCATGACCAGCCCGTGGACCGCTTCCGGGCCGAGGGCCTCGACCAGCAGGTGAGCGGTCGTCGTGCTGTCGATGCCACCCGAGAGGCCGATGATCGCCCGTTCGGCACCTGCGTCGTCGATCTTTCGCTCGATGAATGCGGTGATCGACTCGAGGACTCGATCGAGTTCGTCGGGCTCGAACCGGAGATCGAGCGGGTCGACCGCGTCCGGACTGTCCATATTCCCGCTTTGGCGGCCCGGACTAAAGAGGTTCCCCGATTGCAAGCGCTACGTTTTAGTGCGCTGCTCGGGAAGAACCGGTGGGCGCTGGTGGTCTAGTGGTAGGACATGAGCTTCCCAAGCTCATAGCCCGGGTTCAATTCCCGGCCAGCGCACTTCTCATACGTCGTCCGCCGAGCGATCACGGCCGCGCTCACGGGAGACTCCTTCCCGGTTGTGAGGGGCCCGGACCGAAAATTGGGGCCCGTCACCGTCGAGGCCCGCAGGGCAGTCCATCGAGGAGAGAAACCGAACGCTACTCGGAGACCTCGCCGACGCTGAAGCCCTCTTCCTCGAGAATCGATTCCACGCGACCGAGGTGGTTCCCCTGGAGTTCGATGGCGTCGTTCTTCACCGTCCCCCCGCAGGCCAGCTGGGACTTGAGCGTGCTCGACAGCGAGCTGACGTCGACGTCGCTCGAATCGAAGCCCTCGATGACGGTCATCTCCTTGCCGTACTGGCGGGTCTCGATGTGGACCGAAAGCTCCTGTGATTCCTTTGCCACGTCCTCACAGACACAGAGTTCCTCGGGGAGCCCGCAGGTGGGGCAGACCTCCGGCATCACCTCCACGTTACTGAGCCACGATAGTGAATGTTACCCCGCCGGATCAGTTGTCGAAGTACGCGCCGATGAGTTTGCGCTCCGCCGCCCGGAGATGTTGATGAAACGTCGAGGGGTGGATGTCCATCGCGGTCGCGAGTTCCTCGCCCTCGACCCCCCGCGGCCAGTCGAAGAAACCACTGACGTGGGCCTTCTGGAGGGCCTCGAGCTGACGGTCGGTGAGATCGGCAGTCACCGATTCCCGGAAGCTCGCACCCGATTGGGGCTGTCGTGAGACCTCGTGGAGCGCCAGCAGTTCGACGCCGTCATACCCGTCCCGGAAGCGCCCGACGACGGTGTTGGCCATGTGTTCGGAGGCCGCCTCGAACGTGAGCCGGACGCTTTTCGGCGTGGCCGAGAGGGAGCTCAGGCGGACCGCGTCCTCGAGGAGCGAGCGCGAGAGGGGGCCGGACGGGACCGCCCACTCGAGGACGGTGCCCGAATCGCTCCCGGCGATCAGCGAGAGGTCGCCGGTCCGTTTGACCTGCTCGGCGACCGCAGCACCGGGCACGTCAGAGAGCGTCACCAGGAGCGCTGGCTGGCCATCGGAGACGGTGACCCGACCGTCGGCGGTGATCTCACCGGAGAGCGCATCGGCGAGTTCGATCAGCGGCATCCGCTCGTCCGCGACCTCGAGGCGGAGCTCGATGACCGAGTCCGCCGCCGAGAGGCCGACCCGCTCGAGCGCGTTGATCGCCGCGCCGGCGGCCTGCCCGACCGCCTCCATGACGACGGTTTCCCGCTCGTCGAAGAGGTCGGGCTCCTCCGCGGCGACCACCAGGAGTCCATACACGGTGTCCCGGTAGCGAAGCGGAACGAGTGCAGCCGCCGGGGCATCCCCCTCAGGGAAGAGGGCCGTCGTGTCGGTCCCGACCTCGACCGAACCCGATTCGACGGCCGCCGACAGCGCGGATGGGACCGCCTCGTCGACGGCAATGGCCTCCCTGGGCCGATGCTCGCCCGCGACGGGATACAGCAGATTCGTCGACGGGTTGTATCGCCCGAGCCAGGCCGCCGTGAGGTCCGAGACCGCGGCGAACCGCTCGACGAGGGACTGTTCGAGTGACTCACGGGAATCGGACTGGACGATCGTCTCGGCGATATCCGGGACGAGGGAGGCGACCCGCGAGAGGACGCGATCGAGGGACTGTCGCTCGGCGGCAAGAGCGAGTTCCGCCTCCTTGCGATCAGTGACGTCGGCCTGGTAGCCCACGAAGTACTCCAGGTCCCCCTCCTCGGTGTGTATCGGCGCGATCTCGACCCGGTTCCAGAACAGTTCGCCGTCCTTGCGGTAGTTCTTGAGTTCGACGGCGACCTCCCGCTGCTCGGCCACGGCCTCGGCCATCTCGGCGACTTTCTCCATGTCGGTGTCCTCGCCCTGGAGGAACCGACAGTTGGTCCCCAGGATCTCCGAGCGGTCGTATCCCGTCATCTCGGTGAACTGATCGTTGACGTAGATGAGGGGGTTGTCCGGAAGCGACGGGTCGGAGACGGTGATTCCGACCGGCGCCCCGTCCATCGCGTCCTCCTTGAGGTGGAGTTCCGCCTCGACGGAGAGTTCCCCGAGACGCTCCCCCGCGAGCGTCTCCGTCATGTCACCCCCCACCGCCGATTGCAGGATCCACGCGGTTGGCACGCCGTCCGTCACCCCTCCCTGTGACGATCATGCCCGGGCGTTACAGCGGGACCGAAATAAATTCCCGGAGCCATCAGCGTTTTCCGGGCCGACGTGGAAGACCACTGACATGGGTATCGAGATCGTGGACTGCCCCGTCTGCGGGCGCGAGGTCACAGTCGGGGTCCCCCGGGGGAGTGAGGTGCGCTCGGTGGACGAGACCGGCCAGCATCACACGACCGACGAGTGCAAGAGTCGACAGGTCGGCTGTCCCGCGGGCCACGATTTCTGGGTGCAGTTCGCGGTCTGACTACCCGGCCAGCAGCCGCGGACCGAAGACCATCACCACGAGCGCCAGGAGCATCGTCAGGCCCACCGAGGTCGTGATCGCCCGCACGGCGAGCTGTCGCTCCGGGATCGGCAGCCTGGAGACGACCGCCTCGGCCGCCATTCGCAGGAGGTGCCCGCCGTCGAGCGGGAAGGCCGGGATGCAGTTGAAAAAGGCCAGGTTGAGGTTGATCCATCCGGTCCAGAAAAGCACGTTCGCCAGCACGAAGACCGCGCTCCCGAGCGGTTCCAGGGCCCCCTCGACGACGAAGAAGTTCAGCTTCCAGCCGACGAAGCCGGCGAAGTTGTACTCCAGGCCGGCCAGTCCGATGTGTCCCATCAATGGCAACAGCAGGCTCACCCCGATACCCCGAAGGAAACCGACAAGCCCCGATCCGGCGGCGTCCCCGCCGACCAGATTGAGGTAGGTCCGGGCCGGATAGAGTTGCGTGCCGAACGAGGAGACGACCACCCCGCTTACCCCTCGATACACCTGAACGCCGAGGTAGCTGGAGCCGTCCCGAGCGCCCAGTTCCACCCGATAGGTCTCGGGGGACCCGTCGCGATAGACCGTCACGGAGACCGTCTCGCCGGGGCCATACCGGTCGAGAGCGGTGGTCACCGCCTCCTGGGATGGGACCCGCTGCCCGCCGATGCGGGTGATGACCAGCGGGGTCCCGGTCGGCATCCCCGCCCGGGCGGCCGAGGTATCGGGGATCACCTGTACGAGTGCGCCCGCCGGGCCCGTCACCGTCTCGCCGGAGGCGGTCGTCAGCGTCACCACGGTCGCGTTCGCCAGTCGGGCTCGGAATTCGGCCTCGGTACTGACCGGGGTGCCGTCCACGGCCGTCACGGTGGTGTTGATCTCCAGTTGGCCGAACGGCGATCCCTCGGTCACGCCGGTCACCAGCACCGATCGATCGACCCGGGTCACGGTCCCGTTGGCCAGGCCGACCATCACCGTCTCGGATTCCACGGCGGCGAGTCGCTCCTCGAGGTCGGCGTTGGTCCGCACCGGTCGGCCGCCGACGGAGACGATGCGGTCGCCGGAGTCGATGCCGGCCTGGGCCGCGGGCGAGCCGGGGAAAACCCCACCGACGGCGGCGCCCGGCGCCACGGCGATCGAGCCGACCACCGGGCCGAACAGGAGCGCGAAGGCGAGGGCCGTGAGCAGGAAGTTGTTCGTCACGCCGGCGGCGAACATCCTGGCTCGACTGCCCCGATCCGCGTCCTCGACGCTTGTCTCTTCGGGTTCGACGAAGGCCCCGACGGGGAGGACCGTCAGGAGCACGACGCCCATCGAGTCGACCTCGATGTCCTCGACCCGGGAGAGGATACCGTGGCCCCCCTCGTGGACGACCATGCCGAGGAAGAGCCCGAACAGGATCTCGGGGGCCACCGCCAGCGGGAGGAAGTCGTTCACGCCCGGAATCACCAGGAAGTTCCGCGGCTGGGTGACCGCGGTCGGCTGGGGCGGGTTCCGGAAGATCTGCACCGCGTTCAGGACCAACAGGAAGAAGGCCCCGACGAGGATCACCAGCGCGAAGCCCAGTCCCACGTTCGCCCAGACACGCCAGAGCCGGCGGGGGGTGGCGAGCCGGTCGAGCAGGTTCCGGCCGCGGGTCGTATGCACGCTCATGACCGGCCCGGTCACCCCCACGGATTCCGGGAACCAATCGCGCCTGCGGAGCACCGAGACGGCCGCCCAGTAGAGAAGGAGGCCGCCGAGAATCGCGGGCCAGGGGTTCATTGTCGGGTAGGGCGGGCCGAACAGGGTTAGGCGTTCGGGTTGCCCCCGAGTTGATTCGAGTATCTCGGCCCCGAAGCCCGGACCGCAAATCGGCTAGAGCGGGTCACGACCGGGCTGTACGGCGACCGGTATCACCAAGCGGGATCAGCGCTCCCGCCGCAGTCGCGCCAGGACGAACTCCTCGTCGAGTTTGCCGAGGAAGGTTCCGAGTTTCGGACCCTCCGACTGGTCGAAGAAGAGCCGGTAGCCGGTCGCGAAAAAGTCCCCCACGTCCAGGTCGTGGCGGCGTGCCGTCTCGTAGATCTCGCCCTGAATCTCCTCGGGGGTCGCCCCGTCCTCGATGAACGCCGCCAGCGAGTCCAGGGCCGCCGCCGTCTGCTCGTCGATCTCGACGTCGGGCATCGACTCGCGCTTGAGCTCGTAGTTGAACGCGTTGTCGGTCCGGCGGGCCCACTCCCGGGCCCGTTCGACCCGGTCGAGGGCCTGTTCGACGGCCCACTCGGGGGCGTCCTCGGGAACGTGTCCCTCGCGGCGGGCGATTTCCTCCCGCAGCTCCGGGTCCTCGGTCATGCCGAGCACCGCGGCGAAGGTGAACGGAATCCGGACCCGGTCGGGTCGGACCTCCTCGACGAGGAAGGGGTAGACCCGTTCCGCACGCGCCCGTTCCTCCTCGCTGGCCTCGACCTCGTCGAAGTAGATCGCCTCCAGGCGGTCGAACTCCTCGACGAGCTGGTCGGCGTGCTCGATGGAGAAGTCCCGGGCCTTCCGGGGGTCCTTGCTGAAGAAGTACCGGACGACCGGGGCCTCGAGGAACTCGAGGACCTCCG
>JBDGTI010000047.1:0-6802 GCA_042216995.1 Halodesulfurarchaeum sp.
CAGAGCGGGAGTCCACGCTGAAAGCCCACGGCTTTAGCCGTGGGTTAGCTTACGGGGATCCTGGTCGTGTTCGCACGCTTCACCTCGCCACAATTCGTCCTCGCACTCGTGGGACTGGTCGCCGCGTTCGCATCCATCGTGGCGCTGCTCACGTGACGAATCGGAGTGACGGCCCTTACAGAGAGGGGCCGACGTGGAGCCACAGGACCGCACCCACGACGACGAGAACGAGGAGAACCACCACGATCGCGACCAGTGCGATGCCCTGACGCCGAGAGGGGCCGCGGTCATATGTCTCATCCAGGCTCGGCCCCTCCGACTCGAACGCATACCCATCCCCGGCCCGCTGGGGGTCCGACCCGTTCGTATCGGTCGGGCTCGATTCCCGTGTCGCCACATCTGGCGGGGTTTCCTCGGACTGATCGGCCGGCGGCTCGGCGGTTTGCTGGGAGGTAACGGGGGCCGAACTCGTCGTGTCCGCCGTGTCGGTCTCCGCCGGTTCGGACTCCGATCGACGGCGGAGTGCGCTCCCGATCAGCCCGATACCGGCAAGCAGGAGCGTGGCCACCCCGAGGACCCCCACGGCCGTCGCTGTCAGCTGTCGGTAGCGGACCAGCAGGGTCACAAAGAGCCAGGCGCCCGCCGCGAGGATACCGGCGAACCCGAGGGCGACGGCCACCCCGCGCAGGCGGGAACGGGTGGCCTGTGCGGCCGGTTCATCGGGTTCGAGCACGCGTATTTCGGACGACTGGTCCGCCAGCTCCGTCCCGAGGACGTCCTCGACGGTATCGCGGTACTCCCCCGCGTCGTCGATGTACTCGGTCCGTCTGAGTCGGTCAAGCGTGTCGATGAGTTGTTGGGATCGGGTGTGGAAGTCCTCGGGCAGAGACACACGTCCCTGGGCCTCCCCATCACCGTCCGGCTGGGCGTCCTCGCTCTGGGGCCCCTCACTCGTGCGTCCGGGGGAGAAAGCCCACCAGAGCAGGCCGACACCGAGTGCGAGAGCGGCGATCCCACCCCCCAGAACTCCGCCCGTCGGGATCGAGGAGGGAACGAGAGCGGGCAGGGAGTAGCCGGCGAGAATCGACGGCGAGGACGGGATCGGTATCGGCTCCCGGAGCGCACCGGCGAGGGAGTCATACTGGACGTACAGGACGGCGGCGAGTCCGGCGATAGCGAAGAGGACAGAGGCGCGTCGGAACGCCCAGCGCTCCGCTCGTCGTTTGCGTGCGGAGAGTTCCTCGCCGGCGATGACCGTCGCGTCTGTCTCACGGAGTGTCCCGCCGCGAAGCGAAGTGGTGAGCCTCGAGACGTCGAGTCCGTTGCTCGTTCGGATATCGGCCAAATCCGCGGCGATCGACGCCGCCTCTTCCCGGACCCGCTCGAATCGCTGCTCGTTCAGCCACGCCGCCGTGTCCCCGATCGGTTCGTACTCCTCGAGGTCCGGCCGGTACTCGATGCGGATGTCCGCATCGAACCCCTCGACGGCGCGGTCGGTGCTGAGGAGGATCGACCGGTCGTCGTCGAAGACGTCCCGCATGTACGCCACGAGCGCCATCGACGAGCGGTAGTCCGGCGCCCCGAATGCGACCACGTCGAGTGCGTCGCCCGATCTGCCGAACGAACGGATGTCCTCGACTGCATCGGTCGGCGGATCCGTCGGCGACGTCGGGGGGAGTGACCGATAGGCCTCGTGTTTCGAGCCCTCCCGGTCCGGGATCTCCCAGCCGTTGGCGTCGGCCGTCGACTCGAGGGTCCGTTTGAACTCGGCGAAGACGTCCCGGGTGTTCCCCGTCTCGTACTGTGCGAGCACCCGCTCGGAGATGTCCCGCACGACGTCGACGTGACACCAGATCTCGCCGGACGGATCGTAGTAGAAGAGCAACCCGTCACGGCCACCGGCCGCCGCACGGTCGTTGACGGGCGAGTCCGCCACCTCACGCTCCGAATCGTACTGACACCGCCCCGAACTCCGCGAGTAGAGTCTGAGTCTGCTCATGGTTGTTATCTCCCGAGTCGCTCGAGGAGGCGATGGGCCCCACGGACCGGCGGGTGCGCGGGGTCATCGATGTCGGGATGGATGCGTCCGGCGGCCTGTCGTTTGACCTTGTAGTAGGTCGGATAGACGATGCTCTCCCTGATCGTGGGGTACTCGAAGAGTTGCCCGAACCCGGTCGCGTCGCCGTTGACGTACTCAGCCTCGATGAACCGGGAGAACTCGACGGGGTCCGCGTCCGGTGTCCGGTTTTTCTCCCTGACGAACTCGTCTTCGACCATATCCGCCTTCGTGGCGATGAGGAGGAAGTCCTTCTCGCCGCGGAACCGATCGACGAGACTCGCGTACTTTGCTGCATACCGGGAGGGAGCCACACGGACGTCACTCGCATCGCCCGTGAACTCGTCCATCGGAACGAGAAGTCCGATCCGATCGGCCCAGTAGACGAAATCGGAGAGGAGCTGACGGATGTCGGATTCGCGCATCTCTCCCCGTTTTGCCGTTTCGAAGACCGATTCGATGGTATCGGCGTTCGGTTCGTAGTCTTCCGTATCACACGTGATCTCCGTGAGGTGCTCGCCGGCGTAATCGAGTGCGCGGAGGGTGACCTTCTGCGGGAAGATGACGCCACTGACGTAATTGAATTTCAGCGCCCGGACGACGTTTTCGTCGTTCGGACCAAGGGCGTCGGCAGTGAAATTCCGATGCTCGAAGGCACTGAAGACCTCGTTCATGTCCTCGCTGGGCTGGGTCGGAACCGAGCCCCGCCGCGCCTCGCGGGAGAGGGTGTAGTGCAGTCCGCCCATCAGCCAGGTCTTCCCGGACCGGGACGGGCCGAGAAGAATCGCGTCCGTCTCCGATTCGTAACTGAGAAACCAGTACGTGATCCCGACGAAGACGGCGGCGAACGGCCCACCGGCCAGGACGGTCGCCCCGAAATCGAACCCAAGGAAGACCGGTCGCTGGAGCGTGTATCCCGCTCCGGTCGCGACGACCGGACTCCGATAGCTGAGCAGCGCCTCGAGGAACCCGAGCACGGCGACGAGAAGCACTCCGACGAAGACTCCCCGTACGGCCAGGGAGTAGGTGTACGGCGGGAATCCGGTGTATATCTCCCAGCCGACGCTCACGACGAGGCTGAGAACCGCGCCGGACAGGACGGTGGCGATCACGACGGGATCCGACCAGTCGATCGCCCCGAAGAGGAGATCTCGATTGGAGAGGACCCCCGCAGTGACGATGGTTCCGCCGAGCAACAGGATCCCCTGAAAGCGCTTGAACCGGTCGGCGACCATCGCCGCGATGAGACCGAAGAAGATCCCGACCGGGAACGCGAAGAACACGTCCGGGCTCACCCCGATGAGTTGCATCGTTCCGTACGCGAGACCACGGGTGAGACTCTGTCCGGCCTCCCAGCCGTAGCCGGCCATCTGGGAGGCGAAATACGCGGAGACGGTGATGAGCACGAACCCACCGATGAGTTTCAGGAGTTCGAGCCGCCGGTAGCGCAGAGTTTCCTCGATCTCTCTGCCGAGTTGTTCGATCCGCCATCCTATCGAGGGCGAAGACATATGCGAAATTCCACCTAAGACGTCATGGAATGCGAATAAAAATGTTGTGGCAGTCACTCTTCCGTCCCGATTCGCTCGACCTCGAACCCGTACGGCCCGAGAAGGCGGTCCTCGAGGAGGGCGTATGCACCATCCTCATCCGCGACGGCGCGGTTCACGGACGTCGCCACCCGATCGACCCGGGCGTCGAGGGCTTTCGGCGGTGACCGACGTCGCCGACCGAGCCAGTGGCCAAGGAGGGCGCCCGACCCGAAACCGCCGGCCACCAGCGCGGCGGCGAGCGGAAGCGGCGTGAGTTCGAGCCCGACGGCGAGGAGTGCACCGGCGCCGCCCCCGAGCGCCCCGGCAAGTCCCGCCTCGATCAGCCGGGGGCCGGTCCGGTCATCGGTCACGGTGACATGGATACCCCGATCCGCGAGCGCGGCGGCGAGACGGGCCCGGACTGCCGCGGGGCGATCGGCCGCCTGGAGGAGGTCCGCAACCGCCTGTTCGGCCTCGCTGACGGCGGGCCGGGACGCGTCGCCCGCCCCGTGCTCCGCAAGGGGGACACCGGGGCGGTCTGATTCGTAGGGAATCACGACGACCGCAGCCGTCGGCATCGCCTCGGTCGCCCCGGACCGACTGACGAGCACCGAACCGACCTCCTCGACGGCCACGAGGGAGCGGTACACGCCGATCGCCGTCTCCGCGTCGGGAGCCCCAAGCCTGACCGGGACCTCCCCAGAATCGATCCGGGCCGTGAGCTCCGACAGCGGAACCGCCGGCTCCACCGCCCCGACCGACCGGAGCAGCCCGTAGGCAGCGGCCTCCTCGCGGAGTGTCCACCCGAGCCGCTCACAGCGCGCCGCGATCGCCCCGAGCGCGTCTGTCCGTACCTCCCCGCCCTCCGCCGAACGGTAGCGAGCGATGTACTGGTGTTCGGTGCCGTCGACCGCCTTGAAGAGACAGTGGAACTCGTTTCGATCCCTGTCGTGGAAAACCTGTAGTCCCTGTCGAAGTTGGGTTCTGACGGTCTCGCTGCTTCGATCCGACTGTGGTGGGTCCGCCGTGTCTCCCTCCCACTTGCACTCGCCGTTCGAGGCGAAGATATCGAGGGTCCCCATTCTCACCACCTGAACCGCCGTAGCAGGGGCTCCAGTCCCCACACGGGATAGGTCGGGTAGTTCGGCTCCTGGAGGGCCGGTTCGAACCCGTCCGTCTCACTATCAGTATCCGGGGTGAGAAAGACCGGGGCGAACGGGGACGTCGAGACGATGCGCTTGACGTCATCGATGGTGCCCCAGAGCCCCTGACGGTGGGTCGTATTCTCGAAATCGATGCCAAACTCGTCGCCGAGATTGAACTCGACGGAGGAGGTCGCGATGTGCTCGACGACCCGGCGGCGAAATCGATAGTACTCCGGGTTGAGACTCTCGCCCTCGAGAAACATATCGGCCATCGTCACGAGGAAGAAGACGTCCGTATCGGCGGAGTGCTCCCCGTAGATCTGCTCGTACGTGGCGAGATACCGTTCGGGGGGCTCGCGGTCCTTCGTTCGGTCCGCCTCGCTGATCCACTCCGGATACGTCTCGAGGTGGTCCACGAAGTCATCACCCGGCAGAACGAGCGCGACCGAATCGGCGTGAAACAGTAACACGGAAAGTGCCGTCGTGATCACGTCCGGCGGGGTACTCCGGGCGTTGTTGAGCCCCGATGTGATCCGTTCGACGAGTTCGGGATCCGCCAGCCCGTGGACGCCGTCGTGAAACGACCGCGGCAGGTCGTTCAGGTCGATCGCCCCCGGGTCGGGCTCGACGTCCAGGAGATGTTCCCCGGCGTAGTCTCCCACACGAATGGTCATCCGCTTCCGGAGGAATCGCCCGTGAGGAAACGTCAGCTCGTACACGTTTGCCTCGTCCGTGTCCGTCGTTCCGACCTCCTCGTACTTCCCGCGCTGGAACTTCTCGTAGAGCGAGTGTGGACCGCCGAGCGGCGGGGGGATATCGACTGGCGTCGCGGCCGGACTCGCGATCGCGTCGGCCTTGATCGCGTAGGCCATCGCCCCGATGAAGAAGGTCTTTCCGGCCCGCTGCGGGCCGAGTATGAAGACGTCGCGTGTCAGGTCATACCGGTGAAAGGCAGTGAGGACCCCGGCGAGGACGGCGACGCCCGCGAGACCGGCGACCAGTCCCATCGGGCTCTCGACGCGATAGAGTGTCGGCACGCCGAGGACGACCTGCCCGCCAGCCGCGGCGATCGGGGCCGCATAGGCCAGTGTCGAGTCGACGACGGCGAGTACCCCTATGGCGAGGACGAGTCGCCGAAACCGTCGGAACCCCTCGGTGAGGTCGATCGTCCCCCCCGATGCGAGGGTCGAGGGAAGGTCCGAGAGGAACACGCCAACTCCGATTCCGATCGCGCCACTGCCCAGAGCGATCGGCGTCGGGAGGATCCGGACCTCGGCGGCAAAGAGCCTGCTCACCGCGATGAGAGCCCCCAGGAGAGCGATCGTTCCCTGGCCCCGCTTGTACGAATCGAGGGGGAGGGGAAGGGCGATCCCGAAGACGGTACCGAGGACGATCGCGGGAATCGTCGCCGCGTCGACAACCGGGAGCACTGCCGCCGGCACCGCCGCGATCGCCATCGCCGTCTCCGGCGATCCCGATGCCCAGATGTGGATCCACGCGCCGGCGAGTGCCCACCCGCTGCCGACCACAATGAGCCCGGCAGCCACAAACAGCCCCAGATCCGAGGCGGCAAATCGTATTCGTTCGACGAGACCGGATAGCGTCGCTACGACTTGTTCGTGGTCCTCCTCAGGTCTGGAGTGGCCGTCCATAGACGCTTTTGATGCATTTCCTGCGGATGGCATAAGGCTACCGCAGAGGCACTCGACCAAAACGGCCACCGGCGTCGAATCAGGACTGCACCCCGGCGAAAAAACCGCAAAGAAACGTGGGAGCCCGATTATGTCAGTTCGCTGCCGCCGATGACCGCAAGTAGCTCTGCCCAGCCGACGTGAGCGTTCTCATCGAACTCGGTGATCTTCGCTCGTACCTTCTTCCCGACGTCGCTCTCGTCCATATCGCCCTCGAGGTAGAGCATCGAGTCGCCGATGCGGGCAAAGACGGTCCCCTCCTCTTCGTCGTATTCGGTGAGGACCATCTCGAACTCGTTGCCCTCCTCGAAGCTCGGGGTTCCGGTTCGGAAGCTCCAGCCTTTCAGGTACTTGCCGATGCCGCTTGGTTGTTCGGAG
>JBDGTI010000030.1:0-3642 GCA_042216995.1 Halodesulfurarchaeum sp.
GGCCACCGCCTTCTCGTCGATACGTCCCATGCCCATGATCGCCGCTTCGGGGTGGTTGATGATCGGCGTCCCGAAGGTGCCGTGGCCTCCGTGGCTCCCCGTGTTGGTGATCGTGAACGTTCCCCCCTGCAGATCGCCAGGATCGATCGTCCGGTTCCTGGCGGCCTCGACGGTCTCGTTGAGGTCGCGAGCGACCTCGACGAGGGACTTCCGATCGACGTTTTCGATGACCGGGACGATCAGGCCGTCCTCCGTGTGCGTGGCGACCCCGATGTTGTAGTACTGGTGCTTGATGATCTCCTCTTCGTCCATGTCCACGGAGGCGTTCACCAGCGGGAACTCCTTGAGCGCCGGCACCACGGCCTTGAGCACGATCGCCGTGTACGTGACGTTCACGTCTTCGTGCTTCGCGTCGAGGCGCTCTTTCAGGTCCACGAGCGCGGTCGCGTCGGCTTCGAACCCGGACGTGACGTGGGGGATTTCGTCCGAGGCGTGTTGCATGTTCTTGGCGATCGTGCGACGGAGTCCGGACAGCGGCTCTCTGACCTCCGGTTGGTCGGTCTCTCCACCCGCCGGCGCACCCGACGCATCCGTCGCCGCGCCGGTTCCAGTGGCCGTCGCAGTCGAATCCGCTGCCGTCGTGGCAGCCGATTCCGCGCCGCCCCGTTCGACGTATCGATCGACGTCCTCTCGGAGGACTCGGCCACTGGGACCGGTTCCCTCGACGGCCGAGATGTCGACGCCCTCCTCCCGGGCGTATTTGCGGGTCGATGGCGCGGCGAACACCCGTTCGCCGTCGCCCGACGCCGGCGGTTCTTCTGCCCCACCGGCCGTGGTGTCCGCGTCGGCATCACCGGCGGGTTCTGCGGTCGAGACACCCCGGTCGACGTCGCCCGTCGCCTCACTGGCGGCGCCGGCCGCCGGAGCGGTCGCTTCGGCCTCACCGGCGGCCGCCCCTTCAGCCGATTCCGTTGTGGCCGTTGCGTCCTCGACGCCCTGCTGACGGGGCGGGTTCTCGGTGAGGAGGACGGCGATGACCTCGCCGACTTCGACGACGTCCCCGGGCTCGGCCACCAGTTCCTCGACGGTCCCCTGCACCGGGGATGGAATCTCCACGACCGCCTTGTCGGTTTCCACGTCCACGAACGGGGCGTCCTCGTCGATCTCCGCTCCTTCTTTTACGTACCACTCGACGATCTCGCCCTCGGAGAGCCCCTCCCCGGTATCTGGCAGGCGAAACTCGAATCGTTCGAGCTCCTCAGAACTCATAGCTCATCACCGCCTCGATGGCGTTCGCTGCGCGATCCGCGTCTGGCATGTAGTACTCCTCGGTCTGGTGGCCCGGGAAGTGGACGTCGTACCCGGTCGCGCGCTTGATCGGCGCGTGGAGGTGATCCAGCGCGTACTCGTTGATCAACGCCGAGATCTCGGCACCGAGACCGAGGGTCCGGCGCGCCTCGTGCAACACGACAGCGCGTCCGGTCTTCTTGACCGAATCGAGGATCGTCTCCACGTCCAGGGGCGATAGTGTCCGGAGGTCAACGATCTCGACGTCGGCGTCGACGTCGTCAGCGGCGGTCTCGGCGTGGCGCACCATGGCGCCCCAGGCGTAGACCGTGACGTCCTCGCCCTCCCTGACGATCCGCGCCTCATCGAGCGGGAGGGTGTACTCCGACTCGGGCACCGGCCCTGATACCTCCCGGTAGATCTTCTTCGGCTCGAGGAAGAACACTGGATCGTCGCTGCGGATGGAGGCCGCGAGGAGGCCTTTGGTCTCGTAGGGCGTGCTCGGGACGACGACCCGTACTCCTGGGGTGTGAATGAGGTACGTCTCGGTCGATTCGGAGTGGTACTCGCTCGATTTGATCCCGCCGGAGTACGGCATCCGCACGGTCATGGGCATCTCCAGGCGACCGCCCGAGCGCTCGTACATCTTGACGAGCGTGTACATGAACTGGCCGAAGGCGGGGTAGAAAAAGCCCATGAACTGCATCTCGGGGACGACGCGGGTGCCACGTATGGCCATCCCGACCGCGGTCCCGAGGATACCGTTCTCCGAGAGCGGCGTGTCGATGACGCGCTCCTCACCGAATTCGTCGAGGAGGCCGTCGGTCGCCCGATAGACGCCGCCGATGGGGCCGATGTCGTACCCCATCAGGCGGACCGATTCGTCGCGATCCATCTCCTGATAGAGGGTGGTATTGACGGCGTTGACGAGGTTCAACTCCCGGTCCGCCTCCTCGCGGAGATCGTTCGTAGTAGCGTTCATTCTAACCCCTCCCCGGTGAAGTCGGTGAACGGATTCTCGCCAGCGAGCTCGGCCCGGAGCTCTTCACGCTGGTGGGATCGCTTCCAGGTCTCGTCGTGCAGGTGGTGTTCGAACATGGTCTCTGGGTCGGACACCGGAACCTGCCTGGCGCGATCGACGGCCTCCTGGATTTCCTCGCGAATCTCCTCGCGGATGCGCTCGGGGTCCTCCTCGTCGAGGATGCCCTCGTCCTGCAGGTACACCTCGAGGCGCTCGATCGGGTCGCGCTCCTCCCAGTCCTCGCGCTTCTCCTCGGTCCGGTACACGCTCTCTTCGTCTGCCGTGTTGTGTTCGACCATGCGGTACGTGACGGCCTCGATGAGAGAGGGACCCTCGCCGGATCGGGCCCGGTCTACGGCTTCCTGGGAGGCCTGGTAGACCGCGAGAATGTCGTTCCCGTCGACCCGCTCGTGGGGCACGCCGTGCGCTTCTGCCTTCTGGGCGAAGGTCTCGGCCGCGGTCTGTCGCTGCGTCGGCACCGAGATGGCCCACTGATTGTTCTGAATGATCGTCACGGCCGGCGCGTCGAAGACGCCGGCGAAGTTGAGCGCCTCGTGGAAGTCGCCCTCGCTGGTCGACCCGTCTCCGATGTAGCTCATCGAGACCGCGTCGGTCCCGCGGAACCGGTCGACCATCGCCGAGCCGACGGCGTTCGTCACGTTGACCGCGAGGGGAACGTACACTGGCGTGAACGAAACCGGCGGTTCGCCCTCCGGCGGGAGGTGCTCGTCGACCGTCTCGGGCTCTGCGCCCATCAGGTTCGCGAGCGATCGGTCCATCGGGACACCCCAGTAACTCAGCGCGCCGGTCTGTCGGTACGAGGGGAAACACCAGTCGCCCTCGGAGAGCGTGGCCGCGGAGCCGACCGCTACCGCCTCCTCGCCGGTCGAGCGTGCGATGATGCTGATCTCTCCCTGTCGCTGCATGTTGAGGGTCTTCTGTTCGAACTCCCTGGTCTGTACCATCGTCCGGTACATCCGGCGGAGCGTCTCCTCGTCGACCTCTGGCGGATCGCCGACGAGGTTGCCGTCCGGATCCAGGATTTGTCTGTAGTCCTCGGGTGGGTCGTGTTCTTGCCACTTTCCCATAATACGCGAAAAACCATGAGGGAAGCAATAAAGCTATCGCCGGACGCCGATGCGAGGGGACAGAGCGGCGAACAATGAAGAGAGCACGGCAGTGAATACGGCCGCATCCAGCGGGCTGAGAGATGAGGGACAAAGAGGTGTGGGACGGAGAAGTGAGAGAGGTGTGGGACGGAACTGAACCAGGATCGGACGGAGACGCCCCCGAGGGATCGTAGCGGCGTCAGCGATTGAGCGTGTGAATGGCGT
>JBDGTI010000030.1:3742-6715 GCA_042216995.1 Halodesulfurarchaeum sp.
GGAGACGCCCCCGAGGGATCGTAGCGGCGTCAGCGATTGAGCGTGTGAATGGCGTGACCCAGTGCGTTATCGGCGGCTTCCATCACCGACTCCGAGAGGGTCGGATGCGTGTGGATCGTCCCCGCGACGTCTTCGAGGGTCGCCCCCATCTCGATGGCCAGACCGATTTCGGCGATCAGCTCGGAGGCTTCGGGCCCGACGACCTGTCCGCCCAGGACGAAGCCAGCGTCCTCGTCGGCCACGACTCGCACGAAGCCGGCGTCGCGCCCGGTGGTCAGCGCGCGGCCGCTCGCGCTGAATGGAAACGCCCCGACCACGGGTTCGAAGCCGGCCTCCGCGGCCTCGTCTTCGGACATCCCGACGGTCCCGATTTCGGGGTCCGTGAACACCGCCGCCGGGACCGCCTGATGGTCGAGGGCGGCGGCCTCTCCCGCGATGACCTCCGCCGCGATGATCCCCTCCGCACTCGCTTTGTGCGCGAGCATCGGCTCGCCGGCGACGTCGCCGATCGCGAAGACGTTCTCCCGCCCGGTCCGGGCCCGGTCGTCCGTCTCCAGGAACCCGTTATCGGCAGGGTCCAGTCCGATCGCGTCGAGGTTCAACGTGTCGGTGACGGGCTCGCGGCCCACCGCGACCACGACGGCGTCGCCCTCGTAGGTGGACGCCGCCCCGTCTTCGGTTTCGGTCGTCACGGCGACGCCGTCCTCGGTCTCCACCCAGTCCGCCGCCGATTCGCCGAAGTTGAACTCGATGCCCAGGTCCGCGACCCGGCGTTTGACCGGTCTGACCAGATCGGCGTCGTAGCCCGGCAGGGGCTCGTCCAGCATCTCGACGACGGTGACGTCTGTGCCGAGTTTCGCGAGGACGGTGGAGAGTTCCATCCCGATGTAGTCGGCGCCCAGGACGACGATCCGATCCGGGGCCTCATCGAGATCGAGGACGTCTCGCGAGGAGAGGACGTGCTCACCGTCGAACTCGAAGCCCGGTATCTGGATCGGGCGGGATCCGGTCGCCACGATCGCCTGTTCGAATTCGTAGGATTCCGCTCCCTGGCCCTAACCCGCGTGAGTGATCCGAAGCGTGTTCTCGTCGACGAACTCGGCACGGCCCTCGACCAGGTTCACCCCGTTGGCCTTACAGAGCTTCTCGACGCCACCGGTGAGCTGGTCGACGACCTCGCCCTTCCAGGCCATCATCTCGTCGACCGCGATGTCGGGGTCGGCGTGGATCCCCATCTCCTCGGCGTGGCCCGCCTCGTGGGCGACGTCCGTCGCCGAGATGAGCGCTTTCGATGGAATGCAGCCGTAGTTGAGACAGACGCCGCCGAAGGCGTCCTCCTCGATGAGCGTTACGTCGAGGTCGAGCTGTCCCGCGCGGATGGCGGCCACGTACCCGCCCGGCCCCGCGCCGATCACCGCGACCTCCGTGCCAGTCGAAACGTCTCCGACGACCATACCGCAAACGATCGCGGCCGGGGACCTTGAAGTATTCCCTCCACGGACACGTCGGCGAAGCTTTAATGCCGGCCGGGATGCTGAATGGGGTCGATCGACGAGCCATGACGACGAGCGACGTAATCGTCCTCGAACGAGGAACCGTCCGGTCCGACGCCAGACACGTGCTCGAGGGGTATCAATTCGGAACGCGGGAGGCCCCCGAGCCGGACACGATCATGGGCACCGGTCCGATCTACAACGTGTTGATCGACCACCCCGAGGCGACGCTGCTCTGGGACACCGGCGCGCATCCCGCGGCCGAGGACCGGTGGACCGACGAGCAGTACGATCATTTCGAATTCCTGGGCGGCGAGGAGGCCCGGCTCGAACCGTCGCTCCTCGAGGCGGGGTACGCGATCGAATCGATCGACGGGGTGATTCAGTCCCACCTGCACTTCGATCACGCGGGAGGGCTCCACCACTTCGCCGGCGGCGACGTTCCCATCTACGTCCACGAGCGGGAACTGGAGCACGCGTACCTCTCGAGCCAGACCGATCGGGGCGGGAAATGGTACGACGCGAAGGACTTCCATCACGACCTGCAGTGGGACCTCGTCCAGCGAAAGTCTCGGACGCTCTACGAGGGGATCGAGGTCTTCCATCTCCCGGGTCACACGCCCGGTCTCCTGGGCGTCGAAATCGCGGTCCAGAACGGCGCAGTCCTCCTGATCAGCGATCACGCTGACCTCCGTCTCAACTACGAAGAGGCGGTCCCGATGAGCGGTGGCATGATCTGGAACAAGGAGGCGTGGTACGAGAGCCTCGAGCACGTCAGAACCCGGGCGCAGCGAGTCGACGGACTGGTCGTCGCGGGCCACGATGCCGACGATCTCGAGCGCCTGCGGAATCTCTTCTGATCGCTCTCCGGGCAGGCCGACCCGTCGCGGTTCGCCTTCCCGTTTCGCGGATCCACGACCGGCATGCGGACGTGTACCAAATATTTACCACAGAGTAATTATAACGGTCATTCTAATGAGTTCCGACCGACTGGCGACGTTCGAGGGATCGGTTCCCGGGCCGGTGCACAGAACGGCAGCCGACGGTTTCGAGGCGACTCTCCTAGACGTGATCGAACCCCCGACCGTCGGCGTCCCGCTCCCGTTCGATGGCGTGTCGCTCGAGGCGATGTCCGTGGAAACCAATCCCGGTCCAGCCGCGATCGAGCGGGCTCAGACCGGCGTGACGCCCGCGAACTTCGCCGTCGCGGACTACGGGAGCGTCTCGCTCGCGGCCGACGGTACGCCACTGGAGGTGGTCAGCCTCTACACCTCACGCCACGTCGCCGTCGTCGCAGCCTCGGACGTCGAGGAGGGGATGGTCGGGGGGTACGACCGGCTCGCCGACGAGGTCGCGACCGGCCGCGATACGCAGGTGTTCTCGACGGGACCCAGTTCGACGGCCGACATGGGAGGCCTGATTCAGGGGGTACACGGACCCAGCGACACGCACGTCCTCGTGCTGGAGGATCGATGAGCTC
>JBDGTI010000024.1:0-6507 GCA_042216995.1 Halodesulfurarchaeum sp.
TTGGGCCGCATATCGGCCAGGTGCGAGAGCCGGTTCGAGAGGTTGTAGTACGCCACGACGTTTCCGATGTCCCAGACCGCCTTCCGGCTGAACCCCTGATCGACCAGCGCCTCGACGTCCTCGTCGTCGATCGTCGCTGGCTCCTCGGTGAGTTTCACCGCGAAGTCCAGCATCGCCCGGTGCTTCTCGTTGAGGTCTGCGGTCCGGTGGTTGGCAGCGAGTTGATCCGCCAGGAGGGGATCGTCTCCGTATATTCGCAAGAGCGCGCCGTGCGCGACGATGCAGTAGAGGCAGTCGTTGACGCCGCTGACCGTGACGATGATCATCTCGATCTCCTCGCGCTCGAGTGCCGTCTCCTCCAGAAGCGCGTCGTGGTAGGCGATGAACGCCTGCGCCTGCTGTGGGCGATAGCTCAGCGCGAGAAAAACGTTCGGCGTGAATCCCGCCTCCTCGGTCTCGCGTTCGATGCGTTCCCGGAGGTTCTCGGGGAGATCCTCGAGATCCGGTACGGGGAACCGCGTCATCGGTTCGATATCCGCTGACATACCCCGCGGTTCGCGTTCACGTGCCTTAGTTGTTCGGCGTGGGGACTGGCCGGGATCACGCCCGCGTGTCCACGCGCCGGCGCCGTGATGCCCCCACGATCGGGACGATTCAGGCGAGTCTCGTCACCGCGTCGACGATGTCGTCGCTGTCGGGAATGACCTCGTTCTCGAGCGGCGGACTGTAGGGGATCGGGACGTTCTTGACTCCCACGCGCTGGACCGGGAAGTCCAGATCGAAGAAGGCCTCCTCCGTCAGTACCGTCGCCAGGTGGGACTGCGTGCCGCCCGTGAGCGGCGTCTCGTCCACGACCACGGCCCGTCCCGTCTTTCGAACGCTCTCGGCGATCGTGTCCACGTCCAGGGGGTCGAACGTTCTCGGGCTCACGACCTCGACGTCGACGCCGTTTTCGGCCAGCTCCTCCGCGGCCTCAAGCGCGTTCCAGAGTTGCATCTGCGTGGCGACGACCGTCACGTCTTCGCCCTCACGCTCGATCGCCGCTTCCCCGATCGGGATCTCCAGGCCGGGTTCAGCGGCCGGTCCCTCCCGGTTATATACGCCGGCGTGTTCGAAGACCAGGACCGGATCGTCGTGGCGGATCGCGGAGCGGAGGAGGCCGGCGGCGTCCCGGGGCGTCGAGACGGTGACGACCTTTATCCCGGGGATAGCCATGAAGAGGTGGTGTAAGGCCTGGGAGTGCTGGGCCGCTGCGTTGAAACCGGCGGTGTTCTGGGTTCGAATCGTGAGGGGGATAGAGACGCCGCCGTCGGTCATGTACCTGAGCTTTGCGACCTGATTCAACAACTGGTCCATCGGCACGCCAAGGAATCCCGAGTACATGATCTCCGCCACGGGTCGCATGCCGGTCATGGCCGCACCCAGTGCGGACCCGACGACGGCGACCTCGCTGATCGGCGTGTTCCGGATACGCTCCTCGCCGAACTCGTCGACGAGTCCCTCGAAAACGCCGAAGGTACCGCCACGTCCGGCCACGTCGATGCCTTGAAGGAAGACGGAGTCGTCTCGCTCCATCTCGTCGTGGAGCGTGTCCCGAATCGCGGCCCTGACGGATTTGGTATCATCCGTCATCGGTCACACCCCCTCAACGTAGAGGTTCTCGTAGGCCGATTCCGGATCGGGATACGCGGCGTCGCGGGCGAACTCGACGGCGTCCTCGATTGTCCCTTCGATCTCCTCGAAGTGTTCGTCGACCTCGTCCTCCGTCAGGACGCCCTCCTCGACGAGCTTCTCGGGGTACGTCTCGAGCGGATCGCGCTGTCGCCACGTCCGAATCTCCTCTTCGTCCCGGTAGAACTCCTCGTCGCCCTCGTGGTGGCCGCGGAACCGGTAGGTGTCGGCGACGATGAGCGAGGGACCGCCGCCGTTTCGGGCCCGCTCGACCGCTTCACTCGTGGTCTCGTAGACTGCCTCGACGTCCATCCCGTCGACGTCGACCCCCGGGACGTCGTAGGAGACGGCCCGCTTGGCGAGATCGTCTAGGGCCTGTTGCTGGGCGGTCCCAGACATCTCGCCGTAATGGTTGTGCTCGACGACGGCCACGAAGGGCAAATCCCAAAGGGCGGCGAGGTTCATCGATTCGTGGAAGCTCCCCTGGGCGGTCGCCCCGTCGCCGAAGAAGGAGACGACGACCTCGTTTGCGTCTCTGAGCTGGCTTGAGAGCGCTCCGCCGACCCCGATGGGGATCCCCGCGCCGACGATCCCATTGGCGCCCAGGTTCCCCAGGGAGGGGTCCGCGATGTGCATCGAGCCGCCCTTTCCCCCACAGTAACCTGCCTCTTTCCCGTACAGCTCCGCCATCATCGTGTCCGGCTCGTGTCCCTTCGCGAGACAGTGGCCGTGACCCCGGTGGGTACTCGTGATGTAATCGTCCTCGTCCAGGGCCGCGATGGCACCCGTCGCGACGGCTTCCTCGCCGATGTAGAGGTGAACGAAGCCCGGGATTTCGCCGTCCTCGAACCGGACCGCGGCCGTCGATTCGAACGCCCGTATCTCCTTCATCGTTCGCAACAACTCGACCCGCTCGCTTTTGGTAAGTGATGGCATACGTACGCTCAACCCTCCGGGACGCCGGGTAATAATAGCTCGGGACGTCGGCACCGTCGGCGTCGGCTACGGGACGGGTGGAGGCAGCCATCCTCGTCCCTATACCGAGACGGGCGGCCGGCAGCGTCCCCACCGCAGGTGTAGCGGAACGGGCCGGCACCGTTCTCGCCGTCGTCTGGGCCGGGGACCGGCTCGGGCGGTTCCTTACGCGAGGACGTCTTCCCATTCCGCTGCAGTGTGTGTCTCGCCCGAGACGCCGCCGGGTCCCTGGCCAGCGAGAAGCACGATGGCGTCGTCCATGACGTCGGGCTGGAGGATCTCCTGGCGTTCGGATTCCGGGAGGTGGTTCCAGATGTCGGTGTTGACCCGACCACCCGGATCGATGGCGTTCGCGTTGACGCCCCGATCCTCGCCCTCCTGGGCGACCACTCGCGTGAAGCCTTCCAGTCCCCACTTCGAGGAGACGTACGCCGCCGCTCCGGCCGTGGCGACCCGACCCAGGGCCGAGGAGACGTTGATCACGTTGCCGCTCCCTCGCTCGTACATGTGCGGGAGGACGGCCTTCGTGAACAAGAAGACGCCCGTGAGGTTCACGTCGATGATCTGATCCCACTCGGACTCCGTCATTTCCAGGATCGAGCGCCGCTCGTCGTGCAGCGAGAGTGGGCTGATCCCCGCGTTGTTCACGAGCGAGTCCGGGGGTCCGAACGCATGGCCCGTCTCCTCGACAACGCGGTCGACGGCGTCCGCGTCGCGGACGTCGGCCGGCACCACCAGCGCGTCACCGCCCATTTCGTCCGCGACGGCCTGCAGGCGTTCCTCGTCCGTCGCCGTGAGAACGACTCGTGCCCCCTCCCCCGAGAGCCGTTCGGCGACCGATTTTCCCAATCCGCGACTCGCTCCGGTCACGATCACGACGTCGTCGGTTACGTCTGGCATGGCTCACCACGGGATCTCGACCCCCTTCAAGGCACCCCTCGATCGGGTGGCGACCGACGGCGAGTGGGCGAGCGCTCACTCGTCCGGGTATTGCCAGGGACTGACCGATTCGACGGTCGCAGCGATCCCCAGCAACGTCGCTTCCGCGAAAGGCCGCCCCACCACTTGCATACCGACGGGGAGGCCGTCTGTGAGTGCCGCGGGTACGTTCACGACCGGATGCCCGGTCAGGTTGAAGATCCACGCGAGGGTCCAGTCCGTGGGCATCCCGCCGGTCGACTCCCCGTCGATCTCGGTCGGGAACGGTTCGTCGTGGGTCAGCGGCGGCGTCGCCAGCGTCGGCGCGACCAGCGCGTCGTATCGATCGAGCACGTCCTCGACTGCGTGATAGAGCTCCGTTCTCGTGAAGTCAGCGCTGGTGACGTCCATCGCGTCCTGATTGCGACCGGTCTCCACGATCGCGAGGAACTGCTCGGTGAGGTCCTCCCGGTGTTCGGCCACCAGATCGTAGCCGAGTTCCCGTGACACCTCCTCGACTTCGGTCGCGAAGAACGTCGTCACGGTCTGCAGGTACGCCTGGTTCACTTCGTGCCGATCGGGGACGTCCAGGGAGACCCGCTCGACGGTCGCCCCCTCGTCCTCGAGCGCCGAGAGGGTCGTGTCCAGGGATTCCCTGACGGCGGGAGCGACGGGAAAGAGATCCAGATCGGGCGAGTACGCCAGGTCCAGATCGCCCGGATCACGCGGCCTGGCTGCGGGCTCGTACTCGTCGGGGGCAGGCACGCTGAATGGGTCGATCGAGTCGATCCCCGCCATCACGTCGAGCATCCGGCCGAGGCTCCGCGTGTCGCGGGCCATCGGCCCCCGGACGGCGACCGGCGAGGTCCCGAGGAACCCGTTCAGTCCCGTCCCCTTCGGAACCAGTCCGTGGGTGGGCTTCACCGAGACGACGTTCGTGCACGCTGCGGGATTGCGAAGCGATCCGCCGACGTCCGATCCAGTGGCCAGGGGAACGAGTCCTTCTGCGAGGGCGGCGGCCGACCCTCCCGACGACCCGCCGGCGTTCCGGCCGGTGTCGAAGGGGGACGCCGTCGGACCGACGAGGTCATTGTCGGTTCGGACCGTGTGTCCGAGCGCCGGCGTGTTCGTCGTGCCCACGGGAATCGCACCCGCCTCCTCGAGGCGCTCGACGACGACGGCGGTCTCCTCCGCCACGTTGTCGGCGAGGGGAGACAGACCCCTCGTGTGCACGACGCCCTCGATCGTGTCGCCCAGGTCCTTGACGCCGACCGGGACGCCAGCGAGGGGCAGGTCCGCCCCGTTTGCCAGTCGCGCGGCGACGTCGCGAGCGCGCTCGCGGGCGTACTCGGCGGTGATCGTGACGAACGCGTTCGTCCTGTCGTTTCGCGCCTCGATTCGGTCGATGGCTTCCTCGACGATCGCCTCGGGGTCGCGTTCCCCGGCGGAGACCGCGTCCGCGACGTCGATCGCCGATCTGTAATCGCCGCCCATGGCGTGATGCTCGGTACCTGCGTCGAAAAGCGTTGTGTCGGAGCCCGCGATCGTCTGCCCGTTCGGTTGGTCCAGGACACGCTCCACATGGTGGTGGAGAGAAGGGAGGTACGTCGACCGCTCGGGAGCAGGCGATCGGAGCGTCCGAGAACCGAAATATATTGCTGGTGCCCGAGCGGTCATGGTCGTCCCCCGTGCGCGTCTGCACGTGACACGTACCACGCCAGTCATCGTCGAAGCACTGAGAACGCCCCAGGGAACCGAGGACGGCGTCTTCGCCGACGTTCGCAGCGAGGACCTCTCGATCCCCCTCATCGAGGAAATGCTGGAATCGACCGGGCTCGACGGCGAGGAGATCGAGGACGTCGTCTGGGGCTGTGCCCAGCAGCGGGACGAACAGCGCACGAACATCGCGCGCCAGATCGCCATCTTCGCGCTCGGGGAATCTGTCCCCGGGACCACTGTGGATCGACAGTGTGCGTCCTCCGCGCAGGCGATCATCCAGGCCGCGGATCAGATCCGTGCCGGGACCCGGGACGCGATCGTCGCCGGGGGTGTCGAGAACATGAGTCGCGTGAAGATGGGCGAGGGATCAGGTGAGATGTACCCCGCACTCGACGACCGCTACGGCATGGAGAACCTCCCGATGGGGATGACCGCCGAGAAGGTCGCCGAGCAGTGGGACGTCTCGCGGCGCGAACAGGACGAGTACGCGGCCCGGAGCCACCAGCGCGCGGCCGCGGCACAGGATGCCGGGAAGTTCGAGGACGAAATCGTCCCCATCGACACCGGCGAGGAGGTCGTCGAGGAGGACAGGGGAATCCGCCCGGAGACCGACGTGGACACGCTGCTGGATCTTCCACCCGTCTTCAAGGAAGGGGGGACCGTCACCGCGGGCAACGCGTCCCAGATCTCGGACGGGGCGGCGGGCGTCTTGATCACGAGCGAGGAATTCGCCGCGGAGCACGACCTGGATGTCCTCGCCGAGGTCGGCACTCATCACGTCGCGGGCGTCGATCCGACGATCATGGGCATCGGTCCGGTCCCCGCCACCGAAGGGCTCCTCGATCGGGCGGGTCGGGACATCGACGACTACGGCCTCGTCGAACTCAACGAAGCATTCGCGAGCCAGGTCCTCGCGTCCCAGCGCGAACTCGGCATTTCGGACGACCGCCTGAACGTCAACGGCGGCGCGATTTCGCTCGGTCACCCCCTGGGGTGCTCCGGGGCCAGGCTCCCGGTCACCCTCATTCACGAGATGCGTCGACGCGACGTCGAGCGAGGAATCGCAACGGAGTGCGTCGGCTTCGGCCAGGGAGCGGCGATCGAGTTCGCCCTGCCGCGGTGACGCATCGGTTCCCATTCTTTCCCCGAACCGTTTCCTGCGGCGGGCGCGTCTCCTCCGCCCGATCGATTCGACCCAGCGGATCACGGGGCGAGGGGAGGGGG
>JBDGTI010000073.1:0-6345 GCA_042216995.1 Halodesulfurarchaeum sp.
TCCTTCAGGTAAAAGGTTCATTACCCACCCTCCCGTTTCCAGCCATAATGGCACGAACCGCGGAGAAGGTCCGCGATCTCGTCCGCGAGAATCCCGAGTTCGAGGAGATTCTCTCGGACCTCCTCGAGCGGGACGGGGAGTTCCGCTGGCGGGACGTGAAAGACGACATGTCAAGCGGCCAGTGGGGCCGCCTGCTGCAGAAGGACATCCTGGTCGAGTCCGAGAACGGCTTCACGTTCGCCGACCGCGAGGGCGTCGAGGCGGCCCTGGGCGGGACCGACGAGGTCGAGGTCGACACCGACGTCGAAACTGATGCGGAGACCACCTGGAGCATCTACGACAAGGCCGCCGCGGTTGGGTCAGTGGGGATGTTCGCCGGCTACTCGTTGAACTCGGTCCGGTCGGTCGTGGGGCGGGCGCTCGATCTGGTCCTGGGGCCCCTCGACGCGATCCTCCCGTTTTTCGCGGTCATCATGGTGCTCGCCATCGTGACGGGGCTTTACTCCTCGATCCTCCAGAACGCCCTGATGGACACGGAGAAGATGGCCGCCTACCAGGAGAAGATGGAGGAGATCAAGGAACGCCAGAAGGCCGCGAAAGAGCGCGGCGACGAGGAGGCCGTCGAGCGCATCCGCGAGGAGCAGATGGAGGCCATGGGCGACCAGCTCGGGATGTTCAAAGAGCAGTTGCGGCCCATGGTCTGGATCATGCTCATCACCATTCCGGTCTTCCTCTGGATGTACTGGAAGATCCGGCCGCCGACTCACCTGCCGGCCGCCGAGTCCACGATGATCCTGCCGCTCCTGGGCAGGGTCGAACTCGCGGCCGGGATCATCGGGCCCATCCAGGCCTGGATCCTCTGGTACATCCTCAACTCCATCGGGTTCTCCCAGATCATCCGGAAGGCCCTGAACATCCAGACCACGCCCACGTGAATGGGCCCGGGCGGCGGTTTCGTGCCACGAGTTTCGGGACGCTCGCTGCCGGTTCAAAAGCGATATGGGCGACCGACGCGGACTGCTCGTATGCTGATCACCATCTCCGGGCCGATCGGGAGCGGGAAGTCGACGGTCGCCGCCGCGCTCGCCGACGCGCTCTCCATCGAACACGTCTCAGGTGGTGACATCTTCCGGGAGCTGGCCGAAGAGCGGGGGTACACCCCCCTCGAGTTCAACAAGCTCGCCGAGGAGGACGACCAGATCGACCGTGACCTGGACCGCCGGCTCCGGACCATCGCCGCCCAGCGGGACGAGTTGATCCTCGAATCGCGGCTGTCCGGCTGGATGGCGGGCGAACACGCCGACCTGAAGTTCTGGTTCGACGCCCCCGAGTCCGTGCGGGCGGCCCGGGTCGCCGACCGGGAGAATCGGGCGTACGAGGACGCCCTCTCGGAGATGCGCGCCCGCGCGGAGAGCGAGGCAAAGCGCTACCGGGAGTACTACGGCATCGACTTCAGCGATCACTCGATCTATGACCTCGCGATGAACACCGCCCGCTGGGATCCCGACGCGGTGCTCGCGATCCTGCAGACCGCGATCGAGGCCTACAGCGAGGAGACCGACGAGGGGGCGGTGCCGATCACCGACGTGGCGTATGACTTCTGATCGCCTGCGCGGGCCGCCCGGGGACCGCGACCCCGACACACTGCGCTCCTTCGGGGTCATCAACCTGGACAAGCCCCCCGGCCCCTCGGCCCACCAGGTCTCGAGCTGGGTGAAGTCCCTCACGGGGCTGGACCGGGCGGCCCACGCCGGCACGCTCGACCCGAAGGTCACCGGGGTACTGCCGGTGCTGCTCTCGGATGCGACCCGCCTGGTCCCCGCGCTCCTCGAGGGGGCAAAGGAGTACGTCGCCGTCCTGGAGTTACACGCCAGCCCGCCCGGCGACCTGGAATCCACGATCGCCGAGTTCGAGGGCGAGATCTACCAGAAACCCCCGCGCAAGAGCGCGGTCGCCCGCCGGCTCCGCACCCGGACGGTTCAGGACCTCGAACTCCTGGAGGTCAGGGACCGCCAGGCGCTCCTCCGCATGACAGTCGAGAGCGGGACCTACGTCAGGAAGCTGTGTCACGACATCGGGCTGGCCCTTGGCACCGGCGCGCACATGGGCGACCTGCGTCGCACCGCCACCACCCCCTTCGACGACACCGACCTCTCGACCCTGGCGGAGCTCTCCGACGCGATGGCCCGGTACGAGGAGACGGGGCAGGCCGACTGGCTGCGGGCGGTGATCGCCCCCGGCGAGCGGGCGCTCGCCCACCTGCCGTCGCTCGTGATCGCGCCCAGCGCGGCCAGGGAGGTGGCCCACGGCGCGCCGGTGTACGCCCCGGGCGTCATCGAGGGGCCGACGGGGGAGGTCCCGGGCCTGGTCGTCGCCGAGACGCCGGACGGGGCCGCCGTCGCGCTCGGGCGACTGGTCGGCGACCCCCGGGCCGAATCGGGGACGGTGCTTGACCTGGAGGCCGTATTGGTCTAAGGCAAACGAAGGCCTTAATGTCCGCTCCCCCGTTTTCCCGCATGCGGGACCGTAGGGTAGCTTGGTATCCTCGGCGCCTGGGGGGCGTCGGACTTGAGTTCGAATCTCAACGGTCCCATACGACGGTTTTACTGCCTCGCATGTTCGGGCAGTAGCGGGACTCTCGCGGCGGATTAGGCCTCTACCAGCCGGTACTAATCGGGGGTAGTCGGCGTGAGCAGCCTCGAGCGCGAGCATGAGCCGTCCGATCTGTGAGTTCTGCGGATGCACGATCGAGTCAGCTGACCAACAGTGTGCGGCCCTCGATGAGGGGAGGTGTCGGCCATGCGTCTCCGCCCGGTCACCAGTAGTTGAAAGCACGGGGCAAACCCGGAACCGATACTGACCCCTCGGTGCAGATTATCGACGAAGACACGACTGGCGACGACTCCTCGGAAGTGCGCTGTTTCCGATAGCGAACAGGAACCCGATGGGAACTGTCCCCGAGACTGGCGACAACCACGCAAGAAAATGTCCCAAGATGACACGAACGACACAGAAACGACGTCCGGATTTGGCCCGCTTTCAACGACTGAGGAAGACAACTGAGCGAACGCATCCCCACGACCTGAGGTTGCATCGACATCACAACAACCCGGTGCGCTGTCCGCAACGGTCTCATGTCGAACACACTACCTGTCGTCCATTCCTTCGGCGGCCCGCCGTATCTCCTCCCACCGGCCGGTGGACTCGAGATGGGACTGAAGTCGGTCCGCGTATGCCTGGGTCAGCATCCTCGCCTCTTCCTCGCGGTCTTCGGAGACGCCCCCGCCGGAGGACCCACTCAGTCCGAGCGCATCGGAAATCCGGCCACGGATACCACGTTGGGAATCCCCCCGGCCTGGTCTCTCTCATCCCCTGCTCTATCGAATCGAGCTCCGGCAGGACGGCTTCCAATTGGTCGGTATTGGCCACGAGACGGGCGGTCTCGGGATTTCCCGGGTTCTCGATCTCGAACGACACGGCGGTCATCACCATCCCCCATTGCTGGTGTGAGAACGAGGAATCCGCCATCCGGTCCGAAAACTCCTGATCCACTGCCATGCGTGCACCGACGATCCTCTCCTGCCAGCCGTCCCCGGTCATGAGGTCGTCGTGCCAGGACCGGCATGAGCGTGTCCTCAGGCCGAGTGGGGCCTGACCGTCGCCTGCAGGTCATCGCGGAGTGCGTTCCCGACGTGGCACGTCTCGAGGGCCCGGTCCAGGATCGTCTCGCGTGTTGCCGCCGGTAGATTGGCCTCGATCTCGAGTGCAAATTCGATCGACGCCAGGTCGCCCCCGTCGTCGCGCTCCCCGGTCACGTCGATTCTGATCCGGCCCAGGTCCGGCGTCCCCGTCTCCCGGGCCGCGATTCGAAGCCCGACGACATAGCAGGAGGCATAGGCCGCGAGGAGCGTGGCGGTCGGATTGGGTCCGGTCCGTTCCGCGGAATCGACGTCGATCTCGTGGTCGCCGATGCGGTTCTCGGTCGCGTAGTCCCCCTCCGAGACGCTTGTGATGGTATCAGTCATAGGGAACTCGAGGATCGGTGGGTGTCCCGAATGGGGCCGCTTGCACCTCGAAGGGCTTGTCACCTTCGATCCGACCGCGAAAACCCGCCGTCGACATCGGACTCGCCCAGACGGGGCCGATCACGGGACCTCATACCCGAACCTGCCGCCCCCGGCCGGCGACCCGGAGCTGCTGCCCTCGGCCGCGCCGAGCGAGACGATGGCGCTGAAGGCCTCCTCGACGGTCATGTCCACGTCCCGGAGTCGGTCCTGCTCGACGTGGATGACGAACCCGGCCATGACGGGATTGGGGGCCAGCGGGACGAACACCGTTTCGACGGTCCCCGCGAAGGAGTCCTCGACCTGTTCGGGGGACTCGGCGATGGGAAACCCGATCATGTAGTGGCCCTCGGCCGGCACCTCGACCAGTTTCACCTCCCGGAAGCTGTGGGTGTCCCCGACCAGCATGGTGTCGGTCATCCGGCGGACGCTCCCGTACAGCGTCCCGACGCCGGGGATGCGCGAGACGGCGGTGTCGACCGTGTCGACCGCCGCCTGCCCGGCGTGGAAGTGAACGACGAATCCGATGAGGAGGGTGCCGACGACGAGGATCGAGACGGTGACCCCCTGTACGAGCAGGGCCGTCGCGGTCACCCCCGGCCAGAGAACGAACACCGCATGGACCCACGGCACGAGTCCGCTGAGCAGGAAGTGGATCGCGAACTCGATCACGTAGAGGGTGATGATGCCGGGGATCACGATCGCGATCCCGGTCAGTATCGACTCGCGTATCGCCTCGAGGGGGCCGGCCGGCGTCGCGGATTTCAGGCTGTCCGTCGGTTCCATGCGGGGGCGTACTCCCTCCACCGCCAAGTCAGTTGGCCGGAGGAGAGGCGGTGGTCCGGTACGGACGAAGAGTGGGGGTGGGTGGATTCGGTACGGATGATGGGCCGGGTGGATTTCGTGCCGGTCGATGGCAGAGGTCCTCCCCGCCGTGAGACGGGATTCACTCGCCCAATCAAGACAGCCCGCCTCGCCGGATGGGGGCTGGATTGAGGAGGGGGTTCCGGAGAGCGGACACCCGCCGCGATGGGATCGACCGCCGGAGAGGGGTGTCCCGCCGCGTTCGATCATTCCCCTGGCCCGGTCGCCGTCCATCGGCCGACAGCCGGGGCCTGCGGGGCCGTTCAGCGGCTGGCGTCCCTGGATCGCCTCGAGTCGGTGAAATCGTGGGTCCGGTCGGCGCCGCATTCCGGACAGACGTGATGGTACTCCACCCGGCCGCCGCTCTGCGTACACGTCCAGTTTCGCTCCTCGTCCACGTGTCCACACTCTGGGCATCTGGTCGGCGACTGCTCGTAGCGACGCTTTATTCGCAGGATGGGATTCACTCCCATTGTGTGAGAGGGTAACATTCCTCAATCAAAAAACTTTTTCGCCCGGAACCGTCGGGAGAGGCGAAAACGTACGGGTTTCGGCGGTTCCTGTCACCGGATGTCAGGACCGCGACCGACGAACGCGGATCACTCCCACCAGTCGTCCCGACGGCTGTCGGTCGGGTCGTCGAAGGCCTCCGGGACGTCGGTCCCGACCTGCCCGCGGAGCGCGTAGGCCAGCCAGTAGCCCACGTGCCAGCCCACCGCCTCGGTCTCGACGCCCCCGACCACGATCGTCGCGTTGGTGAAGTACTCGAGCGCCCCGTCCCCGTCGGGGTCCATCCCGTAGACCTTCGCGATCGAACCGTGATCCTCCAGCAGATCCGTTCGTGTCGTGTGCTTGGCGACCTCGATCCGAATGTCCGCCACGTCACTCTCGTTCACGAGTCTGAAGGTGACGTTCGTCCCCAGCCACCCCTCCGCACCGCGCTCGTAATAGCCCAACGCGTGCTGGATCTGCGATCGGACCGCCCGCTCGTTTTCCATCCCGTAGACTTCCATCGACACGGCGAGGGTATGATTCTGCCACGCCAACAGTCGCATCGGCGCGTTCGGTCGCAGCGTCGAACTCGCCGAGTAGGTGGGCGACATGAGCGGCTGGGGCCGATCGTCGTGGTCGAGCCCGAGGTAGTGCCCGAACTCGTGTTTCAGGACCTGGACCGTGGAGGTGGTGTTGTAGCCCTCCGCGATGTAGATTGTCTGGGTCCCCGTCACCACCACGCCGGGTTCATTGAGTGGTGCCAGTCCCAGGAGGTCCGACCGATTGGACGTATTCGTGGGAATCGTCTCGACGAACCGGACCACGACGTCCGCCCGCTCCTCGCTACCGTTCAGCACCAGGGTCACGTTGTAGGGCGTGTACTCGGTGACGTTCCCGTTCCAGTAGCGCATGGCCGCCCGGACGA
>JBDGTI010000028.1:0-6190 GCA_042216995.1 Halodesulfurarchaeum sp.
CGCGTTTCATCCTGAACTGACCGGGGCTTCCCAAATACATGATTTGGCGTTTTTTGAGTCGGATTTACCTCCACAATAACCAGGTCGCAGATATCGTTATTTTCAACATTACGGAATTTGCTGAATTCGCGCCCTCTGTTCAGCACGAACGCTCCTGAGAGGCTTTCGGTAGGGGGACTACGTTTCACTGTCTTCGGCAAGGGCCTCGTGTGAAAACCGGAACCCGCATCGAGTTGCTCACCGCAGAAGCTAAGGACCGCGCCGTGCCACGTCCGCTCCCGGAATGAACCGCGCCAGCAACCGCCGCCCCATCGAATGGACGATCCTCGCGCTCGACGCGGCGATCCTGCTGGCCGTCCCGGTGGCGCTCGCCGCGATCCAATTCGGTGGCTCGCCGGCGCTTCATCGACTCCTGACGTTCGACTCCGACCAGCCCACCCTGCTGGGCTGGGTCGGCCACTGGGCGGTCCACTACTCGTCCCCGCTCCTGCTCGCGAACCTCCTGGGCTACGCGCTCGTGGCCGGCGTGGGTTACCCGCTCGCCTGGGCGATGGGCGAGCGGTGGTGGTTCCGGCTCTCCCTGGGAGCGGTTTTGCTCGCCGTCCCACCCCTCTCCGCGGCGGCCAGCGACCTGGCGTTCGCCCGAATCGCCCCGGGGCTGACCTACACCGCCCGCGGGGCGTCAGCAGTCGTCGCCGGCCTGCTGGGAGTGCTCGCCGTCCTCTTTTTGGGACGCTTAGAACAACGGTACGATACGCGAGCAGCGGTCGTCGGTGGCGGGGCCCTGTTCGTCGGCGTGCTGACCGGGCTGCTCGTTCACCTCGGATCGCCCGCCCGGGCCGAGGTCGTGACTTTCCTCGGTGCCGTGGGCCTGATCGTCGGGTTCGACCTCGCGTTGCGACTCCGCGAAGGGGACGCGGGGACGTCGGAACCCAGCCTCCGGCAGCGGATCGGGTGGCAGCGACTCGGATGGACGCTCCTCGTGGGCGTGGTCGTCTTCGTCGTGACCCTCGCGATGGCCGTCGCGCTCTTTCCGGCCGATCCGTTCGCCGGACCCCGGATCACCAACGTCTTCGGCCACGCGATGGGACTCGCGACCGGGGCCGTGATCGCCTGCTGGGGGCGTCGCTACTGGAGCTCCCGCTCCTGGTGGTGAAACTGCGCCAATAGATTAATGGGGGGAGTCCGAGAACACTCGACAACCGACCGATCGGGGCCAGTATGACACGCAATGCCCAGGAATCCAACCGCGGCGACAGCGAGGCCCAGCAGGCCCGACCGAGCGTTCGAGAACAGGACCTCGAGGCCTTGCGGGCCGACCTCGCGGCCGCGGAATCCGCCGAAGAGGTCTTCACCACCGACCGCCTCAAGGAACTCCTCCTCCTGGAGAGCGGGGCCGATCCCGCCACCCTGGAGCGGCCATACCTCGAGGCGGTTCCGGAGCAGTACGCCGCCCGTCTCACCGTCTTCGAGTGGCTGGAGTTCGCCCTGGAGCGGGGCGGGTCGCGTCGGACCCTCCAGGCCCTGGAGTACTACGTGGACATCGGCTGGCTCGGGGAGACAGCCGCCGAGGACCTCAAGGACTACGTCCGGGTCTTCCAGGACGCCTCGGGTGCGACGGGTGACCGCCCCTTCGAGACCGCAGACCACCTCGTGAGTCTCGTCTACGTGGCCCGCCTGTCCTCGATGCGATAGGTGGGCGAAGGTTTTTATATCGGGCGTCGTCAATACGTCTTTAGAGCGGGTTCTTCCGGTCGATTCCCGCGGCGCGGACCGCAGCT
Organism: Halodesulfurarchaeum sp.; assembly: GCA_042216995.1. Lineage (GTDB taxonomy): Archaea > Halobacteriota > Halobacteria > Halobacteriales > Halobacteriaceae > Halodesulfurarchaeum. The sequence goes on from JBDGTI010000028.1 coordinate 1,782, forward strand.
GTCACCCTTCATCACTGTATCAATGGAGGGGTTCCATCGAACGCGGTCGATTGGACCGATGATCGAGAACGCGACCGGTCGCCGAACCCGTACACTTCGACTATGAGTGCTGTAGACAGGCAACTGGAGGAACTTCACGAGACGATAGCCGAGGAAGTACCGTCGGACATCTCCGTCACCGAGGTGAAATACGAGGGGCCGGAGCTGGTGGTGTACACCCGGGACCCGAAGCGCTTTGCACGCAACGGGGATCTCATCCGGAACCTGGCGAGCCAGCTCCGCAAGCGCATCACGGTTCGACCCGATCCGGCCGTCCTCTCCCGGCCCGACCAGGCCCGAGAGACGATCATGGACGTCATCCCGGACGACGCCGGGGTGACCGGGCTCGATTTCCACGAGGACACCGGCGAGGTCGTGATCGAGGCCGAGAAGCCGGGGCTCGTGATCGGGCGCCACGGCAGCACCCTCCAGGAGATCACCCAGGCGGCGGGCTGGACGCCGGAGGTCCTGCGAACGCCGCCGATCGAGTCCTCGACGGTCTCGAACGTCCGGAACTTCCTCAAACAGGAACGCGAGGACCGACGGGACATCCTGGAGCGGGTGGGTCGCCAGATCCACCGCGAGGAGATGTCCGACGAGGAATGGGTCCGGATCACCACGCTCGGGTGCTCACGGGAGGTCGGCCGGGCGGCGTTCATTCTCTCGACGCCGGAGACCCGCATCCTCATCGACTCCGGCGACAAGCCCGGCTCCGACGACGTGCCCTACCTCCAGGTCCCCGAGGCCCTGGGGGCCGGGGCCTCGAACATCGACGCCGTGGTGCTGACCCACGCCCACCTCGATCACTCAGCGTTCGTCCCCCTGCTGTTCAAGTACGGCTACGACGGCCCGATCTACACGACCGAGCCGACCCGGGATCTCATGGGCCTGCTCACCCTGGACTACCTCGACGTCGCGGCCAAGGAGGGCCGGACTCCGCCCTACGACTCCGAGATGGTCCGGGAGGCGATCAAGCACACCATCCCCCTCGAGTACGGCGACGTGACTGACATTGCCCCGGACATCAAGCTCACGCTCCACAACGCCGGCCACATTCTGGGGTCGGCCGTGAGTCACTTCCACGTCGGGGACGGGCTGTACAACGTCGCCTTCTCCGGGGACATCCACTACGAGGACACGCGGCTTTTCAACGGCGCGGTGAACGACTTCCCGCGGGTCGAGACCCTGGTGATGGAGTCGACCTACGGCGGTCGAAACGACTACCAGACCGACCAGTCCGACGCGGAGGCGAACCTCAAGCGGGTCATCAACGAGACCGTCGAGCGGGACGGCAAGGTGCTGATTCCAGCCTTCGCCGTCGGTCGCTCACAGGAGATCATGCTGGTCCTCGAGGAGGCGATGCGCGAGGGCGAGATCCCCGAGATTCCCATCCACCTCGACGGCATGATCTGGGAGGCGACCGCCATTCACACGGCCTATCCCGAGTACCTCCGGGACGACCTCCGGGACCGGATCTTCCACGAGGACGCAAACCCCTTCCTCGCCGATCAGTTCAACCAGGTCGACGGCGGCGAGGACGAGCGCCGGGACATCACGGACGGCGATCCGGCGATCATCCTCTCGACCTCGGGGATGGTCACCGGCGGCCCGATCATGTCCTGGCTCGAACACCTCGGTCCCGACCCCGACTCGTCCATGGTCTTCGTCGGGTACCAGGCCCAGGGGACCCTCGGTCGACGCATCCAGAACGGCTGGGACGAGATCCCGATCTCCTCGGGGGGCGGACGCAGCCAGCGCCTCTCCCTCGACCTGAACGTCGAGACCGTCGACGGCTTCTCCGGCCACGCCGATCGCCAGGGCCTCGAGGACTTCGTGAAGACGATGAATCCCCGCCCCGAGAAGATCCTCTGTGTCCACGGCGACGAACGCTCGACCCAGGAGCTGTCCTCGGCGCTGTATCACAAGTACGACATCCGCACGTTCGCGCCGAAGAACCTGGAGACCTTCCGGTTCGTCTGAGTTCCGGTAACTCGCCCGGGTCGAGGTCCTTATCCCTCGCTCGGATCGACGACCTCCCCGCGTTCGAGATCGATTCCGACCCGATCACAGAGATCGAAGAGCGGGCAGGCGTCCTCACCGTCCAGACACGCCGGAGAGCGGGCGGTGCAGTACTCCCGCCCGAACTGGATGCTCGTGGTGTGGCCGTAGCCGCACTTCTCCGGGGGCACCTCGCTTTCGAGGACCTCCCTGACCGTCTCGTGGTCCGCATCGGGGGGTGCGATCCCCAGCCGCCGGTAGATCCGATGAACGTGGGTGTCCACCGGGAAAACCCCGTCCCGGCCGCCGGCGAAGAGGAGCACGCAGTCGGCGGTCTTCGGCCCGACGCCCTTGAGCTGTAATAGCGTATCTCGCACTTCTATGGCGTCCCCCTCCCTGACGTAGCGATCGAAGGACTCGGCGCTGCCGTACTCGGAGAGGACGTGCTCGGCGATGCGGGATATGACCGCTGACTTCTGGTTGTAGAGCCCGGCCGGCTCGATGACGTCGGCGATGGCCTCACGGTCCGCGTCCGCGAGCGAACGGGCCAGGTCTCCGTCGCCGCCGAACCGATCCATCAGCGCGTCGTGCGCGGGTTGGCTCGCCTGGTCGCTGGTGTTCTGTGAGAGGATCGTCCGGACGAGCGACTCGAAGGCCTGCCGGTCGCCATAGGTGGTTCGCCAGAAGTGCTCCCCGAGCCGATCCACGACGGCCTCCGCTCGCGTCTCCGGGTCCCCGGGCTCGCCTTCGACCGGCGTTCCGCCGGAGATGTCGTGTGTGGGTTCGGCGCGTTCGGTCATGGTGGCCGTTCTTCGGCGTCGGGCGGGTCAACCCTTTTGGTACCCGAACCGATCCGTCACTCGACGCGCAGTTCGACGGTGAGCTCGGCCCCCGCCGCGAGCGCGGCGACCAGCTCGCGATCCAGGTCGGCCGCCGCGGCGTCGGCCTCGACCATGATCGTCCGGTCGTCGACGTACTCGCTCGTCCGCCCGACCAGGCTGACCTCGCTCTCGAAGGTGAGCCGTGAGTCCCCGCGTCCGGTGATTTCGGCCCGCTCCCCGTCGGCCGCCATGACCGCGGTGATCGAGGCCGCGTCGTCGCTCGCGGCCGCGACGAATCCGGGATCGAACTCCGCCGGCGCCCGGTCGGCCTCGATTCCCAGGATGCAGTCCCCTGCCTCGGTGAGAAAGTCCTCGCTCGTCACCTCGAACGTGCTCGCGTGCTCGGCGGAGACGTTCTCGTGTCCCGTCGCCGTGATCCGTTCCCGGCGAGACATCGACGGCGATTCGTCGGCGCCACATTTGAGTGGTGTCCTTCGACTACATCTCGCCGAGAACCCGCCCGGATTCCGCCGAGACGGTGATGGTGATCGCCCCACACGAGCACTCGTAGGCGTGACGGACCCCCTCGGGCGTGCGCATCGTGAGCTTGCGATCGGCCGGGGTGAGATCTGCGTTACAGCTCGTACAGGTCAGCGCGAGGTCCGGGAGCATACTCCCCACGTGGAACGGCACCCCCTTGAGGGCGATCCTACCGCGGAGTGAAAGTGAAAATGAACGGAGGCCCTGATACGACAGCGAAACACTTAATCGGGGGCCTGAGTTAGGAGAAATCACCAGAAGATCACGAGTGTTCGCGTACAGCCCGGCAAAAGGATCGAGGGTTCTCCCATGGTGGACGAAGACCGAGCAGCCGTCGCCATGCGAACGTCGTGACAGTATGGAATAGAGGACTAGACAATGGCAGAACAAGTCGAAATCACGGTATCGAGTGCGGACGAACTGATCACGGACGAAGAGCTTCAGGAAAAATCGAAGGGCCAGCTCATCAAGAAGGCCGGTCAGTTCCGGGACCGCCGGAACGAGCTGAATCAGATTGCCAGCTCCCGCGCCTCCAAGCGCGACGAGCTCAACGCGAAGACCCGCGAGAAGGTCGACAACGCCCAGGAACACCGCGAGATTCGGGACACGCTCAACGACCGGGTCCAGGAGCACAAGTCGGTTCGCAACGAGCTCAACGCGAAGGCCAACGAGCTCTTCGACGAGGTCGAGAAGATGAAAGCCGAGCTCGAGCTCGACGAGGGCAAGGACCTGGAGGAGCTCAAGTCGGAGATCGAGGACCTCGAATTCAAGCAACAGACCGAGGTGCTCTCGACCGAGGAGGAGCGCGAGCTCATCGAGAAGATCGAGGAGAAACGCGACGAGTACCAGGAGCGCAAGGAGAAACTCGACCAGAACGATGACCTCGAGGAGTACGTCGACCGCGCCGAGGAGGTACGCGCTGAGGCCTCCAAGCACCACGAGAAGGTCACCGAACTGGCCGACCGGGCCCAGAAACACCACAACCAGATGATCGAGGCCTACCGCGAGGCC
>JBDGTI010000067.1:0-6182 GCA_042216995.1 Halodesulfurarchaeum sp.
GCCCCTTGTCGTGCATCATGTTCGTGGTCGGGGCGCCGACGCGGGACTTCTGGTCCTTCTCGGCGGCGTCGAAGGCCCGCCACTCGGGACCGCGATCGATCTCGTCCTCCTCGACGACCAGCCCACACTCCGAACAGACGGTCTCGCCTCGCTCCTCGTCGGTGTCGAGCCGACCCCCACACTCGGGGCAGACGTACTCGTCGGTTTTCTCTGTCTCTTCCTCGGCGGATTCGTCTACGCGTGTCCGCTCCTGCTCGCTATACGTTCGGGTTGTGACTTCACTCATGGTAGCGGGGACCGGGAAGGAAACCTCCCCGTGATTCCTTACCTGTGGTAGGATCGAAATACACTTAAGACTTTCGGAAATATCGATCACGATTGTACACGCCGTTCTCCAGTTAGACCGCGTCTTTCCCGAAGATACTGCCGCTTTTGGACGTCCTAAAAATTGTGCGTGCCTTTACCAAACCACAATACGAGGCTTAAAGGTCCATCGGCGGCGGGTCCGCGTCAGCCAATTCTGTCGCCATCGCCACGACTTATCTCGTGTCGGAAATTTGCCCGTCCAGGTTCTCCGCGATGCTCGCGAGCGAGTCGTCCGGTCGACCGCTCGGATAGACGGCCGATTCGCCCGGCGCCCGGAGTCCGTACCGGAACCCCGGTTCGACGACGTCCACGTGGACCGTTCGTCCCATCCCGAGCCCGGTCGATTCGACCCACTCGACGAGCGCGTTTTCGGCCGGGGCCGGGTCCCGGGCGACGGCCGGAGACGACGCGGCCCGCCGAAATACGGGAGTCCCGTCCTCACGGCGTTCGACGGGGGCCCGGTACTCGGTCCCGTCGAGCATCAATCGGACCAGCGAGCCCGGTTCGACCTCGAGGTCGCCCTGAACCCGGACCGTGGGTCTGGTGGTCCGACCGCGCCTGGCCAGTTTGGCGGGGATCGTCTCGATCGTCGGGTGGTCGTGGGCGAGACGCTCGGTCATACGCGCCGTTCGGGATCGCTCCCCGGTGAACGTATCGATCCGGAACCGGGTGATCAATCCCGGCCGAGAGGAGCCCTTCCCCGGAATCCGAACCATCTTGTCGTGGGCTGACATAGCCCTGCGTGATGAGCGACGAGGAGGGACTGTTCCGCCGGGCGGCCTGGGTCAACGTGCTCGGGAACGCGGCAAAAATCCTCGTCGAGGGGAGCCTGGGTCTGGCCTTCGGGAGCCTGGCGCTCGTCGCGGACGCGGCCCACTCGCTGGGCGACCTGCTAGCGAGCCTCGTCGTACTCGTCTGGGGCAGACTCACGTTCCGCGGCCCCGACGCAAGTCACCCCCACGGCCACGAGCGCGTCGAACCCCTCACGGCGCTTTTCGTCGGCGTGACCCTCCTCGGGCTGGCGGCGAAGATCCTCTGGGACGCGATCCAGTCGATCAGACTGGGCGCGGAGATCCAGTTCAACCTGCTTCTCGTCCTCGGATTGGTGGTTGCGATCGCGGACATGGTGGCGGTGTACTGGTACACCGATCGGGTCAACGAGCGGGTCGAATCGCCCGGATTGCGGGCACTCGCCTCGGACACGCTCAACGACATCTACACCTCCTTTGCCGCGGTCGTGGGGATCTTCGGTGCCGCCGTCGGGATGCCGATCATCGATCCGCTGGTGGCCGGGCTGGTGAGCATTCTCGTCTTCCGTGAGGGGATCACCATCGCCAGGGAGAACATCCGGTATCTCACCGGCGGCGCCCCGCCATCCGAAGAGATGAACTCGATCCGGGAGACGGTCCTCGACCATCCCGCCGTGCAGGGCGTTCATGACTTTCGCTGTCACTACATCGGGGCGAATATCGAAGTCGAACTCCACGCCGAAGTCCCGGGCGAGTTGACCCTCCGGGAAGCCCACAACGTGGAAACCGAAATCCGAAACGCGGTACTCGACCGCCCGTCGGTCGGCGACGTGCACGTCCACCTCGATCCGGGAGGGATGGGCGAGTGGGAGAACCGGGACGAACCGGCCGAAGAACCCTCGTGTCACTCCGGTGAGGAGTAACCGGCGGCCGAAACATACAACCCTTTTATACCCGCCGATCGAACGTTCATTCAGTACCACTCGCATCTTCACCGAACTATGAAACGACAACTACTGTCAGTCGCTCTCCTCCTCGCCGTCGGGATCAGTCTCGTCACCGCACCGGTCGCCGCGGCCGAGGATCCACGGATCGAGACCTACGTCCCCCGGGAGACGGTTTCGCCGGGGCAGACGACTCAGTTCACCGTCAACCTGCTCAACGACGCCGAAGAGGTCGATGACCGAGTGAAGCCGGCTCGGAACGTGAAGGCGACGGTCCTCGACGGTCGCACGCCGTTCTCGGTCCCCACCGGAACGCGGCTTCTCGGTGCCCTCAGGAACGAACAGCCCGTTCCCCTCCAGTTCCCGCTCACGGTCCCTCGAAACATCGATCCGGGCACCTATCGACTCCCGATCCGCCTCACCTACGAGTACGATTTCGACGAGCGCGAGACGACCATCATCTACGCAACCGTCCGCATCGAGGACCGCGCCTCGTTCACGCTGGTCGACGTCGAAAGCGCCCTCGAGGCCGGCGAATCCGGTTCACTCGCCGTGACGCTCCGCAACGACGGGACCGAGACCGCCTCCGACGCGACGGTGACACTCCAGTCACGGACCTCGCATATCGCGTTCGGCACGAGTGCCAGCACCACCGCGTTCGTCGGTTCGGTGGCGCCGAACGAGACCGTGACCGTCACCGCCGACGCGAGCGTGCCCAGTGGGGCCGACGTCGGCACCTACCCGGTTTCGGTGTCCGTCGCGTACGAAAACGCGGACGGGCTGGAGCGGCGCTCCTTCCCGATGACTGCGGGCGTCCCGATCGGGCCGGAGTCGGATCGGTTCGCCGTGTCGAACGTGACACACTCCCTCCGGGTCGGCGAGGAGGGCAGCACGTCGCTGACGCTGACCAACGTGGGAACGCGGATCACCGACGCGGTCGTGACGCTGGGCCAGACCGGTTCGAACATCCATCCCCTCTCCCGCGAGTACGCCGTGGGCACACTCGAGGGGGGACAGTCCGTGACGGTCACCTTCCCGATCGAGGTGTCGGGGAGCGCCGAATCGACGCCGCGTCAGTTCGCCTTTGTCGTCTCCTATGAGACACCCGGCGGCGAGGACCGTCGGACCACCCTCACGCGTCGGGTCCCGATCAAGCCGGAACGCGAGCAGTTTCTCGTCTCCGTGGTGAACGCATCAGTCCCCGTCGGGGGCACCGGAACCGTCACCGTCGAGGTGACGAACAACGGCGATCGGACCGTCACGGACGTCAACGCAAAGCTCTTCGCGAACGACCCGATCTCCGCCCGGGACGACGTGGCCTACGTCCGCTCCCTCGCCCCCGGCGAGACGACCGAGATGGCCTTCGGCGTCGGCGTCGCGGGGACGGCCCGGACCAAGCCCTATCCGCTTTCGCTTGACTTCCAGTACGACGTGAACGGCGACGGCAAACTCTCGAAGGTCTATCAGATCCCGGTGACCGTGAAACGAAGCGAGTCCGGGCCGAGCCAGGCCCTCATCCTCGGGGGGATCGTGGCGGTCCTGGCCGCCCTCGCGATCGGATACCGCCTGTACCGACGCCGATAATCGATGGTCGACTACGAGGAACAGGTGTCACGGTTCTCCCGGTACATCGCCGAGCACCCGCGCCGGGTGGTCGTGGCGTTCCTCGTCCTCACGGTCGTGATGAGCGCGGGGATAGGCAACATCACGACCAAGACGGGGACGGGCCAGTTCGCCGAGGACATACCCTCAGAAGAGGCCCTCGAAGACATCACCCGCGACTTCGGCCGCCACTTCGCCCCGGACACCGCCAGCACCCAGATCATTCAGTCCAGCCAGAACGTCCTCTCGAAGCCATCGTTGCTCCACATGCTGCGGGCGCTGAAACGGGTCACCGAGCGGCCGGGGCTCAGGGTGACCGCGACGCGGAGTGCGGCACAGCAGGTCGCCATGGCCATCGATCCGAGCGCTCGGACCCTCGGGGCCCAGATCCGGGTGATCGAACGCTCCACGCCCGCGGAGATCGACGCCGCGGTCAGGCGAGCGGCCCGTGTGCCCGGGTTCACCGGTACCCTGAGCGAGGACTTCAACGTGCACTCGGCCCAGGCCAGCGCGACGATCGCCGTGATCACCCACGAGATCCCGGCGGGGCTATCGGGCGGGGTGGGAACGAGCGGATCCAGTCCGCTCCAGTCCATCCAGATCGAGACCAAGCGGGTCATCAACGCCGGCCCCGGGGACTTTCGGGTCTTCGGGACTGGGATCATCTCGGGCGAGTTCGCGAACGTGATCCTCGACTCGCTGCTCATCGTGATCCCGGCGGCGGTCCTGCTCATCGTCCTGTTCCTGGCGTATGCCTACCGGGACCCCCTCGACCTCCTCATCGGCCTGTTCTCGCTCGTCATGGCGATCCTCTGGACGATGGGATTCATGGGACTTGCCAACATCCCGTTCACGCAGATGCTGACGGCGGTCCCGCCGCTCCTGCTGGCGGTGGGGATCGACTTCGGAATCCACGCCGTCAACCGATATCGGGAGGAGCGAGCCGCGGGGCGCACACCGTTCCCCTCGATGCGGGAGGCCGTCGATCAGTTGCTCGTCGCCTTCTTCATCGTGACCGGAACGACCGTCATCGGGTTCCTGGCCAACGTGACGAGTTCGCTGGGACCGATTCGGGACTTCGGGGTGGTCGCGGCCGTCGGGATCGTGTTCACGTTTCTCATCTTCGGGATCTTCCTGCCGGCGCTGAAACTCCTTCTTGACGAGTACCGGGACTCGGCCGGTCTCCCCCGGTGGGGACACCAGCCGATCGGCCGGGAGGGATCGGCGATAGAGCGGGCCCTCTCCGTCGGCGTCACCGTGGCGAGAAAGGGGCCCCGCGTGTTTCTGGTCCTCGTGCTCCTGATTTCGGTCGTTACGGCCGGATACGGGGCCGGCGTCTCGACGAGATTCTCCCAGGAGGACTTCCTCCCGCCGGAGGATACCCCGGCGTACCTCGAGAACCTCCCCGAACCGTTCGATCCACACGAGTACTCGGTGACGGAGACGCTCAACTACCTCGAGGAGACCTTCCAGTCGAACGCCCAGAGTTCGGTGACCATCTACGTCGAGGGACGGATGCGGGCCGATTACGCCCTCGAGTCGATCAGGCGGGCGAGTCTGCATCCCCCGGAGGCCTTTCTCGCCTCCGATCGCGTCGCCCGGTCGACGAGCATCATCGACGTGATCCGGGACTACAGCGCGCAGAACCCCGCATTCGCCGCGCTCGTCGCCCGAAACGACGCCAACGGGAACGGCATTCCCGATGACAACCTGAAGACGATCTACGATCGGCTCATGAACTCGCCCTACGCGGGCCAGGCGCGTTCGTACCTGACCGGGGACTACCGGAGCGCCCGGGTGGTCTATACGGTCGAGAGCGACGCGAGCCAGGCCGCGATCGCGGCCGACGCGAAGGAACTCGCCGAGCGCTACCGGCTTCCGGCCACGGCGACCGGCCAGACCGTGGTCTTCCAGGACATCGCGGACCGAATCCTGTCCTCGGCAATCAGGAGCCTCGCGGTCGCGCTGGCCGGGACAGCCCTGTTCCTCGTGGGCATCTATCGCCTCCTCGAGGGGAGTGCCACGCTGGGAGTCGTCAACCTGGTACCGATCGTGGTCACCCTCGCGGCCATCATCGGGACGATGCGCGCAGCCGGCATCCCCTTCAACGCGCTGACCGCGACGGTGCTCTCGATCGCGATCGGTCTGGGGACGGACTACTCGGCGCACATGACCCATCGCTTCGTCGACGAGTTCGACGGCACGAACCTGGACAGCGCACTCGCAGACACCGTCCTCGGGACCGGCGGGGCACTCACCGGGAGCATGCTGACGACGACCGCGGGGATCGGCGTGCTCGTGCTCGCAATCACGCCCATTCTCGGACAGTTCGGGACGATCATGGCCATCTCGATCGGCTACTCCTACCTGACCGCCGTGCTCATCACCCCATCCGCCGTCGTCGTCTGGGAGCAACTCGGCGGATTCGCGCTCCCGTGATCGAACCCGGACCGGCGTTTCCCCGGGTGTAAGCTACCCATGACTGAAGTCATGGGCTTTCCCCAACGGTGGGGTTTCGGCC
>JBDGTI010000063.1:0-6141 GCA_042216995.1 Halodesulfurarchaeum sp.
ATATAATGGGGTAGGAGAAAACTATCGGTACGTGACTCCAGTGGGTTTGACTCATACCGGTCTCCCGGTTCGATTTCGGGAGACGGGCATCGAGTTTCGAGGATCAGGCATCGAGTACTTCGACGCCGGTGATCTCGAAGCGAGCACCGCCCTCTTCGCTGTCGGTCACGCGGACGGTCCACCCGTGGGCCTCGGCGATCTCCTGGACGATATTCAACCCGAAACCGGTCCCCTCGGACAGCGACGAATACCCGGGTTCGAACACCGCGTCGCGTTCGTCGTCGGGGATCCCGGTCCCGTCGTCGGCGACGTAGAAACCGTCCTCGAGGTCCCCGACAGTCACCGTGGCCCCTTCACCGGCGTGCTCGACCGCATTGCGGATGAGATTTTCCAGCAGTTGTTTCAATCGGCTCCGGTCGGCCCGAATCCGCTGCTCCGAGTCACACACAAGCGTCGTGTCCTCCATCTGCACGCTCGACTGACACTCCTCGAGGACCTCCGGCAGTGTGACCACTTCGGTCTCTTGGACTTCCTCCCCTTTTCGCGAAAGCGTGAGGAGCTCCTCGATCAGTGAGTCCATCCGGTCGAAGGCCGCCGCGATATCATCGAGATGATCGCTGTCACATTCCTCCCGTACCAACTCCAGCTGTCCGGCGGCCACGTTCAGCGGATTGCGGAGGTCATGGGAGACGACGCTGGCGAACTGGTCCAACCGCTGATTCTGACGCTCCAATCGCTGTTCGCGTTGCTTGCGTTCGGTGATATCGGTGTCGAGTCCGACCAGTCGCTGGGGGGATCCATCGGCGTCGGTGGCGATGTACAGTTCGCTTTGGATCCACCGAACCTCGCCGTAGTCGGGGTTGGTGCGAAATTCGACGTCGACGGTGTCCCGATTCGGGAGTTCCTCCGGCCGCTGGAGGGACTCGATTCGCTCCCGGTCGTCGGGATGGACACAGCACTCGAAAAACGACTGCTGGTCGGGTATGGTCTCGGACTCGAGCCCGTACAACCGTTCGAATGGACCGTGACGCACTTCGGCGGCCGTGTCCACGTCGGTCTCGAACACGACCGAGTCGGTGACGTCAAGCGCGAACTCGATCCGGGAGCGGGCGTCGTCGAGGGCCCGTTTGGTGTGGTACTGCTCGACGGCGTTCCGGATCCGGTTCGCCAACAGTTTGTACTGATCGGTGCCCGTTCGCTTCTGGAGGTAATCCGTCACGCCGGCGGAGATGGCGTCGCTGGCGACCGTCTCACTTCCCTTGCCGGTGAACAGGATGAACGGGAGGTCGGGGTGGGCCTCCCGGACGGTCTCGAGAAACTCGATCCCGTTCTGGTCGGGCATATCGTAGTCGGAGACGATACAGTCAAACCGCTTCTCGGCCATGCGGTCGAGGGCGTCGCTGGCGCTGGTCCCAGTCTCGATGGAGAACTGCTCGTTTTCGCGCTCGAGAAAATCAGCGGCCAACTCGGCAAAGGATGGATCGTCATCGACGTGGAGAATATCGATCGACTGGGACATGGAATCCCTTGTGAGGGACAGAGGAAAGGACTGGCGGTGTTCTGACGATCAAAGTATTTCCGAGCACCGGACGTACCCGGCACTATGTCGACCGGACACGACCTGCTCGACCGCGTCGACGGACTGCTCCACGAGGACACCCAGATACACGAGGGCGGAATCGACCTCTCGGTCGCCGAAATCTACACGGTGACCGAACCCGGGCGCGTGGACTTCGGCGGCGGCGAACTCGAACCGGCCGATCTCGCCCCACACGATCGCGTCTGGCGAAACGGGGACGACGACTACCAGTGGTGGCGCCTGGATGGCGGAACGTACCTCCTTGAGTACAACGAGTCGCTGGCGACCGACGCTCCCCTCGTGTTGCAACCGCGGGACGCGATCCGTGAGCGGGGTGGGACCCATCCGACGCTCCACGTGACGGACCTCGGCCGAGTGCCGTTGACTGTGCCCGACGCCGGTCTCATGCTCAAGGAGAACGCCCGGGTGTCGACGCTCGTCGTGGATCAGTAACGCCCGCGGTACCCTCCCCGGTCCGTCCGAACAGTCCCGGCGTCGGTCTCAATCACGAATTCCAACAGTTTTTAGCCGCTCAGACGAAGCGTTGGTCGATAACGATGGCATCGAAGGCAGCAGCCGGTCTGTCGCAAGCGGGGGCCTACGGGATGGTAAAGTCGGTGTTCAAATCGATGCGACATACGCGCAAACCGGATAAATTGATCCTCCATTCAAGGACGGTGTCGGACATCTCAAACGAGACGGAGTTCGATATCAACGGTCGGTTTGCCATCGGGACGGGGCGAACCGAGATGCTGGTAAGTCACCCGCGCATCGCCCGATCGAAATTTTCGACGACAGCCGGGAGTTCAATTTCACACACGGGGAGTGAACTGGCGAATATCGGCCCCGGTTCCGTCGTTCACATCGAGGGGGATTTCTCGATGGGGGATTCGTACATCAATTCACACGCTCGGATCATGTGCGGCGAGGAGATCACGATCGGCGACGGCACGGCCATCAGCTGGAATTTCGAGATTCTGGACGACGACCGCCATCAGATGGTCATCGACGGAACCCGCCCCCCGCAGACCGGACCGATCGAAATACAGGACGGGGTCTGGATCGGCCACGACGTATCAGTTCACAAGGGAGTAACGATTCACGAGGGGAGTGTCGTCGCGAGCGACAGCGTCGTTCTCGACGATGTCCCACCGAACACGCTCGTCGCGGGCAGTCCAGCGGAGGTCGTTCGGGAGGACGTCGAGTGGGAGTGGTGAGTTCTCCCCCGATAGCGTTTCGGTTCGGCTTTCGAGGGCAGGGGGAGAATCCGGAATATTGAACAGCCAAGCGGCCGAGTTACTCGGCGATGAAACACCGAAACCTGCTGGCGGACGTCGTCCCTTTTCTCGTCTTCACGCTGGCCGCGATCCTCTTCCTCCTCGGCTGGTTCGACACCGATCGGGTCCATTTCCTCGGGGCGGCGGGCGTACTCGCGATCGGTGCCGCCTACCAGCTCTACCGGTTGCGATCCCTCTATATCAGGCAGTGATTCGACGGGCCACGGCGGAGCCGAGAAACGGCCTTACTCGCTCTGGGGCTTGTAGTTCGGCGCCTCGTCGGTGATCATCACGTCGTGAGGGTGACTCTCCTGCTGGCCGGCCTGTGAGACCCGGACGAAGCGGGCCGACTCCTGGAGTTCGGACATGCTGTTCGCACCGACATACCCCATGCCGGACTGGATCCCGCCGACGAGCTGGTGCAGTTCGTTCGAGAGCGATCCCTTGTAGGGCGTCGCCGCCTCCACCCCTTCCGGAACGAACTCCTCTTCCTCTTCGGATTCCTCTTTGAGGTAGCGGTCGCCGCCGCCGGACTGCATCGCACCGACACTCCCCATTCCACGGTACTGCTTGTACTTCTTTCCCTGGACCGTGATGACTCGGCCCGGGGCCTCGTCAGTGCCGGCGAAGTAGGACCCGAGCATCACCGCGTCCGCGCCGGCCGCGAGGGCCTTGGCCGCGTCGCCGGAGTACCGGATGCCGCCGTCCGCGATGACCGGCACGTCCGCCTCGGAGGCGACGTCCGCGACCTCGGCGACGGCCGTGATCTGGGGCATCCCCGCCCCGCTCACCACGCGGGTGGTACAGATGCTGCCCGGGCCGATACCGACCTTCACTCCGTCGGCGAAGTCGACGACGTCGCGGGCGGCCTCCTCGGTCCCGATGTTGCCGACGATGACGTCCGCCTCGACCATGTCCGTGATCTCCCGGGCGCTGTCGACGACGTTGAGGTTGTGCGCGTGGGCGGTGTCGATGAAGATGGCGTCGGCGCCGGCCTCGTCGACCGCGACGGCACGGTCCTGTTCGAACGGGCCGACTGCCACCCCCACCCGGAGTTCGCCGTCCGCGTCGCGCACGGCGTCCCCGTGTTCCCGCCGGTCCAGGATGCCCTGCATCGTCACCAGCCCGACCAGCCGGTTGTCCTCATCGACGATCGGCACGCGCTCGATCTTGTGCTCGTACATGAGTTCGAGGGCCTCGCGGGCACTGACGCCCTCGGTCGCGGTGATGACCTCGTCGGTCATCGCCTCGCGTACCGCGTCGTACTCGCCGACCTCGAGGTACGGACGGATGTCGGTGCCGGAGATGATCCCGAGGACGGTGTCGTCCTCGTCGACGACGGGTGCACCGCTAACCCCCTCGGCGTTCATCATCGCGTCGACCTCGCTTACGGTCTGGTCGGGGGCCGCCGTGACGACGTTCTCGCGTGAGATGATGGTCTCGTCGGCACGTTTGACCTGTTCGACCTGCGCGACGGCCTCCTCCGTGCTCATGTTCTGGTGGAGGACCCCGAGGCCGCCTTCGCGGGCCATGCCGATCGCCATTTCGGCCTCGGTGACCGTGTCCATCGCCGCCGAGAGGACCGGGATTTGCAGTTCGATATGCTTCGAGACGTTCGTGCTCACGTCGGCCTCGTCGGGTTCGACTCGGCTCTCGGCCGGCCGCAGGAGCACGTCGTCGAAGGTAAGCGCCTCCGGAACCTGTAGCTTCCCGGTGAACGTTCCATCGGGGGGAGAATCCTTCGCCATGTAGTACACAGTGATCGGGGCGTCAAAAACGTTGCGAGGACCCGCCGGCTGGGGGATGAGGGGGGTTCTCACACTATATTTATGTGCTCAGCAGGTCGACATACGCGTATGGACCCCGTCAGTCCCGTTGCCGAATGTGACGCCGGCGAACAGCCTCTCGCTTCCGGCGGCAACACAGTATTCGGCAAACCGAACGGGAATGCGGGGAAATCGGTCTGGCTCGTGCGGTCGGTCGGTCGGAGACTCCACCGCATACACCGCCAGCACCCCCATGGTTACGGGCATCCTGCCTAGGGATGAGTAGCTCGCGCCATCCGATCGCGCTCCGACTCGAGCAGCAGGTGGGCGGTGCGACCAGGCTTCTCGCGACGGTGATGCTGCTCCCGCTCGTCGACGGAATCTTCCCGGCGCTGGTGCTCGCGAACGCGCTCGATTCGGTCGTGGGGATCCTTCAGGTCGGGCTGCTCGTCTTCGGCGGGAGCGCCACCGTGGCCGTGGTTCTCGTCGAGATGGAGCCCGATCCGGTCCAGCAGTCAAAGGAGGTGCTCATGGTCGGGATCCCGCTGATACTGATCGCCGGCCTGGAGGCGGCCGTCGCGCCGACCATCGCCAGCGTCATCACTGTGAGGATCTTCGAGCGGTTCGCGGCCCTCGTCATCGTGGCCATCGCGGCCAAGACGGCCAGTTCGACCATCGGGGAGTACCTCCCGCAAGCGAGTGTCATCATCGGCCTGGGACTCATCGCCAGTCTGAGCCCAGGGGCCCTCTCGGTCACGGTCACGACCGACTTCGCGCTCGTGGCCCGGGCGATGGCGGCCGGCGCGACCGGCGTGGGATTCGCCCTGCTGCTGGTTCTGCTCCGGCCGCGCATCGAGAACATGGTCGACATCGATCGGTTCCGGTTCGGGAGCGCGGTCGCCCTTGGCACCCTGGCCCTCTCGATCATCGGGCTGGTGCCGACCGAGGCGCCCCTCCCGGTCTTCCTCATGGCCGCGCTGCTGGCCATCGATCCGACCGAGGGCGCCACTGAGGACACGACGCCCACGCCCCAGTCACGAACGGAGGCGTCCACGGACGGCGGCTCCGGGGCGATCGAGGCCAAGACCGAGGACGAGGAACCCAAAGACCAGTACGGGTACCCCACCGAGAGGGAGGACGACCGGGCCCCCTGGGTGTAGGCTCGCCCGAATCGTAACGCCCTTTAGCCGTACCCGACAACCGGGATGTGCGGGGCTGTGGCCAAGCCAGGAATGGCGACTGACTCCAGAGGTTGCCGACGACGACACTCCAGGCTGGTATGCCGAGCGATCGACTGGCCCTCGATCGCGATGACGACCCTCTGGAGTGCCGAGGCGAACCGGAGATATCAGTCGATCGGGGGTTCAAATCCCTCCGGCCCCATACCACATAAAGGCTCTGCGGAGCCTTTTGCCGGTTTCCGCTAACCTCACGTTAGCGCCAGCGCCGACGACCTTTTCTGCGGGGTGGTCGGCGTGAGCGTCGAGGAGCGGGAGGTCGTTCGCGAGGGTTCCCTCGA
>JBDGTI010000064.1:0-5952 GCA_042216995.1 Halodesulfurarchaeum sp.
TCGCGGTAACGGCGAACCGGAGGACGGCGCCCGTCTCACCCGGTGAGCCGCCGAGCGCGGCGATGGACGCCCCCAGCGGGACCATCGCCGGTAGGGTCCGGGCGGTCACGATCTGAAGATATCCTATCCAGGCGCCGGTGAGTTCGAAGAGCGCGGTCCCCACTCCGACCCAGGCCGCGAATCGGACCGTGTCGCGTTCCTCGACGACCATTCCGCGGACGGTCGCCCACCCGACTGCGACGAGGGCCAGCGCAAGCAGGATTCCCGGGAGCAGGAGGACGCTCGCCGGCAGGGAGACGGGGAGTGCGGCGCTCCCGAGGACGATCGCGAGAACCGCCCCCAGCGTGGCGATAGCACTCCCTGCCAGTCGGCGACGATTTCGATCCTCCCCTGTTGGCCCTGACATGGCATCCACCGCGGTGAATCCCGGGTCCTTCGCCCGATCGGACGATGGATTCGTAGCATGACATGTTTTTCGGTGTGCAGGGTTTCCGTCGGTGGACGAGCCTGAACTGCCGGCCGACCCCGCCTCCCGGATATCGGTAGAGGGCGGACCGAAGAACTTCGCGTGGCGTTCTGCCGGTCAGCGATGGGGGGACGGTGTCCCGACGGGGAGTCAGCCGACGGTCAATACGAGAAGGGGTGTCGTAACATTATCCTTTCCTCGAGTCGAAGGCACCGATCCCATGGACGAGATTCTCGAAGCCGTGGACGTGATCGCGGATTTCGGGCTCGAGGGCGTTCTGAGGTGGTTCCTCCGCCTGATCGGTCTCGTCGTCTTCCTCCTCGGACTCGGACTTTGGGTGTTCACCGACATGGGTCTACTCCTCGTTCCGGGCGTACTCGTCGTCGGTGGGATGATCTTGCTGATCGTGCCCGGCATCCTGCTGTCGCTCGTCGAATTTGTGGCGTGAGCCAGCCACCATCACGCGTGTGATCCGCTCGCTCACCGGACTGGCGGGGGAGAAAGATATCCAGACCTGCGGTTCACACATTGGCATGGGCAATAATTTAGGGGTGGCTGTAGTTGGGTCGAATATGCCGGCGGCATCTGGCGCATCCCACGGGATCGCCGCGTTCGGATCGTTGATTATCGGGGCCGTCCTCTCGCGGTATATCTGGGAGCTCGTCCCTCCCCTGGGAGAACTCGCACTCGTCACGATTCGAATAATTCAGTCCACGACCGGGGCAAACATCCCCACGAGCGAGCAGTTTGCCGGGGCCGTCGTCGTAATGATGGGGTTGTCGTTTGCGTGGGGGGTCATCTATCATCTCGGCCGACATTCCTGAATTCGACCCGTCTGATGCATCATCGGCACCGGGAGACCGGTTTCCGCCGTCAATGGGGATTCCCTGGCCCGTGAACGGCGCGTTCCTCTCTAGCCTTTGATTCCACGTTCGTCGAACTCCTTATCGACAGTACCATAAGACCGCCCGCAGTAACGACAGCAACACATGAATCCAGTCGGCATCGACGCCATCGAACTCTGGACGGGAAAACTCAGCCTCGACCTCCCCGAGGAGTTCGCACCCGTCATGGACGACGACCCGGAGAAGTACACCAAGGGCCTCGGGCTCTTCCAGAGCTCCTTCCCGGACGCCTACGAGGACATCGTCACCATGGCGGCGAACGCGGCCTACCGTCTCATAACGCGCAACGACGTCGATCCCGCCGCGATCGGCCGAATCGACGTCGCCACCGAGAGCGCCTTCGACAAGTCAAAGCCCGTCTCGACCTACGTCGCCGGCGCGCTGGAGGAGGTACTCGACGGCGAGTTCCGCCACGCCAACAAGGGCGAACGGAAGTTCGCCTGCATCTCCGGCACCCAGGCGCTCAACGACGCGGTGAACTGGATCGCCGCCGACCGGCACCGCGACCGCGGGGCGATCGTGATCACCACCGATACCGCGCTGTACGAGCGTGGCGACCCCGGCGAAGCCACCCAGGGGGCCGGGGCCGTCGCGATGTACGTCGCCGAAGATCCCTCGATCGTCGAGATCTCGGCGGAACAGGGCTTTGGCTCGGTCGACGAGACCGACTTCCTCAAACCCAACCAGCAGTTCCCGAGCGTGGACGGCAAGCGCTCCATGCAGGTGTACCTCGCCCGCATGCGCGAGGCGCTCCAGGACTTCGAGTCCGTCACCGGGAAGAGTCACCCCGATGATTACCGCTTCATTCCGTTCCATACCCCGTTCCCCAACATGGTCCGGAAGGCCGCCGTGCTGGGCTTCCGGCACATGATCCGGGACACCGAGATCGAGGAGGACCTGGCCGTGGAGATCGGACGCCAGCCCCGGGAGGCGGAGTACGACGACGAGGCGGTCTACTCCGAGGACATCCAGGAGTACATGGACGCCCTCGCGGAGACGGACGTCTATCGCGAGTGGTACGATCGGGTAATCGAACCCACCCTGGACATCTCCAGCCGAGTGGGCAACTGGTATACGAGTTCGGTCCACCTCGCCCGCCTGAGCGCGCTGATCCACGCCAAGCGGGAGGGGATCGATCTCGCCGGCGAGACCCTGCTGGTGGGGTCGTATGGCAGCGGCGCCCAGGCCGAGATCCACGAGGAGCGGATCGTCGAGGGCTGGGAGGAACACATCGACGGGGGGAGCGTCGACGAACTCCTCGAGCGGCGCCACCCGATCACGTTCGAGGAGTACGAGCGGGTCCACGATCAGCACAACCACTCGAAAGAGAAGACCCTCGAACCGTTCACCGAGCCAGACGGCGAGTTCGTCTTCGACGGATGGGGACCGATGAACGAACGGCAGTACACCTACATCGAGTGATCAGGGCAACTCGGTCAGCCGCGTCCTGAGGCTCTCGCCGTCGAGTTCGGTCACCGCGAGCGAGACGCCGTCACGGCGAGCCAGGGCGGAGGCGTGATCCCAGAGCTCCGATTCGGAGAGCCCACAGAGCAACACCGCGTTCGGTTTCGGGTTGACGACCCGGAGTGCCACGAGCGGCGATTCCCCCCGCGTGACGTTCGTGAACCCCAGCACCCGGTTCGTCGACTGGCCGTAGAGCCGGTAGAACTCCTCGGAGGGGAGCTGGGTGATCGCCGCGATGCTGTCGATGACGGTGTGCCCGCTGACGGACTGGCGGTCGCCGGCGACCACCTCGGTCGCTTCGATCCGCTCGTAGAAGTCCGCAAGCGGGATCGACCGCGAGTACTCCCGGAGATCCAGCACGACGTCACTGTCGAATCCGGCCGAGAGCACCCGGGCGAACTGGCGGGCGTGATCGCCGCCTCGACGCCCGTCGATGGCCAGGAGCGCCCGGACGAACCGTGCCACCAGGTCCGTCCCGGGATTCTCCCGCCGGCCGCTCTCGTAGTCGGAGATGACCGAGGGCGAGACGTCGAGTTCCCGGGCCAGATCCGTCTGGGGAACCTCGAAGTCGGTCCGCCACTTGCGGAGGGTCCGACCCGGCTCGCTGCTCAGTGTGACCTCGCCCGCGATCCGCTCGGCGAGTTCCTGCCGCGAGTCGGCATTCATGTGCCGCCGTAGAGTCCGGCCGACGAAAAGCGTATCGACAGGTGACGAATACGGGGCGAACCGGCACGAGTCTACGGGACGTGGGTTCGGACCTGGGACGAGATGCTGGCCAGGGACCTGGACTGATCACCGCGGCCAACCGGAGGGCTTGAATCCCCGTCTCCCGAAAGAGCCGACAATGGCTGACTGGACCGAGCGGTATCGACCCTCCACGCTCGCGGAGGTCCGGGGAAACGACTCGGCCCGCGAGGCACTCGAGGAGTGGGCCGACACCTGGGAGGACCACCGCGAGGCGGTCATCCTCCACGGCTCGCCGGGCGTGGGCAAGACCTCGGCCGCCCACGCGCTGGCCGCGGACAAGGGCTGGGAGCCCATCGAACTCAACGCCAGCGACCAGCGGACCAGCGCGGTCATCGAACAGGTGGCGGGGGAGGCGGCCAGGAGCGGCACGCTCGGGGGCGGTTCGGACGGCCGCAAGCTGATCATCCTCGACGAGGCCGACAACCTCCACGGAAACGCCGATCGCGGCGGGTCACGGGCCATCTCGCGGCTGGTCAAGGACGCGAACCAGCCTCTCGTCCTCATCGCGAACGAGTTCTACGACATGGCCGACGGGCTCCGGAACGCCTGTCGGGAGATCGAGTTCCGGGACGTCTCGAAGCGCTCGATCCTGCCCGTGCTCCGGGACATCTGTCGCCGCGAGGACGTCGAGTACGAGGACGCGGCCCTGGAGGCCATCGCGGAGAAGAACGCCGGGGACCTCCGGTCGGCGATCAACGACCTCCAGGCGCTGGCCGAGAAAACCCGGACGCTCCAGGCCGCGGACGTGGTGACCGGGAATCGGGACACCACCGAGGACGTCTTTCCGTTCCTCGACGTGGTCCTCAAGGAGGCGGACGCCGAGACCGCACTCGAAACCGGCTACGACGTGGACGAGACCCCCGACGATCTCATCCACTGGATCGAGGACAACATGCCAAAGGACTACGAGGGGGCGGAGTTGGCCCGGGCCTACGACGCGCTTTCGAGGGGCGATCGCTGGCTCGGCCGGGTGCGTCAGACCCAGGACTACAGCTACTGGCGGTACGTCTCGGACAACGTCATCGCCGGGGTCGCCGCGGCCCGCGAGGGCACGAAAGGTGGGTGGACCCGCTATGGCCCGCCGAGCTACTGGTCGAAGCTCGGGCGCTCGCGTGGCACCCGGGAGACCCGGGACTACGTCGCCCGGAAGATCGCCGAGGGCAGCGGCACGAGCATGGGGACGGCCAGGCGGGCGATCCTGCCCTATCTCGCCGCGATGACCCATCACTGCAAGAACCGCGAGTTGACCGTCGCGATGACCGCCGCCTACGACCTCGAGGCCGAGCACGTCTCCTTCGTGACCGAAAGCGGGACGGACACGAACAAGGTCCAGTCGATCGTCGAGGACGCCAGGGCCCTCCGGGAGCGTGCGGCCGTCGAGCACTCGGGCGGGGCCTTCGCCGGCAGCCACGGCGCCGAGTCGACGGGGATCGAGGGCGACGGAGACGAGGAGACAGCGGCCGAGGACGAGGCGCGGGCCGAGGACACCGACGGGGACGAAGCGGCCGACGAAGACGATTCCCAGACCGGCCTCGGGGACTTCCTCTGACTATTTATGTAAAACTTTTGCCCCCGGCCGTTGGTGGGAGACCATGGGACTGGACGAGGACGCACTCGACTATCACGCCCGGGCGCCGCCGGGCAAGATCTCGATCTCGACGACGAAGCCGACGAACACCCAGCGGGACCTGAGCCTGGCCTACACGCCCGGGGTCGCCGCTCCCTGCGAGGCGATCGCCGCCGACTCCGCCGAGGCCTACACCTACACCGCCAAGAGCAACCTCGTCGGGGTGATCACCGACGGGAGTGCGGTCCTCGGGCTGGGCGACATCGGGGGCGCCGCGGCCAAGCCGGTGATGGAGGGGAAAGGCGTGCTCTTCAAGCGCTTTGCGGACGTCGACGTCTTCGACGTGGAACTGTCCCTCGACGATCCGGACGCCATCGTCCAGGCGGTCCAGGCCATGGAGCCGACCTTCGGGGGGATCAACCTCGAGGACATCAGCGCCCCCGAGTGCTTCGAGATCGAGTCTCGTCTCCGCGAGCGGATGGACATCCCGGTGTTCCACGACGACCAGCACGGCACGGCGATCATCACCGGGGCCGCGCTCCTGAACGGGGCCGAGCTCCTGGGGAAGGGCCGTGAATCCCTCGAGGTGGTGATCTCGGGGGCCGGCGCCAGCGCCATCGCGACCGCCCGCTTCTACACGCAACTCGGGGTCCCACGGGAGCAGATCACGATGTGTGACTCCTCGGGGATCATCACCGAGGAACGAGCCATGGCCGGCGAGCTGAACGAGTACAAGGCCGCCTTCGCCCGCGACCGGCCCGACGGGGACCTCGCCGACGCGATGGAGGGGGCAGACGTCTTCG
>JBDGTI010000049.1:0-5814 GCA_042216995.1 Halodesulfurarchaeum sp.
AGGTCGAGGCGACGCTCCTGGTCGGCGGTGACGACGACTATGACGAAGTCTCCGATGTCCCATTAGAGCGGTTCCGTGACGGCTCCGCATAGGTGACTGAAGACGTCGATCCTGCGGCTCCCCGACCCGAGGGACACTACCAAATCGCTCGGGGTGCGAAGGCACTACGTGATTGACGACTTCGCAGAGACGATATCGCTCGGCCCGGCGACGGACGGCGAACCCGGCGACGATTGGGCCCTCTCGTTCACGCCTGAAGGTCGGATCGGAACTTACGACCAACTATCCGTGCCATTTACAGAACCACGTCCTCCGAAACTGTGGAACTCACACGAGGCAATGATTAATATAGCGATATGTGATTTATGGATTCAGTCCCAGTCATCGCGGTACTCGCGGAGAGACTCCCTGAGCATAATCCGACGTTCGTGGGTGCTCGCCCGTTCCCAGGCCGGGTCCTCACGAAGGACTTCCTCGACACCGAGGTAGAGCGCGATGGCATCGAGGATCAACTGATTGCGGGATTCCGCTCGTTCTTCGGCGACCTCCTCCAGTTCGTGGATCAGGTCCCACCCGTCCTGGCCGGGCCAGACAGTGATCGTATCGGCCATGCGGGTACAACAATGCGGGGACCTATTATCCCATTGCTCGTGGAGGCGAGTTTGTCCGTCCGCAGGAACTGGTCTCCGTCGGCACGTGACTCAAAAGCCGGGTAATCGACACCACCGCTTCGCGTAAGGTACCATGAGCGGTGTCCCGTGGAGCGACGACCGAGAACAAATCCTGTCAGGACTTCCTGTCAGGAATTGACCGAATTGCCCGATTGCGGCCGGACATGAAAATTTAGATATCGAAATAAGGTACTTTATTTTCACGACTAAAGTTATAAGACCCTCGTCTCCGAACGGGCGTGCATGACCGAGTCGGACCAAGACACGACTCGCGAAGCCATCACCACCTACGTGCCGGCCTACCAAAAAGCGGAGTGGCGGGACCACGCGTCGGAACTCGAGATGACACAGGCGGAATACGTTCGAACGATGGTCCAGGCGGGCCGAAACGTAATCGACGGGACCGCAGATTCATCACAATCCTCGGGGTCGACCCCCAGGGGTAACGTGGAAGAAACGGTACTCCAGGCACTCGAATCGGCGGGACCGCTGAGCTGGACCGAACTCGTCGAGGCGGCAACTGACGAACTGGAGTCCCAGTTGGAGGACGCGGTCGTCTCCCTTCAGAAGAGGGGTCGGATCGAACATCGCCCCCGCGATGGGACCTACACGCTTCAAGATGAGTGAGATCGAGGATCCGGTCGGGTACTTCCTGGAAGACATGACCTATCACGGTCGCTCGGAGCGGACGAGAGACGCGTACGAACGGGTTCTGCGGGACTTCGAGGCGTCGGTCACAAAGTCCCTCGGGAGCGTCACGCATCGTGACTGTCTGGCCTGGATATCCACGCTTCGGGGGGACACCGCGGAGAGCACGGTCGCCAGTTACGCCTCCTACCTCCACCGGTTTTACGCGTACATGAACGAGGTCGGCGTTTTCACCGAGAATCCGATGACCCTGGTAATGGAGGAACTCGACGAACAGATCACGACGGATCCGAACCGCCGTGATATTTCCATCGAGGCGATGGCCGAGTTCGTCCACTCCGTCGGCCATCCGCTCGCGAGAGGGGTCATTCTCCTCCTCCTCAAGACCGGCGTTCGGGCCGGCGAAGCCTGTAACCTCGATCTGCGGGACGTTCACCTCGCCGGTTCACCGGTCCCCACGGGATCGGTCCGGCCACAACTCGAGGGGCGCCCCGACTCGCTTTTCGTTTCGCCGGACCCGACCCGGGGAGAAAAAACGAACGGGGAAACGCGCTCTGCCTCCAATAAACGCAAGCGAGAGACGGTGATCCCCATCGACGACGAACTGCGAGAGGCGCTGATCGAGTGGCTGGCCGTCCGGCCGGATCCCCGGTCGAGCGCCGAGGCACTCTTTCTCAGCACGGGCCGAAACTGGGGGAAGCGGCTCACGGGCAGCGACGTGCATCACCTCGTCACGACCCGAGCGGCAGAGCGCGGGTGGTACGAACCGGGGGCGGGCGCCGGTGAGAACGTCACGCCCCATTACTTCCGTCACTTCTTCACCACCCACCTCCGGGACCGAACTGGGGATCGAGGCATCGTCAAGTACCTCAGGGGGGACGTCGCGACCGACGTCATCGACACCTACACACACAACTGGGGCGACCGTGTTCGCGAGGTCTACGAGGCGAATATCTACTCGTTGGTTGCTCGATGAGCAAGGAATAAACTCTATTCCGCTATATCAATTTGGCGTCGTCGGCCGGGACATCTCGCTTCCGGGAGAGCCCCTCGACCTGCATCGACCGCTGAACCAAGTACCTTTGTACCTCGGCCACGCACAGACACTCGAATGCGACATATCGGACTCAAAGTGCGAATGGCGGTGGTCGGTGCCATTCTCGCGGGATTCTATCTCGTCGCCGTGGCCGCGGCGATGGTCCTCTTCGGAACGGACATCCTGCCCATCGCCGTCCTCGGGAGTATCGCCCTCGTCGGGGTCCAGTACAAGATAGGAAAGTGGGCCGCGTTGCGGAGTGTGGGCGCCGAGGACCTCCCGGAGAACCAGTACCCGCGGATCCATCAGTTCGTCGAACAGGTGAGCCGCGAGAAGGAGATGACAAAGCCGTCGCTGAAGATCGCAAGCATGGGCGTGCCGAACGCGTTCGCGGTCGGTCGTCGCGGCAACGGCACCGTAGTCCTCTCCCGGGAGCTCGTCCAGTTGCTCGATCAGGACGAACTCGAGGGAGTCATCGCTCACGAACTCGCCCACATCGACAACCGCGATGTCGTCACGATGCAGCTCGGACAGGGCATCGCCTCGATCGTCGCCATCGCCGCCCAGTACGCCGTGTTGTTCACCGGGGAAAACGATCTCGCTGACTTCTTCCTCGCGATCGTCGTCGGCAACATCGTCCAGTTCGTCGTCATGCTGTTCGTGCTCGCCATCTCCCGCTACCGCGAGTACGTCGCCGATGCCGACGCCAAGGCGGTCATCGGATCCGGCGATCCGCTGGCCCGCGCCCTCGAGAAAATCGACCGGGGCAACCAACAGGCACAGGCGGTCCAGTCCGGACACCGGAGTCGACGGACACGCGGCACGCGTGATTCGAACCTCGATCAGCAGGTGAGCGCGCTCTGTATATCGAATCCCGATCGCGGGATGCTCCAGAAACTCGTCTCCACACACCCGCCGATGGAAAAGCGCATCCAGCGACTTCGATCCTGATGCCGCTGCGAGAACTCCTCGCCGTCGTCCTCGGGGGGCTCCTGGGCGTGGTGTTGATCATCGCTCCCCGGGCGGCACTGCAGCTCTCTGTCTTCCTCGGTCCGACTCGTCGCAAGCGTGGTGAATACGGGAGTGATGGCCCCGTTCCCGACTGGGGGCTGTGGGTCGTCCGTGCCGCCGGACTCGCCTGCCTCGGCGTCGCCGGCCTCATCGCGTACCAGACCTTCGGCTGATTCGGTCCGGGTCGCTATCGGGGTCGTCCACGCGCCCGGGAACTGATTTCGGCGGGGTTTATACTGGCTCCAGGCCTACTGGGAGAGGGATGCCAGACGCCAGCGGGCTGTTCGATCCGGACCGGGTGGCCGTCATCGGGGCGACCGACCGGGCGGGCGCCATCGGGCGGGCGATCATGGAGAACCTCGAGTCCTTCGAGGGGGAGGTCGTTCCGGTGAACCCGTCCCACGACACCGTCCTCGGGTCCCAGGCGGTCGACTCGGTCGGCGACTGTGCGGAACCGATCGACCTCGGTATCGTGGTCGTCCCGCCGGACGTCGCCGTCGAGGCCACGCGTGATCTGGGTGAGAACGGCGTGCGAAACGTGGTCGTCATCACAGCCGGGTTCGGCGAGGCCGGGAGTGAGGGGGCCGAGCGCGAACGGGAACTTCGGGAGGTCGCCGAGGCACACGATCTGAACCTCGTCGGACCGAACAGTCTCGGCCTGATGAGCACCCCCCGGGAGTTGAACGCCACCTTCGGCCCGGCACACCCCAGGCCCGGGAACCTCTCGTTCATGAGCCAGTCGGGGGCGTTCATCACCGCGGTCGTCGACTGGGCGAACGACCAGGGGATCGGGTTCAAGGACATCGTCTCGCTCGGCAACAAGACCGTCCTCGACGAATCGGACTTCATCGACATCTGGAATGGGGACCCGCAGACCGACGTCATCCTTGGATACCTGGAGGGAATCGACGACGGACGGGAATTCATCGACATCGCCCGATCGGTGACACGGGACACGCCGATCGTACTGGTGAAATCCGGCCGCACCGAGGCCGGCGCCCAGGCCGCCTCCTCCCATACGGGGACCATCGCCGGAAGCGAGCGGGCCTACGAGGCCGGCCTCGATCAGGCGGGCGTCCTCCGGGCGGAGAACGTCCAGGAACTGTTCGATTACGCCCGGATCCTCTCCGGCCAGCCGATCCCCGGGGGCAACGGGGTCGCCGTGATCTCCAACGCCGGCGGCCCCGGGGTGATGACGACGGACGCAATCGGGGACTCGAGCCTGGAGATGGTCAGTTTCGAGGAGGGAACGATCGAGACGCTCCGGGAAACGCTCCCCGAGGGCGCGAACGTCTACAACCCGGTCGACGTGATCGGCGACGCCGACAATGAACGCTTTGAGCGTGCCATCGACGTGGTGCTCGCCGATGACCACGTCGAGGCGGCCATCGTCGTCGCCACCCCGATTGCGGTCCTCGATTACGGGAAATTGGCCACGGACATCGCGTCGCTGCAGGAGAAACACGAGGTGCCGATCGCCACCGCCCTGATGGGTGGGGAACGGGTCGAGGGACCCGCCCGGACACTCAGGTCGCGGGGAATCCCGAACTACTTCGATCCCGCTCGTGCGGTGTCGAGCCTCGATGCGCTGGTGACCTATCGGGAGATCACCCGGATCGAGTACGAACAGCCACGGACCTTCGACGTGGATCGCGAGCGGGCACGGGAGATCCTGGAGACCGCAAGCGAGCGGTCCAATCGGCTCGGCGTCGAAGCGATGGGAATCCTGGACGCCTACGGCATACAGACCCCCGAGGGCGAGATCGTCGAGACCCCCGAGGCGGCCCGAAAGGTGGCCAGTCGGATCGAGGGCGAGGTCGTCATGAAGATCGTCAGCCCGGACATCCTCCACAAGTCAGACATCGGCGGGGTGAAAGTCGGCGTCAGCGAGGCCGACGTGGGTGATGCCTTCGAGGACCTGATCACGCGGGCGAAGAACTACCAGCCCGACGCACAGATCCTGGGCGTGCAGGTCCAGGAAATGGTCGATCTGGAGACCGGAACCGAGACGATCCTCGGGATGAATCGGGATCCCCAGTTCGGCCCGCTCCTGCTTTTCGGCCTCGGGGGGATCTTCGTGGAAGTGCTCGAGGACACGACCGTTCGGGTCGCTCCCGTGAGCGAACGGGAGGCCACCGCGATGCTCGGCGAGATCGACTCGGCTCCCCTCCTCCGCGGGGCACGTGGGCGCGATGCGGTCGATGAGGGCGCCCTCGTCGAGAGCATTCAGCGGCTCTCCCAGCTCGTCACCGACTTCCCCGCGATCCTCGAACTGGACATCAACCCGCTCGTGGCCACTCCGACCGGCGTACAGGCCGTCGACAGCCGACTCACCGTTGACCCTGAGAAACTGTAAGCTACCCATGACTGAAGTCATGGGCTTTCCCCCACGATGGGGTTTCGGCCCACACTCCACGACTGTCACGGGCGGGGTGCACGCACAGCGTT
>JBDGTI010000019.1:0-5806 GCA_042216995.1 Halodesulfurarchaeum sp.
GGCCCGTGCGCCTCACGTGGGACGACCACAACTGGTCGGAGTTGTCACACTCTCCCGAGAGGGCAAGTCCCAACGAGGAGCGCACAAACCGGAGTACCCGCAAGGGGAAACTTGCCTCCGTGGGTACGGCATAGCCAACATCCCCACCGGAGGAATCCCACGGCTTCAGCCGTGGGAGGATGTCAATAACCGTTCCGGTCCGTCTTCCGGATTGTTCAGATAGGCTGAACCCACGGACTAGGGAGAGGGGATTCAGTTTTTGCCAAGTCGGCTGTCGATCGGGAAGCCGTAGTGTACAATCGGACTGTTTTATTGAACGACTGTTTGAACGGAAATCCATCAATTCTCACACCAGTGAGTGCCATCATCCGCTGTTCCCTTATACATCGAGTAATACGAATCGGACGTATGCGGATTCGATCGCGACTTGCGGACGGTGTTGGAGGACGAGAGCATCTCTCCTCACACGACCGTCACCTGCTTGGATACACGGCAGTCGCACATGCGTTCGATCACGCCGTCATGCTGTCAATCCCGTTGTTCGTTCCGATCTGGCTCACACAGTTTACCATCGGACAGAGGGAAATCGGCATTGCCGTCACCGTGATGGCCGGACTGTTCGGCATTACGGCGATTCCGTCCGGACTTCTCAGCGATCGGTTGGGTGCCGACGTTCTCATTCCAACGTTTCTCGGGACGACCGGTGTCGCACTCCTGCTCATCCAACTCGTCGACGGATTCATTGGACTCACTGTCGTGCTCGGACTTGTTGGAGCAGCGGCCGGTCTCTACCATCCGCCCGCGATGAGTCTCATCAGTCGGGAGGCCGACGAGCCAAGTAAGGGCTTCGCGTATCACGGTCTCGGCACGAACCTGGGCATCGGTCTCGGTCCACTCCTCCTGACGATCGGACTCACTGTCGTCGGCTGGCAGACACTGCTTGCCCTGCTAGCAGTCCCGCTTATCGGATTCGCCCTCGTCTTCCGGTGGCGTGGTCCCGATGATTACCCGGATGCCGCGGCGTATACGGCCGAGGGTCCCCTCTGGCAGGAGTTGCGGTCATTCGCCCAGGTGACCTTCGGACTGCTCGTCGTCATGTATATCGCGGCTGGCCTCTACTACCGTGGCGTGCTGACGTTTCTCCCCGAATTCCTCCAGACCGTCGGATCGATCCCGGCGCTCGAAGCCGCGGGCGCGACGTTCGAGCCCGCTCGCTGGGTCTATTCGGCGATCCTGCTCGTCGGTGCCGTCGGCCAGATCGTCGGCGGGAACCTCGGCGAACGATTCGGTCCCGAACCGGTTCTCCTCGGGGTATTTCTCGCGACGAGCACCGCCCTGTTCGGACTCTCCGTGATCGGCGGTCCCGCCGTGTTGCTCGCCGGGTTCCTCTTCGGGGCACTCCTGTTCACCGTGCCCCCGCTGCAGTCTACGCTCGTCGCGAAATACGTCCCCGAGGCGAGTCAGGGCTTCGGCTACGGACTCGTGTTTGCGATCAACTTCGGCGTCGGGTCCCTCGGGGCAGCTCTCGCCGGAAGCATTCTCGAAGGCGGATCGTTCGGGACACTGTTCGGTCTATTTGCGGTCATCCCGCTGGTCGCCTTCGGTGCCGTGCTCGCCATCGAGCGGATCGACGGATCGGCGAGGGAGTGATTATCGGACGGGAGAATGCGTGGCTCAGTCGCTGTCTGCGCCCTCGCGGTGGCTTTCCTGTTTCTGCTCCCGACTGCCGGTCTCCGAACGGCCGACGCGTGATCGTTCAGGTGGCCGGCGAGTCAGTCGGGGGTAGTGCCCGCTTCCTCAGCGTAGTGGGGGTAGTGCTCTTCGACGAACGCCTCGGAGATCCGCCCCTCCTCGAGATCGCGCTCGATCGCCGCCGGATCGCGCTCCTCGGGCGGGCCGTACCCGCCGCCTCCGGGCGTGCGAACGCTCACGAGGTCGCCATCGGAGACGTTCAGGCTCACCTTCTCGTCGATGGACTGCCCCGTTCCATCTCGAACGACCCGGTCGTCGCCCGGGCTCCCGGGGTCGCCGCCGGCGAGGCCATAGGGCCGGTGGCGCCGCCGCTCGCTCAGCAACGAGAACTCCGCGACGTGGTCGAGGACGCGCACGTCACGGCGGACGCCGAGTCCGCCGCGGTACTGGCCGGCACCGCACGTGTCGGGCCTGAGCTCGTAGCGTTCGACGCGCAACGGGTAACTCAGCTCGATGGTCTCGGCCGGCGTGTTCCGGGTGTTCGTCATGTGTGCGTGGACGCCGTCGACCCCGTCTTTTCCCGGACGGGCACCGTACCCGCCGCCGATGGTCTCGTAGAACGTGTACGGATCGTCGAGCGACGGGTCACTGCTCCCGAACGTGACGTTGTTCATCGACCCGTTGGCGCCGGCGACGATCGGGTCGACGTCGGCTTCCGCCATCGCCCCGAGGATGGTGTCGACGATCCGCTGTGACGTCTCGAGGTTCCCCCCGACCACCGCCGCGGGCGGTTCTGCGTTGACGATCGTCCCGTCCGGTGCCGAGATGGAGAACGGCCGGTAACACCCGTGGTTCGGCGGGATTTCGGGATCGGTGACGACCCGGAGCGCGTAGTACGTCGCGCTCGTCGTGACCGCGATCGGGGCGTTTACCGGACCGTC
Source organism: Halodesulfurarchaeum sp. (assembly GCA_042216995.1). GTDB lineage: Archaea > Halobacteriota > Halobacteria > Halobacteriales > Halobacteriaceae > Halodesulfurarchaeum. Next base: position 2,634 of record JBDGTI010000019.1, read on the forward strand.
GACCTGGGGGGCCGTCCCCGCGAAGTCGACGTGGATCTCCGAGCCGTCGATGGTCACGTCGACGGCGATTCCGACGTCGCTGGCGCCGGCGCCGTCGCTGTCGAGCACGTCGTCGAACGCGTACGTTCCGTCCTCGAGGCCTCGGATCTCCGACCGCATACGCTGCTCGCTGTAGTCGAGCACGTGGTCGGTGACCCCACGGACGGTCTCGGTACCGTGGTCGTCCGCCAGCTCCCGGAATCGGCGGCGCCCAGTCTCGTTGGCGGCCTGCTGGGCCCGCAGGTCCCCCTCGCGCTCGTCGGGGGTGCGGACGTTCTCCGTGAGGAGGTCCATCACGCCCTCCACGAGGTCACCCCCGTCGAAGAGTTTGACGGCGGGGATCTGCACCCCCTCGGCGTAGATGCTCGTCGAGTCGGGCGCGACGCTGCCGGCGTGGACGCCCCCGATGTCGGCGTGGTGGGCTCGGTTGGCCACGTATCCGATCAACTCGCCGTCCACGAAAACCGGACTGACGAAGGTGATGTCGGGCAGGTGGGCGCCGCCGCTGAACGGGGAGTTGTGAATGACCGTATCGCCCGGTTCGAACTCGCCCCCGAACGCGTCGATGACCGCATCGACCGAGTGGGGCATCGCGCCGAGGTGGACGGGGATGTTCTCGGCCTGGGCCAGCATCCGGCCCTGGGGATCGAAGACCGCCGAGGAGGCGTCCTTGCGCTCCTTGATGTTCGGCGAGTAGCTCGTCCGGATCAGATTCGCGCTCATCTCCTCGGCGACCATCTCGAAGGCGTTGCGGAGGACTTCGAGCGTGACCGGGTCGACATCGTCCGATTCGCCGCCGGACCCGGGGTCGGTATCGCCGGACCCCGTATCGAACGCCGAGTCGGAACCGTGGTCGTCGGTGGGATCGTCGCTGGTCATGGGTCTCTGGTCGTGATGATGAGGGTGCCACGCTCGTCCACCCGGACGGACTGGCCGGGGTGGACGACCGTCGTCGATTCGTCGGCCTGGACGACCGCCGGACCGTCGAAGGTGCCATCCGGGGGCAACTGCGCGTGATCGTAGACGGTCGCGTCTCGTGTCTCGAGGCCGAACTCGACGGGACGGGTTCTCAGGACGGCGTCCTCGACCGTTCCGGCGGCGTCCGCCGAGACGTCGATGGACGGAATCCGTCCGACGGCAGTAACACGGACGTTCACGAGTTCGATCGGCTCCGCCGGGTTCGCGTGTCCGTATTGGGCCTCGTGTTCCTCGTGGAACCGCCGGGCGGCCGCCTCGAGCGTCCGGGGCGAGAGGTCGCCGTCGAGGTCGACGTTGAGCGAGTAGGATTGCCCCTCGTAGCGGAGGTCAAGCGAGCGTTCAAACCGCCTCGACGACTCGTCGATGCCCTCCGCCGCGAGCATCTCATCACCCTCCTCGACGAGGGCGTCGAACAGCGGTGTGACGTCCTCGACGTCGAGTTCGGCGAGCGGTTCGACAACGGAGGTGACGGAGGCGTGACGCAGGTCGGACGCCAACAGGCCGAGCCCGGAAAGCACCCCCGCGGCTCTGGGTATCAACACCGTGGGGATGGAGAGCGCTTCGGCGAGTCGGGGAGCGTGAAGCGGCCCGGCGCCCCCGAACGCGACGAGGGCGAACGACCGCGGGTCATACCCCTGCTCGACGCTCACGACCCGGAGCGCCCGCTCCATGTTCGCCCGGGCCACCTCAAGGATGCCGCGGGCGCTCTCGCGGACCGACCGGTCGAGGGGGTCGGCGATCTCGCGCTCGATGGCCGCCTCGGCGGCGTCGGGGACGACGGAGAGCCCCTCGCCCAGCGGGTGATCGGGATGGATGCGCCCGAGTACGACGTGGGCGTCGGTCACCGTCGGTCGCGTCCCCCCTCGGCCGTAGGCCGCCGGACCGGGATCGGCCCCCGCCGACTCCGGCCCGACCCGGAGCGCCCCGCCGGCGTCGATCCACGCGATCGAGCCGCCGCCGGCGCCGATCGTGTGGATGTCGATGGACGGGATTCGGAGCGGGTGACCGCTGATCTCCCAGTCGGTCGTCATCGACGGCTCGCCGCCGTCGACGAGGCTCACGTCCGTGCTCGTCCCGCCCATGTCCATCGTCAGGACGTCCTCGTGGCCGGCCGCCGTAGCGAGGTACTGTGCGCCTTTCACGCCGGCTGCCGGCCCCGAGAGAAGAGTCTGGACCGGCTGCTCGCGTGCGGTCTGCTCGCTCATCAGCCCTCCGTGGGACTGCATCACAACCCAGTCCTCCTCGATGCCGATCTCGCGGGTCCGGTCGGAGAGGCGGCCGAGGTACGCGTCCATCGTCGGCTTGAGCGCCGCGTTCATCGTGGTCGTCGTGGTCCGCTCGTACTCGCGGAACTCCGGCAGCACGTCCGAGGAGAGCACGATCTCGGCGTCTCCGAAACCCGCCGTCTCGAGGTGGGACCGTATCCGTCGCTCGTGGTCGTCGTTCCGGAACGAGAACAGCGTCGAGATCGCGATCGCCTCGACGTCCTCGGGGATGGCGGCCGCCACGTCGGCCACCGCCTCCGCCTCGAGGGGTTCGATCACGTCGCCGTCGGGGCCGATCCGCTCCGGGACCGTGAACCGGCGGTCGCGGGGGACGACGGCGCCGGTCCGCTCGAAGTTCAGGTCGTACAGGTCCGGTCGGTCCTGCCGACCGATCTCGGTCACGTCGCGGAACCCGTCGGTGGTCACCAGCGCGGTCTTCGCGAGGTCGTCTTCGAGGACCGCGTTCGTCGCGATCGTCGTCCCGTGTCCCAGAAACGACGCCTGCTCGACCGCGACGCCGCCCTCGCGGATCCGGTCGAGCCCGTCGATGACGCCGTCGTCGGGCTGGTCCGGCGTGCTCGGCGTCTTGATGCCGTGGAGGTGGCCGTCGTCGTCTACCGCGACGACGTCGGTGAACGTCCCGCCGATGTCGACTCCGATCCGTGTCATCTTTCCTCCGAGGCGGAACCCCCGCCGTTCACGGCGTTCACAAGACCGAGGGTCTTGTGGGCTCGAAAGTCGCTTTGCGTCTTTCGAACGGTGACGAGACGCGAAGCGTCTCGTTCGCACACCAGAACGCTTCGCGTTCTGGGGACGGGGAGGAAGCCGACACGGTACTGTGCTATCGCCGGAATCGGCAGGGCTGGTTTCCCCACCGATGCGTAACTGTTA
>JBDGTI010000081.1:0-5770 GCA_042216995.1 Halodesulfurarchaeum sp.
CAGTCGGGCGAAGCCCGACGACGCCGGGGACTCCCGACCGCAGTTGGGATATTAGCTTCTGCGGTGAGGGCGCTAAGCCCCCTTCCTCCACGGAGTGAGCGAAGCGAACGGAGTAGGGAGGGGATACAGCGCCCGCAGAGGTTGTTTGCACGTTCTCCGATACGCTTACTATCCCTGCGGTCGAAGGGGGTAGTAAGGCGCTCACCACGTTTCCGACGGTGTTCAAACGCGACAAGAAGCGTGCATCGGCGGCTGTGGCCGGAGTGTCGAATCGGTAGGAGTGGTTCACTCCGAACCGCCCAGCGAGGGAAACGCCTGCGGAGTCTAGAACCGCTGTGCCTCCGGGTGCAAGTTCCGACGCGGAAACAGGAAGCCCCGCCCTCAAGGACCGAGCGCCTTCGGCGCGAGGGAGTAGGTCGGGGTAGTTCACGGTTTGCCGTCCACCTGCTCCACGCCGATACCGCGTTCCTCGGCCTTGTATTCGAGCATCGACGTGAAGCGGTCGAACGCCCACCCGTGAAGGTCGAGGTTGCCGCTGTCGCCCCAGTCAGCATCCTCACGGATGCCACCGAGGTCGCCCACGACGATGGTGCCGACACCGCGGTCTGCACACTGCTCAACCACGACCTTCGAGACGGTGTGGAGGATGTGCGACCGCCGGGCGGCCCGTCCGGTCGAGGCGGTCAGCCTCGCTCGAACCGGCGTCGTCGCACTTGGAGCTCCTTCTGGAACCAGATTCGTCCTCCGTGAGTGCGCCACCGGGATACAGCATCGTCTCGTCACCGAACGAAATGGCGGCAAAGTTGCTGATGCCGAGGTCGATGCCGGCCGCCTCGTCACCGGACGGATCTGCCTCGACCTTGTGGCGACACACGAAGTGCAATCACCACTCGCCACGTTCGTACACCGCCCGGACCTGCTGGACGTTCTCGATGGTAACGTCCGGGTCAGCGGCGTACTCACAGAGGATGAAGTCGCTCCACCCGTCCATGAGGTTGCGACCTTTCGAGAGACGGACGCGACCGTTCTCGGGGGAGCCTCAGGCCACTTCGGCCTCCGACTCCTCTGCGGTGTCGTCGACGGGGGAAGCGAGCCGATAGAGACGCTGCCGGGCGTCCTTGACGTACACCTGTTCCTCGATGCAGTCACAGTCGTCCAGGCGATCGAGCGCGTACCGGACCGTTCGCGGGGAGAGGTTCGTCTCCTCGATGAGGCGTTTCTGAGTGAGCGGCCCGTCGTACTCGAGGACCTTGTGGATCAACTTCGCGCTGGGCGGGAGTTCCTCGAGGCGGTCACGTGCTGCCATACCGTACCATATTCGGGCCAGAGGGGTAAGGAGACGGGGCAAGTGATTGGGGCCGGCGCGGGAACGAACGCCTTTTGGGCCGGCGTGCCGAGAACACAGACATGGCAACCGAGACGGACGGGCTGACCGGCCACACCCGGGCGGTCGCGGTGACGACCGTGACCGCCCTGAGTGGGGTCGCAGCGGGGGTGGGATCCGCAGCGCTCGCGTCGAGTGCCACGGACCAGCTCGGCCTCGCGGTCATGATCGGCGCGCTGATCGTCAATCTCGGCGTCCTGCGCGTGATCGGGATCGACGTGAGCGAGTTCGGCACGAAGGACCACCTGTTCAACGCCTTCATGACCTTCTCGCTCTGGTATGTGACCTGGGGCGTGTTCCTCTCCACCGGCGTCTCACTCTAAGATGGCCTCTGATAGCATCGCCACCGTCGACCTCGAACGGTGTCAGCCCGACCGGTGTAACTACGAGTGCATCAACTACTGCCCGCCGAATCGCACCGGCAAGGACTGCATCGTCACCCGGGAAGAGCACTACGATGAGGGAGACCCCTTCGACGGCGAGCCGGAGCAGGTCTGGATCTCCGAGGAGATCTGCCTGGGCGAGTCCTGTGGGATCTGCGTGGCGAAGTGTCCCTTCGACGCCATCGAGATCCTCAACCTCCCACAGGAACTCGAGGAGCATCCCACCCACCGCTATGGCGACAACGCCTTCGCGCTTTACGGCCTGCCGATGCCCGAGACCGGCACGGTGACCGGCCTTCTTGGCCCCAACGGGATCGGGAAGTCGACCGCGGTCAAGGTCCTGGCCGGCGAGATCACGCCGAACCTGGGCCGGGTCGGCGATCCGCCGGACTGGGAGGCCGTGATCGAGGAGTACCGGGGCACCGCCCTGCAGGACTACCTCGTGGCGGTGCGGGACGGCGAGGTCTCGGTCTCCCGAAAGCCCCAGTACATCGATCGCATCCCGGAGCAGTTCTCCGGAACCACCCGGGAGCTCCTCGCGGCGACCGACGAGCGAAACGCCCTGGAGGCGGTGAGCGAGCGCCTCTCGATCGAGCCGGTCCTCGACCAGGAGATCGAGAGCCTCTCCGGCGGGGAACTCCAGCGGGTCGCCATCGCCGCGGCGCTCCTGCGGGACGCGGACTTCTACTTCCTCGACGAGGTCACCCCCTACCTGGACATCACCCAGCGGATCGCGGTCGCCCGCCTGGTGCGGGAGCTCGCCGAGGACGAGGACCGAGCCGTCCTCGTCGTGGAACACGACCTGGCGGTCCTGGACCTGCTCGCGGACACCCTCCACGTGGCCTACGGGGAGCCCTCGGTCTTCGGGGTCGTCACGCCGCCCAAGCCGGTTCGCAACGGCATCAACGAGTACCTGGAGGGGTACCTGGAGAACGAGAACATGCGGATCCGGTCGGAGGCCATCGAGTTCGAGTCCCACGCCCCGCGACCCGCCTCGAATGCGGACGTGCTCGTCGAGTACCCGGACCTGGAGAAGTCCTACGGCGAGGGCGAGTTCTCACTCACCGTCGAGGGGGGAACCGTCCACGAGAACGAGGTGCTCGGCATCGTCGGGCCGAACGGCATCGGGAAGTCCACCTTCGCGAAGCTGCTCGCGGGCCGGCTCGAACCGGACGCCGGCTCCGTCGATATGAACCTGGACATCGCCTACAAGCCCCAGTACATCGAGGCCGAGCAGGCGATCCCCGTCGAGTCGTTCCTCCGTGACGTCTCCGCGGACGTGGGCTCCTCCTACTGGCGGACCGAGATCGGCGACCCGCTGAAGATCGATCCCATCATGGACCAGCTCCTCACGGACCTCTCGGGCGGGGAGCGCCAGCGGGTCGCCATCGCGGCCACCCTCTCCCGGGACGCGGACCTGTACCTGCTCGATGAGCCCTCCGCACACCTGGACGTCGAGCAGCGCGTGCTGGCCACGCGAGCCATCCGCCGGTACGCGGAGAACCACGAGACGACCGCCATGGTCATCGACCACGACATCTACGTGATCGACCTGCTCTCCGACCGGCTGCTGGTCTTCGACGGCGAGCCGGCCGAACGGGGCCACGCCAGCCCCGCGATGGACATGCGCGAGGGGATGAACGAGTTCCTCGAGAACCTGGGCGTGACCTTCCGGCGGGACGAGCGGATGGGTCGCCCCCGGATCAACAAGCCCGGCAGCCAGCTCGACCGCCAGCAGCGGCGGGAGGGCGAGTACTACTACACCGGGTAGTCGGAACTCCGGGCGGAAATCGGGTGGACCCAGCTCCGTCCCTACTCGAGCAGATCGAGGACCGTCCGCGAGAGGACAGACACGCCGATCGACAGGGCGTCCTCATCGACATCGAATCCCGGGGTGTGATAGCCGTTCGGGGTGCCGGCTCCGATTCCGATGTACGTCGCTTTGCCGCCGGCGTCGATGACGTCCTTCATGAGGTAGGTCGCGTCCTCGCTCCCGCCGAGCCGATCACGTCGCGTGACAGTGGACACCCCCTCGACGTCCGACGCGAGGTCGTACACCAGGTCGACCAGTTCCGCCGAGCAGTCCTGCCGGATCGCCTCCCCGATGACCGAGACCTCGACGCTGCACTCGTGTCGATCGGCCGCCGACCCGAGGTAGCGACGGACGGTCTCACGCATATACCCGATCAGGTCATTGGATGCCGCCCGAACCTCGGCCTGCATCGTGGCGTGATCGGCGATGACGTTCGGGGCGTTTTCGGACCTGAGGTTGCCGACGTTCACCCGCGTCGCGCCCTCCTCGTGGCGAGGGATGGCGTACAGGCTGTTTGCCGCACTCGCAAGGGCCTGGACGGCGTTGTGTCCCTCGTTGGGGGCAACCCCCGCGTGGGCGGACTTCCCCTCGAACGTGACATCAAATCGCGTGAAAGCAAGCGCCTCGTCGAGGCCCGCCACAACGGTCCCCGGGCTCCCGAGACCGACGTGGACGCCGAGCAAGAAGTCCACGTCCGCGAGGTGTGGCCCGGCAGCCATGGGGTTCCCACCCCCGAGAAGCTCCTCGGCGGGCTGGAAGAAGACCGTGAACGTGCCGCTGAAATCGCTCTCACGGACAGCGTCGAGGACTCCCAGGCCGAAGGTGATGTGCGCGTCGTGCCCGCAGGCGTGCATGAAGCCGTCGTTCTCCGAGCGGAACCCCTCGGCCGCAGGCACGTGTTCGCTCTCGGCCGATTCCTCGATCGGGAGCCCATCAATATCGACCCGCAGACCCACAGTTGGCCCGTCGCCCCGATTGATGACGGCGACGGCCCCCGTATGTCCGCCCGCAAGGCGATCGAGGATGTCGGTTCGGTCCGTTCGGTCCCGGGCGTTCTCGAACCACGTCGAACGCTCCGACTCGTCCGGAACTCCGAGTCGTTCCTCGCTCGCCAGGGCGTCCGGGCCGACGTGGATCTCGTCGACCATCTGTTCCAGTTCCTCGACGATCCGCACCGTGGTCAGGAACTCCCGCCACCCGGGCTCCGGGTACCGATGAAATCTCCGACGCCATTCGACCAATTTCGCCGTATCGATGTCCGTTGTGTCCGTCATGGGCAGATGATTACCGGGGGTTACTTTGGCTGGGCTGGCCCCATCAGCACCGCGATAGCGGGCTCGATCGCCGGAATGGGGAGAATGCCTGCATCCGGTGGGAACCGCCCGAGCGGGTCGGGATCGACGTCTGAAACGCCCGGATGGATCTATATCGGACTGACGGCGGAACGGAGCTTATCGGTCGATCTGCTGGCGAATCTGTTCGGGCACGCTGGGGTCCCGCAGGGTCGTCGTGTCCCCCAGCTCCTCGTCGTTCGAGATGTCCTCGAGGAGTCGCCGCATGATCTTCCCGGAGCGGGTCTGGGGCAGTTCCTCGACGATCCAGACGTTCGCCGGGCGGGCGAACTTCCCGATCTCCTCCTCGATCGATGCGACGATCTCCTCGCGGAGTTCCTCGCTCTCCTCGTAGCCGTCACGCAGGGTCACGTACACGTCCGGAACGGTGCCCTTCTTCGGGTGCTCCCGCCCGGCGACCGCGGTGTTGGCCACGGCCTCGACCTCCGCGACGGCGCTCTCCAGTTCCATCGTGCCCAGTCGGTGTCCGGCGACGTTCATCACGTCGTCCAGGCGACCGAGGATGCGGAAGTAGCCGTCCTCGGCCTGGACGGCCCCGTCTCCCGCCTTGTAGACCCAGTCCTCGGGGTCGTCGCTGTCGGTGTCCGAGAATTCCCGCCAGTACTCGTCGATGAACCGCTCGTCGTCGCCGTACACGGTCTGGAGCATGCCCGGCCAGGGACGCTCGATGACGAGGTTCCCGGCGCGGGCCGAGCCCTTCTCGATCGGGTGGCCCTGGTCGTCGTAGACCGCGGGCTCGATCCCGGGAACCGGGAGCCCCGCCGAGCCGGGTTTCATGTCCTCGAGCGCGGGCAGGTTCGTGATGAGGTGCCCGCCGGTCTCGGTCTGCCACCAGGTG
>JBDGTI010000074.1:0-5704 GCA_042216995.1 Halodesulfurarchaeum sp.
TCGGAACCCACTGCCGGCAGTTAGCCGGTATTCCCATGCAGGGAAGCCGCGCCGTCGTCGGGCTTCGCCCGACTGCTTGCGGGACGTAGTCCCGCTCCGTTCACGGCGCGGAGGATGTCACGTAGTCGATTCCGCGGTCCGGGAGGAACCGCCCCGCCGACCGCCGAGTGTCACCACCCAGAGCACCCCCAGTCCGAGGAGGTAGGCCGCGGAGGTCGGAATGGCCAGCAGGAACATCGTCCAGACGCTCTGCGAGGAGAAGAACGTCGAGAACACGAAGATCACCAGGACGATCCCCCGCCAGCTCTCGCGCATGCGTTCGTAGCTGACGATGCCGCCGCGGTGGAACAGCCACATCGTGATGGGGATGTCAGCGAGCAGTCCCACGCCGGCGGTCGTGAAGAAGACCAGCCAGAAGAAGCTGCTCAGCCGATAGGCGACGACCATCCCGGCCCGGAGGGCGTCCGCGACGAGGTAGGAGATGATCGACGGAGCGACGTAGAGATATCCGACGACGCTCCCGGCGAGCACCCCGCCGATGATCGAGACCCCCCAGACGAGAACGACCCGGCGGTTGCCGGTGACCAGGCCGCGCCGCTCGAGGGCCGGCCAGGCGAAGTAGAGGAGCACCGGGAGTGTCACCACGGCCGCGATGAGCACCGAGATCTTCGCCTCGAAGACCAGCGCCTCGACCGGGTGGAGCGCGATCGGCCACTGGACCGATCCGGGGTCCGGTCGCACCTCCGGGGGAATCCGCGAGATGAAATCGGCCCGGATTATCCCGATGCCGCCGCGATAGAGGAACATGAAGATCGCGGCCATGACGGTCAGAAAAACGGCGACGAGGTGAAACGCCCGGGAGCGGAGGCTGTCGAGGATGAAGGCGATGTCGTGGTAGTAGCCGCCGATGTCGTCCTCGGTGGTTTCCTCCTCGGTGAAGGCGTTGAAAACCCCCACGCCCGTCTCGGAGATGGTCTCGCCGATGCCGGTGCCCGCTCGATCGGGGCCGTGCTCCGGCGCCGCGTCGAACCGGTCGAAAATCGCCCGGGCCTTTTCGGGCTCGTCCCGATCCATCGCCCGCCGTGCGGCCTCGAGGGCGTCGTCCTCGTCCATCGCGGCAAAGACCTCCTCCGGCATGGCGCGGACCCCCGACGCCCCGTGGACCGACTCGATGGACGGCGCGTTTTCGAGTGCCTCGCGGGACATGGCGTCCGATCCGGATTCCGCCGCTTCTGCCCGTTCGGTGCCCGAATCCGCCGTGGCTGCCGCCCCGGGTGCCGAGTCGGATGAGGACTCGGATTCGGTCTCGACGACCTCGCGGCGCTCGTACAGCGCGATCTCCGCGACGGCGACCGAAAGCGAGAGGAGGGCCCCGATGACGATCAGCGAGATCCCGACCGTGTCGGCCCCCACCCCGACCGTCGCGGCGATCGTCGCGTCGAGGCCCGTGTAGTTCCAGAGCACGTAGCCGACCCCACCGCCGGCGACGGCGACGGCGGCGATCACGTTCCACCGACCGAGGAGAACCCGCCCGAGCGAAGCCGTCGTGACGACCTCGCCGCCGGTCTGGCCCCGGTGGGCGACGAGCCTGGAGGTGAGGATCCCCACCCCGTAGAGCACGGTCAGGGGGATGGCGATGATGAGCGCCGAGACGGGCTCCGGCGACCCGTTGATCATCGTTCCCAGAACCACCATTCCGAGCGTCGCGTGCCGGAGGTACGCCCGCCAGGTCCGGGGCGAGACCACGTTCCAGTACGAGAGGGAGGTCATCACCAGGGGCATCTCCGAGGCGAGTGCGAACGCGGCGGAGAGCGCGAGGATGAACTCCGTCCAGTGGACGATCCCGTACATCGGGGTGAAACCCGAGCTGATGGCGTTGGAGGCGAGGTACTTGAAGAGGATCGGAAAGAACAGGAAGTAGGCGTAGGCCACGCCGACCAACGAGAGGGCGACGGCGATCAGGGCGATAACCGCCAGTTTCCAGCGGGACACGGAGACGTCGGGAATGAGCCCGCGGTCGGCGAGGGGCCGTTTGGCGTAGTAGAGGAGGACGGGAAGAGCCGTAACGACCCCGACGACCAGCCCGATTTTCACCTGGAGCAGGATGACCTCGAAGGGCGACTGGGCGATGATGCTGGCTCCGCGGACGAGGAGCGCGGCCCGGAGCGTGGGCCAGATCCACAGCCGCATGGCGATCACGCCGGCGAAAAGCCCCAGGACGAACGCGACGAAGACGACCTTGAGACGCTGTTGGGCCGTCTTGAGAAAGACACCGAGGGTTTGTCGCCCGCTCTCGATGGTGCGAGCGGTGTCCTCGTCTATCGGTCCCGGAGCACTCATCGTGTAGGGGCTATCCGACTCCCGACTATCAATCTTCTTCTCTCGAAACGGGCGAAACGAAAAGGCCCATAACAACCCCGTTGCCTATCTCCGGGCATGTCGCGGGATCCGAACGAGGGCTCGGAGGAAACGGAGTCCGAGCCAGCAGCGGGCGATGAGCCCCCCGACTCGGATTCTCGCACCGACATCGTCGACCTCGAGGAGGCCGACGTGTCCGACTCATCGAAACCGGACCGCGGGAACGGCGAGACCGACGCCGAAGCCACAGCGGACCAAGACGCGTCCGGCGGCGAAGACGGCCGGGATGGCCAAGACGGTGGGGAGGACGAAACGGACGAAAGCAGCCGAGACGGTGAGGACGGCGACGGCAGAGCGACAGACGACGACATCGAGGGAGACACACCCGGAGAGGGAAGGGACACCTCCGAGGGGGAAGCCGAGGGAAGATCCGAAGGGGAAGACGAGGGAAGATCCGCAAGGGAAGACGAAGGGAGGGAAGCCTCCGGGGACGTGCGTCCGGGGAGAGAGACGATCGAGGAGGGGGTCGTCACGTCGAACGACGGCGAGAGCGGGGCCGAGGACTCGACGAACACCTCGATCGTCGATCGGAAGGGCGGGCCGACGAGCGACGAGGAACAGCCCCTGACCGAGCACGTCGAGGAGATGGTCAAGCGGATCAGCGTGGTCGTGGTCATCGCGGGGGTCGTGAGCCTACTTGCGTTCCCCTACGGCGAGGAGTTCATCAACTTCCTGTGGTATTCGGTGCTCCCCAAGGGAATCTCGAAGCCACACGTCTACCACCCGCTGGAGCTCGTGATCACCCAGCTCAAGGCCGCAAGCCTGCTCGGGGTGGTACTCGCGTTGCCGGTATTCGTCTATGAGACCTATGCGTTCATGCGTCCCGGTCTCTATCCCCACGAACGGCGATACTACCTCGCGGCAGTGCCGACCAGCCTCGTGCTCGCCTTCGTGGGCCTGCTCTTTGGATACTTCCTCATCCTGCCGGCCGTGATGACCTACTTCCTCCAGTACACCCAGAACGTGGCGGCCATCGCCTTCGCGCTGGGCCAGACCTTCTCGCTCATGCTCGTCCTGCTTGGCTATCTCGCGGTGATCTTCCAGATCCCGCTTTTCGTCATGCTCGCGATCATGATGGGACTGACCACCCGGAGTTGGCTCGAGGAACGCCGGCTCATCATCTGGGGAGTCTTCCTGGCCGTCGCCTTCCTGTTCAGTCCCGACCCGACCGGGACGGCCCCGTTCCTCATCGGCGTGACGATGATCGGGCTCTTCGAGGGAACCCTGCTCCTGCTGCGGTGGACCGGACGGGGCGGGTGATCCCAACCGTTTAGCCACTGGGGCCGAAGGAAACGACCGATGGACATCGAGGCGGTTCCGGGCGTCGGGCCGAAGACGAGCGAGGCCCTCGAGGCCCTCGAGGACCCGGAGAGCGCCCTCGAACGGGGTGACGTGGCCGCCGTCGCGTCAGCACCCGGCGTCTCGCCGGGACGGGCGGTCCGGCTCGTCCGGAACGCGATCCGCCACCGCCACGACGACCCGGGCGGATTTCTGGCGACCGACCGCGCCGAGGCGGTCTTCCGGTCGCTGCTCGACCTGCTCGCCGACCGGGCCGTCACGGACTACGGCCGGCACCGCGTCGAGACCTTCTACCCGAGTGCGGTCGATTCACGCATCGAGGAGGCCCGGACCGTCGCCCAGCGGGCGCTCGACCGGGAGTTCGACGCGTCGGTTCGCGAGGCCCTCGAGGGCCTGGAACCGCTTGAGGAGCCGACGGACCTGCGCGTGCGCGATCGATGTCTGGCCACGACCGACGCCGAGACCTACTCCCGCGCCCGGGAGCTCGTCCCGGAACTGAGCGTTGAACTCGTCGAGGACGCCCGAGCGCTCGCGGACCTCGCCAGGGGCTACGCGACGGTGACGGCCCTCGACGCCGAGTTCGCGGGGATCGAGGTGGAGGGGGACGTCCGCGTGGAACCGGACGCCCTCTCGGACCCGACCGATCTGGTTCCCGAGCGGGTGCTTGCCTTCTTCGGCCGGAACCGCGAGTCGATCCGGGCGGCCATCGACGTCCACCGGACCATGGACCTGGAGACCGATCTCGACCTGGCCGAACTCGAAACGGCGCTCGACCGCCTCGACGGGGACGGCGCCGTCACGAGCGACCCGGAGCTGACACGGCTCTCGACGGCCGTCTCGGAACTCGAACAGGCCGTCTCGGCGGCGGAATCCGTGGCGAACGATCGCCTCACCGAGGCCATCTCCGAGACGGACGTGACCGTGGACGGGGCCGACCTGCTCTCGCTGGCCGAGCGGGGGGCGGGCGTGGACTCGATCCTCGCCCGGGAGCTCACAGATGAGTTCGACGCGGCGATCGAGGCGGCCCGAACCCACCTCGTCGACGCGCTCTCCCTCGAGGGCGAAGAGGAAGCTCTGGCAGGCCGCGTGTTCCCCGAGGACCCGACCGTTCCGGTCGAGCGAAACGAGTCGGCCCTGGCTCGGCTCAAGGAGGAGTTGTCGACCGCTCGCGACCGACGGGCCGGACGGGTCAAGCGGGAGCTGGCCGGGAAGCTGGGGGAGAACCGGGACGAGGTGCGGGCGCTCGTCGACCGGGCCCTCGAGCTCGACGTCGAGCAGGCGATCGCCCGGTTCGCCGCGGACTTCGACTGCGTGCTGGCCGAGCGCGGGGGACAGGGGTTCGACATCCGGGGCGGCCGATCGCCGTTGCTCGATGAACCGCCGGAGTCAGTCGAGCCGGTGGACTACGCGGTCGAGGGGGTGGCGCTCCTGTCGGGGGTAAACAGCGGCGGCAAGACCACGACCCTCGACATGGTCGCGGCGATCACGATCCTCGCCCACATGGGGCTGCCGGTCCCGGCCGATTCGGCCCGGGTCCCGGCCGTCGAGGAACTGCACTATCACGCGAAGTCCAGGGGAACCCTGGACGCCGGGGCACTGGAAACCACCGTCCGGGACTTCGCCTCCCTGACCGCCGGCGAGGCCACGAAGCTGGTCCTGGTCGACGAGCTCGAGAGCATCACCGAACCCGGGGCTTCGGCGAAGATCATCGCCGGCATCGTCGAAGCCCTCCAGGAGCGCGAGGCGACCGCAGTCATCGTCTCGCACCTCGCGGGGAGCATTCAGGAGGCCTGTGAACAGCCGGTCACGGTCGACGGGATCCGGGCGATCGGCCTGGAATACGGCGAGTTGCTGGTCGAACGTTCGCCCGAGAAGGACCACCTGGCCCGGTCGACCCCGGAGCTGATCGTGGAGAAACTCGCCACGGAATCCTCGACCGAGAGCGAGCGAGCCGCGTTCTACCGGCGGCTTCTCGAAAAGTTCTGAC
>JBDGTI010000060.1:0-5468 GCA_042216995.1 Halodesulfurarchaeum sp.
GCTTCCACGTATGCGACCACCGAGATGGAGGACTACGCGACGGCCACAGCCGTCAAACAACACGGCCATCTCGATCGGTATCTCTCGATCCGGAGCGTGTCGAACTTCGACCAGCCACACCCCGACCAGACCGTCCAGGAGAGCCTCTCGGCGAATTCGGGCGGGTTCATCCCGAGCATCACGAACGCCTACCGGGTCGGCAAACCCCTCGTGGACGACATCGTCGAAAACTGGAGCGACTGGCAGGACGGAGTCCCCTGACCGGAGTCGGGCCCTGGCCGTCACTGAACGCTCGCGCTCGACGCCCGGTTGATCATGTAGACCGCGATCGCGCCGAACACGATGTCGAGGGCGAGCAACACCGCGAACGACGGGACGAGCGTGTTCCAGATCCCGGTGAATGTGGTCACGTCAAGCACCTGCATCACGTCGGAGCCGAGCATGATCGCTCTCGCGGCGTCGACCCCGTAGGTGATCGGGTTGTAGGTCGCGACGACCTGGATCCACTCCGGCATCGAACGCACGGGCAGGAACGCGCTCGAGACGAACAGCAACGGCAACTGGAGCATGTTGGCCGCGATGATCGTCGACTCCTGGTCTTTCGTGATGAGCGCGATCGTATTCGAGAACGCCAGGAACCACACCGAGAAGAGGATCGCGACGACGACGATTCCCAGCGCGCCGAGCACCCCCGACTCGATGTGGGCTCCCAGAAGCACCCCCAGACCGAGGATAATGACGACCTGGAGGACGATCCGGGTCAGTTCCGAGAGGGTCTTTCCGAGAAAGACCGCGACCCGGTTCATCGGCGTCACGAGGGTCTTCTGGAAGACGCCACTCTCGATGTCGTCGACGAGACCGATTCCCGATGACGACGCGACGACCAGCGATATCTGGATGGCGATCGCCGGGAGCAGATAGGTCACGTAGCTGATTCCACCGGCGAGTGCCCTGCTCGCGACGTTTCCGAACACCTGGGTGAACAGGATGAGGAAGATGACCGGCTGGATGAGCGAAGAGACGATGACGAACGGGTTGCGGACCGCGTTGATGTTCCACCGCATGAAATTCGTCCAGACGTCCCCCAGGAACGTATTCGACATGCGATCGACCCCGTCCGCCGACGTCTCGGTACTCATCTGTCCCCACCCCCGGCGGTCGGCTGACTGGCGGTCGGTTCGATGCCAGTGGACGCCATACCGGTGCTCGCTTCTCCGGTGTCCTCCGCTTCGGTGGTCTCCTCGGTGATCGCGAGAAACACGTCATCGAGGGTCGGCGAGTGGATGTTGAACCCGGTGACCGTGATTTCGGCCTCCTGCAGGGCGACCAGCAGATCCGGACCGTGTTGCCGTGTATCACGGGCCGTGACCGCGATTCCATCGTCCGTGATCTCGACGGACGGATCGCCCGAAAAGAGGTCCGCCTCGCGGGCGATATCGGCCGCTCGCTCGTATGCGTCGTCCCCGTCTTCGAGTTCGATATCGAGTATCTCGCCGCCGACCTCGCGTTTGAGTTCGTCGGGCGAGCCATCGACGACGATTTCGCCATCGCGAATGACGGCGAGACGATCACAGAGCTGGTCGGCCTCCTCGAGATACTGCGTCGTCAGGAAGATCGTCGTCCCGCGATCGTTGATGGCCTCGAAGTACTCCCAGAGTCGGTTCCGTGCCTTCGGGTCCAACCCGGTGGTCGGCTCGTCGAGAAAGATGAGCGGCGGCCGGTGGACAAGCGCCATCGCGGCGTCGAGGCGCTTTTGCATGCCGCCGGAGAATCCCTCGGCCCGTTTATCGGCGACGTCGGCCAGATCGACCAGGTCGAGAAGGTCTTCGATCCGCTCCTCGCGCTCGTCCCTGGGAACGCCGTAGGCATCACACGCGAACCGGAGGTTCTCGCGGGCCGTCATCTCCGTGATCACGCCCGTCTCCTGGGCCATGAAGCCGATGGACTCCCGGATGGCCTGCTGGTCGGTCTCGACGTCGAAACCGTTGACCCGGACCGTTCCGGCCGTTGGCGCCAGCAGCGTCGCCAGTACTTTGATCGTCGTCGTTTTCCCCGCCCCGTTCGGCCCGAGAAATCCGAAGAACTCCCCGTTCGGAATCCGGATCGAAACACCCGAGACGGCCTCCGTTCCATCGGCGTAAGTTAACTCGAGTCCGTCGGTTTCGATCGCGGCCGTCCCGCCGCTCGATCGTCCGCGTTCCCCGGCGTTTCCACGGTCTGTCACCATTCGTCCCCTCCAAGGCGAGACCGGGCAAAAAATGCATTGATTGAATATTCATTCACCACCAGGACGTTCGACCCGATCACGTCGCGGACAGTGTCCGGACGGGTGGTCAAGACCCCGCACGGGTACCCGATCACTATCTTCCGCAAGGGGAGTCCGCCTTCAGGGCGTTCACAAGCCGAGGGACCTTTGGCAATACGGGGGTAGAGCGCAGGTTCACCACACAGTCAGCATCCGCCTGTGCGATTCGCCTGGCATCGTCTCTTTGAGGTTCGACGATGTTTTGGTGAGCACACAAAGTCCATAGTCATTCGTCTTTAGATAATACTCACAATAATACTGAATAACCGCGTATCGGAGGTGAATTGGGTCGCAACACGCTCTGTACAATCCGAGAACGCAGTTTCCAATCGTCCTGTATCGACTGTTCTCGATAGCAAGAGCATCCCAGTCGCCAGTTTCGTCCTTCTAATACTGTAGGGAATAATTCTACTCAAAATATTACTACCAATCTTAGCTAAAGACGAATGAGTCCATAGTATACACCATGTATGCATATATGTCTATAAAACGTCATTTGATGTGTATGCCCCCTCACTGTGACACCAAAGACGGGCCAGTGGTTGAAGCCGCGAGAGAGGCTCTCGAAACGGAAAACGTGAACTATATCCTTCCATACGTGGGCCCGGAGCAAGAAGCGGAACTCGAGGAGGCGTTTGAGGATACGCTGGCAGCCAGAAAGCAGGGAGAGAAGGCACAAGACGTCGCAGATCAGTGGTTCTTCGAAACCGCAGTTCGCCTACATCGGGAAAACGAGGGAGAGGAATTTACGGGATTGCGTCCGGCCGGCCTCGACCGAGGACCGGTCGTCCCGCGGGCGGAAACCGCGATCGAAGAGGACGATCCCAGCGAGTTGATCGACTTCATCCAAGAACAGGTGCGCGACGAGATCGAAGAACGTTTCGAGCGAGTGAAAGAGAACGAAGGGTTCGACATAAACGACGTTGAGGCGGCCCGGGAGTACGTCAGCGCAAAGCTAGATCTGACCCTCTATTCGCACCACTTGTACCAGGAAATCCCCGACGTGGAGGGATACTCCGGCAGCACGTAGATCGTTCGCGTTCCGTTTCTCGTTTCCCCAACAATGTCAGAGACAGACGGGCAGGACGACATCAAATTGACGGCGATCATATATACGCTCATATTACTGTTGAAGCTAGGAGGCTACTTCGTGACGGACGTTACCGTCCTCCTTGCCGAAGCACTTCACACGCTGAGCGATATCGTCGTTTCGGCGTTCCTCTGGGCTGCGTCCAGGTGGGCGGAACGGGACCCGGATTCCAGCCATCACTTTGGCCATCAACGACTACGGAATGTGGCCGGTCTCGTCGGTGGGACCTTATTCATCACGCTGATCGCGTATGAACTGTTCAAGGAGGGAATCCACGGCCTCCGTCACCCGGGCGGGACCGTCTCCAACCTCCCGATCGCCGTCGGAGTCGTCCTCGTCTCAATGGGCCTCGTCTCCATCCCCCTGATCAAGATGTACCTGGGGTCTGCCTCCGGTGGGGCAGTGAAAGCCCAGTTTACCGAGTTAATCAACGATCAATTCGGCCTCACTGCCGCACTTCTCGGAACGATCTTTATATATGTCGGCTATCCAGTTGCCGATCCCGTCGCCACGCTCGCCGTCGCGGTGCTCATTGCCATCAACGGGCTTCGAGTTTTGAGAGAGAACGCGAACGTTCTCATGGGGAAAGCCCCCGCCGATGAAGAACTGGAGGAAATCCGTGATATAGCCACCTCCGTGGACGGGATTCTGGACGTCAAGGCATTACACGCGGAGTACGTGGGCCCGGAAACCATTCACGTGGATATCAGGCTATCCATGAATGGTGATACGACGATCAGTGAAGCGGACGACACGGTTGAAACGGTTAAAAGCCGTATCCACGAATCGAAGCCCGGAGAAAAATGCGTGATCCACGTCGAGCCCGAGTAATCACTTCTATGCCATGTCTCCGTGTGAGTGATTCTCACTCGCGAACTCAAATCACCCGACTCGAATTCATCACCCCCTCACTGGAGTTCCCGTTGCACGAATCGAATCCTTGAAAATACGCCGTTCGGTCACCTGTCACAGCGAATGTCGTCACTGCCCCTCCTAAGTGAGGAATGTCAGAGGAAGACGACGAGGGGGAGGAACCCGAGGAAACCGACAGCGCCACCAGCACTCAAGTATACTTTCTCGTGATCGAGCGTTTCGCCCGCCTCGAGACCTTCGGGGACGATGTCTTGGACAACGAGGTAGAGCATCGCGCCCGCCGCGATCCCATAGCCGAACTCGAGGAACTGCTTGGCGAGTTGCAGGAAGTAGTATGCGACGATCGCACCGATCGGTTGGGGAAGTGAGGAAAGCACGGCCGCGCCAAACATCCGGACATTGCTGATCCCCTCTTCGTCGGCCAACGGGACGCCGATGGCGATCCCCTCGGGCATGTTGTGAATGGCAATTGTGACTGTCATGGCGACTGCGAGGAGGGGGGATCGTGATCCCGAGGAAGTAGATCGAGGTGGACGTCTCCAAGTGCGCAAACGAGACGCCAATGGCGATTCCCTCCGGGAACGAGTGGACCAGCAGGACGAGAAAAACCGAGAGAACCGTCCGGAGATCGCCTTTTGCGATGTCGTGGGCGTCGTAGTTGACGTCAAGTCGCTCAATACCGTTGTGTGCGACGATGACGAGGATCACACCGCCGACGATACCGGTGAGACCGATCCAGAGATCAGCGGGGTGGTGGTACATCTCGTATCCAAGGCCGAAAATCGACGCGGAGGCCATCAGGCCGCCGGCGAGTCCCCACAGGCCGACATTGAATCGGTCGCTAATCTCGTCAGCCCAGAACAGGGGAAGTGTTCCGATACCAGTACCGATGGCTGTGATCAGCCCTGCGACGAAAATGAGTGCATAGATCCGCCAGCTCATGAAGTGTGATTTCATCCACGGACGGATTAGATTTTACACCGTCCCGAACCTCTTTCTATGTATGCATATGTGTATATCATATCGGGATTGGGAACGGCATCGAACGACGACCCGGAAATGACCCAGATCAATCTCCGGATCAGCAAAGCGTTTCTCGAAGTCATCGATGCGACGTGGAAAGGAGAGGGACTCAATTCACGGAGCGAGTTCCTCGCGCCCGCCGAACGAATCTCGATTCTGGTATGCGTCGGTCATTGT
>JBDGTI010000082.1:0-4479 GCA_042216995.1 Halodesulfurarchaeum sp.
TGGCCGGCGAACCCGAGAAGGACTCGCTGGTCGACCGGCTGAAGTCCATCACCGGGCGTGCCCTCGACGCAGCCGAGGGCACCACCGCGACCGGCACCAACCCCTCGCCGCAGTAGGCGACTCTTTTTCGTTTGTCGCGGCCGCCGACCGCCCGAGCCGCTGGTTCGGTCGCGGCTACAGCCCCTCGATTCGACGAAGGGTCTCTTCGACCGCCGATGGAAGGCTGCTCGGGGCGTCTGACACGCGGTGGCCGGGGAGCAATATCGGGACCGGATTCTCGGCCAGCGCGGTCCGGGCCGTTCCCGTGTCCGCCTCGTCCTCGGGATCCAGTCCCGGCGTGTGGGCGACCAATCGATCGAGGGGGACGGTCTCACCGTACGGGATATTCCGGGTCTGCTCCAGGACGGCGCGCTGATCGGTGGGCACGGTCAACCCCACCTCGATCTCCGTCACGTCGGTTCGCTCGCCGTCGAGGTACGCCTCGATTCGGTCGAGGTACTCGTGGCTCGACTCGGCGTTCGGCTCGGGTTCCTCGGGCGCGGAGAGGGAGATGACCCGTCCGTTGGCCACCCCGATCTGGACGAAGCGGTCGAGCACATCTGACTCCTTGGCGTAGATTCCCGTACCGGACATACGGACCGATTCGGCGACCACGGTCTTCAACGTTGCCGGCGAGCCACAACAGTTATGTACATAACCGTTCATCAATGTACAATAATGGATACAATAGAGCAACCGGACGCGCTCGCCCCGGCGGTGCGGGACCTCCTCGAGGCCGCACGCGGTCGGGACCAAAGCGAGGGCCAGGACCGCGTCGCCGTCGACGGGCGGTCCGTCATCGGGGCCCTGGATTCGGCCCGGGCCGATGGTCGAGTCCCCCTCATCGCCGAGGTGAAGCCGACGAGTCCGACAGCCGAGTACGACCGGACGGTCGATCCCGTCGAGACCGCCCGGGCGATGGTGGCGGGCGGGGCCAGTGCGATCTCGGTCCTCACCGAACCGGAGTACTTCGGCGGGTCGATCGAGGCCCTCCGGGCCGTTCGGGACGCAGTGTCCGTTCCGGTCCTCCGAAAGGACTTTCTCCTCCGGGAGTCCCACCTCGACGCCGTCGCCGCGGACGCGGTGTTGCTGATCGCCCGATTCCTCTCGGACCTCCCGGGGATGATCGAGGGGGCCCGCGAGCGCGGGATGACGCCGCTGGTCGAGACCCACTCCCGTGAGGAGGTCGAGGCGGCGATCGAGGCCGGGGCCGACGTGATCGGCGTCAACAATCGGGATCTGGCGAGCCTGACCGTCGACCGGTCCACGGTCGCCGACCTCGCTCCCGCGATCCCCGATTCGGCGACGTTGATCGCCGAGAGCGGGATTCTGACGGTCGACCACCGGGACCAGATGCTCGAAGCGGGCGCGGACGGACTGCTGGTCGGCTCGGCGATCATGGACGGGGACGTCAGGGCGAACACGCGGCGGCTGGTGCACCCATGAGCCAGGGACGATTCGGAGACCACGGCGGACAGTACGTTCCGGAGGTCCTGATGCCGGCCGTCGAGGAACTCACCGATGCATACGAGCGATACGTCCGGGACAACGAGGACGGCTTCGTCGAGGAGTTCCGGCGCCGGCTCCGGGACTTCGGCGGGCGTCCGACCCCGCTCCAGCGGGCGGACTCGCTGAGCGAGGCCTACGACGCCGAGATCTACCTCAAGCGCGAGGACCTGCTGCACGGCGGCGCGCACAAGCTCAACAACGCGCTGGGACAGGTGCTGCTGGCACAGTACATGGGCAAGGACCGGATCATCGCGGAGACCGGCGCGGGTCAGCACGGCACCGCCGTGGCGATGGCCTGTGCGCACCTCGACGTCGACTGTGAGATCTACATGGGCCGAACGGACATCCGGCGCCAGCGGCCCAACGTCTTTCGGATGATTTCCCACGACGCGACGGTCAACCCGGTCGATGAGGGGAGTGGCACCCTCAAGGAGGCGATCAACGCCACGATGCGGGACTGGGCGACGAACGTCGAGGACACCCACTACGTCATCGGCAGCGTGGTCGGCCCCCATCCGTTCCCGAGCATGGTCCGGGACTTCCAGGCGGTCATCTCCGAGGAGGCCCGCGAACAGGCCCTGGAGGCCATGGGTGAACTCCCCGGCACGGTCCTGGCCTGTGCCGGTGGCGGGTCGAACACGATGGGGTCCTTCCAGCACTTCCGGGAGGATCCGGTCGACCTGGTCGCGGCCGAGGCCGGCGGGGAGTCCCTCACCGTGAACGAGGACGAGGAGTACGCCCCCCATTCGGCCTCGCTCTCGACCGGGACCGACGGGGTCTTGCACGGCGCCCACACGCGGCTCCTCCAGACCGAGACGGGGCAGATCGTCGAATCCCACAGCGTCAGCGCGGGCCTCGACTACGCGGGGGTGGGCCCGGAACTGGCCCACATGGTCGAGACCGGACGGGTCGAACCCGTCACGGTCGGGGACGAGGCCGCGCTCCGGGCCTTCCACCGGCTCTCGCGGGCCGAGGGGATCATCCCGGCCCTGGAGAGCAGTCACGCGCTCGCGGCGCTCGAGGACCGGGACTTCGCGGGGCCGGTGATCGTGACCCTCTCCGGGCGGGGCGATAAGGACCTCGATACCGTGATCGAGGAGAGCGACCGGCGGGACCTCGATTCGGCCCCTGACATGGAGGTGTTCACCGGTGAGTAAGACCGCCATTCGGGAGGCTTTCGAGGGTGGCGGGCTCGTCCCCTACATCGTCGCCGGCGATCCGAACCCGGCGGCGACCGCCGAGTACGCCCGGGCGCTGGTCGAGGGGGGTGCGGACGTCCTGGAACTTGGCCTCCCGTTCTCGGAACCGGTCGCGGACGGTCCCACGATCCAGGCGGGGATCAGGCGCGCACTCGACGCGGGCATGACCCCCGATCGGTACCTCCAGCTGGTCGCCGAGCTCGAGGTCGGGGTCCCCGTGGTCGCGATGACCTACTACAACATGCTCTATCGCTACGGCGATGGCGACCTCGAGGCGTTCGTCGCGGACGCCGCCGAGGCGGGCCTCTCGGGACTGATCGTGCCCGATCTGCCCGTCGAGGAGAGCGAACCGCTGGCCCGGGCCTGTGCGGCCCACGACCTCGCGCTGGTCTTCATCGTCGCCCCGACCACGACCGGGGACCGCCTCGAACGGATCGCCGACCGCGCTACCGGGTTCCTCTACGTGCAGGCCCGGCTGGGCACGACTGGCGCCCGGACGGACGTGAGCGAGGAGACGGCCCAGTCCCTCTCCAGGCTGCCGGAGACGGACACCCCGACCGCCGTCGGCTTCGGGGTGAGCACCCGCGAGCAAGCCCGGGAGATCGTGGCCGCCGGGGCCGACGGCGTCGTCGCGGGAAGCGTCTTCGTGGACCTCGTCGCGGAGGGGGACGCGGTGCCGACCCGCCTGCGGGAGACGGCCGCGGAGCTGGCAGCCGGGGTCCGCGACGGGCGGTAAACCGCAACGAACATACCTGCACGCTTGCTATACCCTGTCAATGTCTACAGGAACCAAATCCCGACTGACACGGCTCGGGCGTGACGGGAAGTTCGTCACCGTGCCGATGGACCACGGGATCACCATGGGCGCGGTAGACGGGCTGAAAGACATCGAATCGACGATTTCGGCCGTCACGGAGGGCGGTGCGGACGCCGTCCTGACCCAGAAGGGGCTTGCCGATCGGGTCAACCCGAACCTGAACGACGCCGGCTACCTGATTCACCTCAACGGCTCGACCGAGATCGGCCCGGACGAACTCGATAAGCGCCGGACCGGAACCGTCGAGGAGGCGGTCAGGCTGGGCGCGGACGGCGTCTCCTTTCACATCAACGTCGGCAGCGAGCACGAGCCCGAGCAGATCGAGTCGCTGGCCGAGGTGACCCGGGCCGCGGACCGCTTTGGCATGCCGGTTCTGGCGATGGCCTACGCCCGCGGCTCGGACGTGGACGAACGCGATCCCGAGAATCTGGGTCACGCCGTCCGGCTGGCCGAGGAGCTGGGTGCGGACATCGTGAAGACCGCCTATCCCGGCGACCCGGAGGGGTTCGAACACGTCGTCGAGTCCACGAGCAAACCGGTCATCATCGCCGGCGGGAGCCCCGCGAGCGACCGGAAGACCCTCGAGACCGTCGCGGAAACCATCTCCGTCGGGGGCGCAGGCGTCTCGATGGGTCGGACCGTCTTCCAGCACCCCGATCCCCATGCGATCTCCGCAGCCATCGCCGCCGTGGTCCACGAGGGCTTCGAGGTGGACGCGGCCATGGACCGCTTCGGCCTGCCGGTCGAGGCCTGATCACCGCCGGGCACGGCCGCGACGACGGCCCGAAGAGCCACGTCACGATTCGGGTCGGCTCGGAGGCCACGGCCCAACGAACGGGCGGATCATCACTTTCAATATTTCTGCTCTATTGAAAATGCGGTACGGGAGTCGAATCGTTAGCGGATAGCGCGGAG
>JBDGTI010000032.1:0-527 GCA_042216995.1 Halodesulfurarchaeum sp.
CCGCTGAGTTCGGGGGTGCCCGCGCTCGATACGCTCCTACACGGCGGGTACATCGTCGGCCGTCTCTACCTGATTCGGGGGCGGCCGGGCACCGGGAAGACGTTGGCCGGAATGCATTTCCTCGAGGAGGGCATCGAGCAGGACGAGACGGTGCTTTTCATCCACGGCGAGGAGTCAGAGGAGGAAATACGGGCCAACGCCGCCCAGTTCGGTATCGACCTCTCGGCCGTCGACTTTCTCGACCTCGGCCCCGAATCCGATTTCTTCACCGAGAGCGAGTCGCATGACCTCGTCGATCCGAGCGACGTCGATCGCGACCAGCACACCGAATCCATCTACAACGCGATCGAGGAGATCGATCCGGGTCGGGTGGTGATCGACCCGATCACCCAGATGCGATACGTGGAGGCGAGCGAGTACGAATTCCGGAAGCGCAGTCTCGCATTCATGCGGTTTCTCAAGGGGCGCGAGACGACGGTGCTGGCCTCGACGACCACCTCCGAGAACCGGCAGTTCGACATCGAGAT
>JBDGTI010000032.1:537-4455 GCA_042216995.1 Halodesulfurarchaeum sp.
TCCCTCGCCGACGGCGTGATCGAGTTGAGTGCGGGGACGGCGGCCGGCGGATCGCGATCAGCAAACACCGGGGATTCGGCCAGGCCGA
Source organism: Halodesulfurarchaeum sp. (assembly GCA_042216995.1). Lineage (GTDB taxonomy): Archaea > Halobacteriota > Halobacteria > Halobacteriales > Halobacteriaceae > Halodesulfurarchaeum. The sequence goes on from JBDGTI010000032.1 coordinate 626, forward strand.
GGGCGATCACGGCCTCGAGATCCGCTCGGAAGGCATGGAGGTCTATCCGGCACTCATCCCCGAACAGCGCAACCGGGCGTTCGAGCCGACCGACCTCGAGTCGGGGATCGACGAACTCGACACGCTGATCGGTGGCGGGATCGAGTCCGGGACGGTCACCATCATCAGCGGGCCGACGGGCGTCGGGAAGACCACGACGGGCGCCCTGTTCCTCGCGGAGGCGGCCCGGCAGGGGAAGACCGCCACGCTCTATCTCTTCGAGGAGAGCGTCGAGACCTTCTCGTACCGGCTCACCGACATCGGGATCCCGATCACCGAACTCCGCGAGAAGGGCCTGTTGCGGGTGCGCGAGGTGGAACCGCTGTCCCGCTCGGCGGAAGAGTTCGCCGAGATGGTGCGATCCGACGTCGAGGCCCACGGCACGGAACTCGTCATGATCGACGGGATCGACGGATACACGATGTCCCTCCAGGGGACAGAGGAGGGGCTCGTCGGGAAACTCCACTCGTTGACCCGCGTGCTGAAGAATCGGGGCGTGAGCGTCTTCGTCACGGACGAGATCTCGACAATCACCGGCGTCCCCGCCGCGACGAGTTCGAACATCAGCTACATCTCCGACAACGTCCTGTTCTTGAGTTACCTCGAGAGGGGCGGCGAACTCCACAAGGTCATCGGCACGCTGAAAAAGCGGGCTGGGGACTTCGAGCAGACGCTTCGCCCCTTCGAGATATCGAGCGATGGGATCACGGTCGGCGATCCCCTGACGGGCGTCTCGGGGATCCTCGCCGGGTCTCCACAGGTCGGCGAGGCCACTGGACCCGAGCTGGACGACGACTAGTCGAGCCATGAGCACGGTACAGCTACTCGTCGAGGACGCGGGGAACCGGGAAGTGATTGCCGGCTTTCTGGACGACGAGTACGACGTTCTCGGGACGGGCGACGTCCGGGAGGCCGACGCGTACCTGGTCGAGGACGCCGTCTATCCATCGGTCAAAGGGGACCTCCAGCAACTGGTGGACGACGATCGGCCCGTGTTTCGCCCGGTCGTCCTGATCGACGGGACGGCTGCCCGCTCCGGCGGGGCCGCCGACGCCGACCTCGAAGTGGGTGACCGGTCCCCCGTCGACGACATCATCGATGCCCCGGTCCGCGAGCCGGTCCTGAAACGGCGGATGGCGTCGCTCCTCGAGCGCCGAGAGCAATCCCAGGCGCTCCAGCGGAAGATCGAACAGGTCGAACGACAGCGCAATGCCCTGAGCGTGCTCAATCAGATGGTCCGCCACGACATCCGCAACAAACTGCAACTCGTGTTGGGCTACGCCCAGCAGCTGGCGGAGGACGTCGGGCGGGAGGAGCCCCTCGAGACGATCATTGCCTCGACAAACAATGCGATCGAGTTGACGACCGAGGCACGCGACCTCACGGACCTGCTAGTGGGAGAATACGGTGAAATCGGTTCCATCCGGATCACCGAGGTCGTCGGGGAGGAGATCGAGGCTGCGAGGGAGACCAATCCCGACGTCACGATCGAGTTTCACCCATCGGAGGAAGAGTTCTCGGTCAGGGGCGATCAGATGTTCGGGTCCGTCATCCGCAACCTGGTGACGAACGCGATCGAACACAATACCGCGGATGAACCACGAGTGTCGGTGTCGATCGAGCGCGCAGGTGACTCGGTCCGCGTTGCAGTCGCGGACAACGGTCCCGGCATACCGGACGACGACAAGGGGGACATCTTCGATCGGGGCGTCATAGGTGCGGACAGTTCGGGAACGGGGGTCGGCCTGTTCCTGGTATCGGAGGTCGTGGATCGCTATGGAGGCACGGTCCACGTCGGGGAGAGCAGGTGGGGCGGTGCCAGGTTCGTCGTCGAGTTACCACTGGCCGAATGACACTCCCGCTGTGCAGGGCGAGGGTTCCTCGCGCCGGGGACTCCCGTCTCGGACCACTCGTTATCGCCCCCTACGCCCGGAAGGCGGAGATGACCGACGCCGCGGTCTCCTGCAGACGTTCACTCGCCTCAACCGGGGGATTCCCGGCCAGACTGGCAGTCGCAATGTCTTCGTCGTAGGGGAGCGTCGCGATGACGGGGATATCCAGTACTTCGCGAACCTCCGTGGCATTTCCGCTGGCCTTGTTCACGACTGCTCTCACAGCGTCGATACCGAGTTCGCCGGCGAGTCCCCGAATCCGGTTTGCCGTCTGGATTGAGGCGCGAGACGGTTCGACCACGACGATCATCGCATCGACGGATTCGGCGGTGCCACGACCGAGGTGTTCGACGCCGGCTTCCATATCCATCACGACGTAGTCTTCGGCCAGGGCGCTCGAAACCAGCGAACGGACGAAACTGTTCTCGGGGCACATACAGCCCGAGTTCGCGCCCGCCGGCGCACCGATCGTGAGCAGCTGGCCACCGGCGCCGAATGGGGTCGAATGGGTCTCGATGACGTCCCTGACCTCGGGTGTGAGGGAGATCAGCCCGCCACTGTTCCCGGCCCGCTCCTGGATCAGTTCGCGTTCCCGGGTGATGGGGCGAGGCTCCGTCACGCCGAGTGTCTGGGCCAGATTCATGTCCGGATCTGCATCGAGGGCGACAACGTCGTGATGTGCCGCCAGGTGACGAGCGACAGCGGCCGCAAGCGTCGTCTTCCCGACGCCGCCCTTGCCCGTGATCGCTGCTTTGAGTGTTCCGTCCGTCTTGATTCGTGTGCCCTGATCGGGAGAGCGGTCGTGATCGTGGGTGTGGGCGGAGTCGTGATCGTGGGAGTGGTCGTGACTGCCATGCCCCCCACAGGCGTCACACATGAATTACCCCTCCGCAAACAACGCTTCGCGACGGTCCTCCAGCGCGTTCTCAAGTTCCTCGGCTGCGGTTTCGGGATCCTCCTCCTGGATAGCGTAACCACCGGTGATCCCCTCGAGGTCCTCGGTCATGATCTGTGTGACCGCGTCGCTGTGCTCCATGTGGAGGGTCGGTGCGGTATGAAGCGGCAGCCCCAGAGTGAGCGCCCACGTTCCGATGCTGACGGCCTTCTCGGCGATGAGTTCGGGCGCGCTCGCAGCGACTGGCAGATCCCGCGTCGGGACATCGGCGTCCTCGGCGATCGCCCGAACGAGGGTCCCGATGCGGGAGTTATCGACACACGAGCCCATGTGCCAGACCGGCGGTAAGGGGCCGTCGAGCCCCGCAGCCTCGCCGAGATCGTGAAGCACCGACCCGAGCCCATCGGCCGCGAGTTCGTCGGTCCTGGCGGGGTCGAGGTAACCGGCCTGAGCAGTGATGTGGCCGATGCACCCGGTCACGACCGGGAGGACGTTATGGGCAAGGAGATGTTCGATGAGCGTTTCGGTCATATCCGCGGTCCGCATCTTCGGGTTCGGACATCCGACGATACCGACGATGCCACGGAGATCACCGGATTCCAATGCGTCGACGATCGGTGCGGAGGGGTTCTCGGGGTCGACCGATTCGAGGACATCCAACACGAAGTCCTCGGAGACGCCAACGAGTGCGGGAGCCGATTCGTCGGGGATCTCGACCTCGTAGTTCTGCCGGCTTTGCCGATCGTCGAACGCTTCGATCGCTCGCTCGACGATTTCGCGGGCGTCTTCTTCGGCGGTTTCGGGGTCGAAATCGACGTGTTCGGCACCTGGGATGCGCACGTAATCGACCGTCGTCATCAGTCGCGTGTGGTGGCACTCGATGACGTCCCCGATGCCGGGCCAGATACACTGGATATCGGCCACCATGGCGTCGAGTGCGCCAGTGGTGACGGCGAGTTCGGCCTGACTGCTATGCGCTGCCAGGGGGATTCCCTGACGCTCGG
>JBDGTI010000071.1:0-3597 GCA_042216995.1 Halodesulfurarchaeum sp.
TCCACGTCGAGCAGGTAAACCCGAAGAACACGTCGCGGCGGTGTTCGTCGTGTGGGTTCACCCACGAGGACAACCGCCCGTCGCAGGACACGTTTTGCTGTCAGTCCTGTGGGTACGAGAACCACGCGGACTACAACGCGGCCAAGAACATCGGCTACAGACTCCTTCGCAACCAAACCGGGGGCGAAGGAGGCGCACCCGTAGGTGTGCGCTTGAACACCGGGATGCTGAACGCGAACGGGGTTAGCCCCCTGCCGGAGACGGTTAGAGCGGGAGTCCATGGTGAAAGCCCACGGCTTTAGCCGTGGGTTAACTTACGAGCACATGTTGGGCAAAAAGGAGTATAATCTTTCTTCCAGGAATTCCGGGAATCGGAGGAACTTTCGAGGCGAGTCGCCCGTTCCCGACGATCAGCCAAGAGGGGAAAAAGGGCGGAAGTGGATGGGGCGATCAGGGGGAACGGATGGGCGACCAGGTGGGGGTGACATGGCAGGTCCGCCGGAGGTATCGGTCGCCCAGGGATACGTTGGTCGCCCAATTTTGAAGGTTTTCTCGTAGTGGCAAGACCCGCTTGCTCTGCAGTCCTGTGGGCCACAGCGGCCTATTCGTTTCCCAACTTGGGCCCCGGCGATCGGCCCATCGTCGACTCCGTCACCGGAACTCGACGCCGGTGATCTCGAAGCGCGCCCCGCCTGCGGTCCCCGCGGTCACCCCGATCTCCCAGCCGTGGGCCACGGCGATCTGCTCGACGATACGCAGCCCGAAGCCGGTCCCGGATTCGCTGGTCGAGAATCCCGCGGTGAAGATGTCCGCACGCCTGTCCTCGGGGATCCCGGGACCGTCGTCTTCGACGTAGAAGCCGTTCTCCATCGCCCCCACGGTGACGGTCACGTCCTCCCCGCCGTGTTCGATCGCGTTGCTGAACAGGTTTTCGACGAGTTGCCGAAGTCGATTCTCGTCCGCCTCGATCGTGGCCGTCCGGATCCCGTCGGCGTAGTGGAGCTCGGCGTCCGCTTCGCGGTCGGCCACGAGCTCCCAGGCCGCGTCCAGCACGTCCCCGATCTCGACTGCCGCCGTCGATCCGACGTCCCGCCCCTCACGAGCCAGCCAGAGGACGTCCTCGGTGATGCGATCCATGCGGTCGATCGCCGACTCGATGGCCTCGAGGTGCTCGCTGTCACACTCCTCGCCCAGGAGGTCGAGGCGGCCGGCGGCGACGTTGAGGGGGTTCTGGAGGTCGTGGGACACGACGCTGGCGAACTCATCGAGGCGATCCCGTTCCCGCCTGAGTGAGCGCTCGCGCTGTTTGCGCTCGGTGATGTCCCGATACACCCACAGATGGCCCTCCCCCGACGGGAACGCCAGCGGTTCGTAATCCCGGGCGAACGTCCGCCCGTCCCGGAGTGACAGCTCCTCGTTGCGGACCGATTCCTCCGCGGCCACCAGCTCGTCGATCCGCGTGCGGAACCGCTCGGGCTCGACGAACCGATCGCTCACTTCCCGGGCCAGCTGATCGCAGTCGGACCCGACGACCGACTCGGGGGACTCGGAGAACCCGAAGAGCTCACACAGGCGGTCATTGGCCGCGAGCACGTTTCGGTCGGCGTCCTCGGCCAGAACGCCGACGGGGAGGGTCTCGACGAGCGAGGAGAGCACCGTGTTCGTCCGTTCGAGCTCCTGCTGGTTCTCCTTTCGCTCCGTGATGTCCCGTCCGTTCGTCACGATCCCGTTGATCGCATCACGCTCCAGCCAGTTCGTCGCGCGGATCTCGAGCCACCGCCAGTCGTCCGCGGCCGTCCGGAACCGCCCCTCGACGGTCGCCGTCGATCCCGGCTCGGCGATGAGTTCGGCGAACGTCTCGGCGATCCCGTCCACGTCATCGGGGTGGATGTAGTCAAAGGCGTTCCGACCGGCGAACTCGTCCCGGTCGTAGCCGAGCACCCGCTCGACGGCGGGGCTCTGGTAGGTGATCGTCCCGTCCTCGTCGAGGACCGTGATGACGTCGGTGGATTCCTCGAGATACGCCTCGTACCGTCGCAGTTCCCGTTCCCGCTCCGTGCGCTCGGTGATGTCCGTATACCACACGTACGTTCCCTCGGGGCCGGACCCGTCCAGCCCGTAGGGGATGACCTGGAGCAGGAACTGCCGCCGGCCGTCGGCCGTGAGCCGTTCGACCTCCGCGGTGATCGATTCCCCGGCCATCGCTCGCTTTCGGTAGTCCTCGTGGTCGGCCCGCTCGTCCTCGGGGACGATGGTCTCCGTGACGTCCGTGTCGAGGACCGCCGCGGCCTCGTACCCGAACACCTCCTCGAAGGCGTCGTTCACCTCGACGATCCGGCGCGAGTTCGCATCCCCCTCGCCGACGAGCACCGGGTTGGGCGCGTTCTCGAACAGCGCCCGCCGCCGGTCCCGCTCCTCCCGGAGGCGGGATTTGAGCTCCAGCGAGTGGATGGCGTGACCGATGTCTCCGCCGAGTTCCGCGAGCAACTCCCGCTCGTGCTCGTCGAAGGCGTCGGGGCGGTCCGCGTAGACCGAGAGCGTGCCATAGCGGACGGCCTCGTACTCCAGCGGGACGGCAGCCACCGCCCGGTAGCCGCGGTCGAGGGCCGCCTCCCGCCGCGATTCGAAGTCGGGGTCCGCCCGGACGTCCTGGGTGACCGCAACGCGACGGTCGCGGAGTGCCCTGCCGGCGGGGCCCTGGTCCGGCCCGCCGTCGCCGTCCGGACGTGTGATCTCCTCGAGATAGCCCGCGTCCGCGCCCGCCGACGCCCGGGGTTCGATCCCCTCGGACGCGGAGTCCGCCGCCCCGATCCAGGCGAACAGATAGGGATCGGCGTCGGTGAGGATCTCACAGACCCGGGACTCGACGTCCGCCCGCGAGTCGGCCCGGACGAGCGCCTGGTTGATCTCGCTGAGGAGGGAGCGGATCCGGTCGAGTTCGGCCGCCCGCCGTCGGGCGCGATACTGCTCGACGGCGTTCCGGATCCGGTTCGCCAGGAGCTCGAACTGCCCGGTGTCCCCGTCCCCGCCCCGCACCCGTCCCTTCCGCAGGTAGTCGGTCGCCCCGGCGGCGACGGCCTCGCTGGCGACTGCCTCGCTCCCCTTCCCGGTGTACAGGATGAACGGGAGGTCGGGGTGATCCTCCCGGACGGCCTCGAGGAACTCGAGGCCGGTCAGGCCGGGCATCCGGTAGTCGCTCACGACACAGTCGACCTCGGCCTCGGCGAGTCGATCGAGCCCGGCCGCGGCACTCGGGGCGGTCTCGACGGCAAGGCGGTCGTCCTCGCGCTCCAGCATCTCGGCGGCGAGGTCGGCGAAGTCGGGGTCGTCATCGACGTGCAGAACCCGAAACTCCGGCGAATCGCTCATTGGCAGAGCCACGTCGCCGGGGCTGTTGAATGTTTCCCGCCCGATGGGGCGGGGCGGAGGCGGGGGAAAAACCCGAGCGAAGCGGTCGGTTTTCACGCGTGATAACCGCGGGTATAGGCTTATATGGGAGGTGTGTAAATCTCGGCGGTAGGCCCGGCACGATGCCGGGTGGACGAGACACACCAACCATGTTCGAACAAATATCCGATCCGGACGAGCGGGGGCAGG